>JAZQQF010000055.1:0-2470 GCA_045628925.1 Oscillospiraceae bacterium | reverse complement strand
GCCGGGCGCGATATACACCGGCTTGCCGGTGGCGGGATAAACGTCCGTTCTGGGCGGGAAGCCGAGGATGCAGCCCTTCTCCTGCACGTGGGCGGCGAAGCGGCGGGCGATCATGGCGGCTTCTTTCTTCTTTCCGGCCAGCTTCCGACCGGCCCAGAGGGAGGCGTTCACAGGCGCGACCACGCGGCCATGCACGAAGGTGCTGGTGCCCCACGCGCAGTCGGTGCTCTTCAGGCTCTCGGAGGCGAGACCGATATCGGTGAGCCATTCGCCTTCCTTCGTGAGCTGCTCGGCCACCTTATCGATGATCTCCTGCGGCAGACGCTTGCCGAGGATGATGGGCTGGAAGCAGGCGGCGGACAGGCTGTCCACCGGCTTGCCGTTGTGCAGCGTGACGAACATCTGGCCGTTCCACAGCTCATCGACGATGAACTTCAGCAGCTTCTCGCTGCGGGCATAGTAGGCTTTCGCCTCTTCCAGCTTGCCGCAGCGCTCGGCCAGCAGGCCGGTCTTTTCCAGCAGCAGGGTCATGAAGGCCAGCAGATCGGGGTTGATGGTGGGGAATCCGTCTTTGAAGATGGTGGCGTCGTCCCAACCGGAATCATTGGGGGAGTCGATGCTCAGCACGTCGTCGCCACGACCGGCGCTGCGGTAGGTCGCCCAGAACTCCGCCCATTTGGCGAACTTGGGGAACATCTCCGCGCAGCTCTCCTCGGTGAGGAAGCTGTCGCCCATCTTGTTCATCAGGAAGTCCAGCGCGAAGCCCTGAATGGGGGGCTGGATGCCCGCGTTGCAGCTGAGGAAGCCCACGTTGCCGGGCAGCTGGCCGGTGCGCTCGTCCTGATACTCGAACATATTGCAGATCATGCGCCAGCCTTCCTTGGGGTCGCCCTGCATGCCCATGCCGTTCAGGGCCTGCTGCCAGCTGAAGGCTTCGCCCAGATACTCATAATGCATGAGGATCATGGGACTCTTGTAGATGCCGCCCGCGCCGGGCTTGGTGCGGTGGGACCACGCGGTCCACGTGGCATACTGGAACAGCTTCTCGAAGCCCCTGGCAGGCTTCTTGTAGTTCTTGCGGAACGCCGCGATGCGGTCAAACCCGTCGCGCCGCAGCTCGTCGGGCGTGGGATAGCTTTCGGGGAAGGCGGTGAACTCCTTCATGTCCTCGTGCATGGCGAAATCCAGCTCACCGTTCTCATCCGGCTGCAGCTCCACGGCCACGGAGGTGTAAACGCCCTTCTCGTTCTGAGCGGCGTCGATCTTCACGCTGCCCTTGAGGGGGCGGAAGCGCAGCTTGCCGTAGGTGCCGTAGGTCAGCTCGACGCTGCCGTCCGGCAGGTGGCAGACGCCGTGGCAGGCGGCGGGGCCCATGTTGGGGCCGGGCTTATAGGACGAAGCCTCGAAGCGGAGGCTCAGGCCCTTTTTGCCCAGAATGCGGGCGTATTCATAATAGGTAAAGATGATCTCCAGCTGGCCGACCATGGTGGTCAGCACGATGCTGCCGGGGTCACCGTGATAGGTGTAGCTCTGCTCCCTGCCAGCCGCGAAGGTACGGAGAGAGAACAGGAAGGGGTTGGAATCCATCCACGCGCCGGGCTTATAGGAGCTGAGCTGCAGCAGATGGGTATAGTAGTTTTCGATCAGGAAGAAGGCGCTGCCTTCTCTGGCATAGACCGCATGGGTCAGGTCAAATCTTTCACCGGTTCCGAACATGGCTTTCAGCTCCTTTCTTCCAGCGCCAGCAGAATGGCGCAGAGGGTCGGGTCATAGAACGCGGCGGCGCCCGCTTTGGGCTTTTCAGCACCGGCGGCCACCAGCGCAGCGGACTTCTTCGCGCACTGCAGGGCCAGCAGGCCGGTCATCACACGGGTAAAGCCGGTGATCTGCCACGCGTCCAGCGCTTCGGCGATGTCCTTCGGCAGCAGGTCGCCCAGAACGCCGGTGAGCAGGCTCAGAGCGGTGGTGCAGGGGGTCTTCACGCTGGCGTCCAGCGCGCTGCGGCAGACGTAGTTTTCGCCCGTCCACAGGCTCTTCAGCACTTCCACCTGCGCAGCGGATTTCGCGGCGAAGTCTTCCGCCTTGCCCAGCAGCTTCGAGAGCTTATCGAGCGCGGCATAGTTGGCGGCCATCCAGCCCGCCAGATCGGGGGTCACCACGGGGGCGCCGCCGGGCAGCAGCGCATTGTGGTCCCAGCCGCTCTCATGGGCGTAGGCATAGAAGAATTCGCCGTCCTTACTGCGGTTCTTCTCCCACCAGCCGATGGCCTTTGTGAGCAGGCAGTACATCTCCTCGGCCTTTTCGGCGGGGATCTTCGACCAGTCGGCGTTGCGGAGCATCACAAGGCCCCACAGCGGCACGCAGGCCTCAGGCACGATGGAGCCGGTCTTCACCAGCGCGGGCACCATGCCGCCCTTGGTCATCAGGCGGAGCTGACTGAGCACCAGATCGAACACCCTTTCCGCGTCCT
>JAZQQF010000054.1:0-3933 GCA_045628925.1 Oscillospiraceae bacterium | reverse complement strand
CGGATTTCCGCGCCGGGAGCGGAAAGTTACAATTGCAAAGTGCTGGAAAAGCGCTTATAATAGATTGCACTTTTCAGAATTTTACTTCGGAACGGAGAACGATATATGAAGCTCTATAACTCTCTCAGCCACAGCGTGGAGGAATTTCAGACCCGGGAGCCGGGCAAGGTGAAAATGTATACCTGCGGCCCCACGGTCTATCACTTCGCACACATCGGCAACCTGCGCAGCTACATCATGGAGGACGTGCTGGAAAAGTATCTCCGCTGGAGCGGCTATGCGGTGGACCGGGTGATGAACATCACCGACGTGGGCCATCTCAGCTCCGATGCGGACACCGGCGAGGACAAGATGCTCAAGGGCGCCCGGCGGGAACACAAGACCGTCATGGAGATCGCGCAGTTTTATACCGACGCCTTTTTTGCCGACTGTGAAAAGCTGCACATCCGCAAGCCCGATACCGTGCAGCCCGCCACCGGCTGCATCGACGATTTCATCCGCGTCATCTCCGGCCTCATCGAGAAGGGCTATGCCTACCTCGCGGGCGGCAACGTGTATTTCGACACCTCCAAGCTGGAGGAGTACTACGTGTTCAACAAGCACGAGGAGGAAGACCTGCTGGTGGGCGTCCGCGAGGGCGTGGAGGAGGACGTGAACAAGCGCAACAAGAACGATTTTGTGCTGTGGTTCACCAAATCCAAGTTCGAAGATCAGGCCCTCAAGTGGGACAGCCCGTGGGGCGTGGGCTACCCCGGCTGGCACATCGAATGCAGCTGCATCAGCATGAAGTATCTGGGCGAATATCTGGATATCCACTGCGGCGGCATCGACAACGCCTTCCCCCATCACACGAATGAGATCGCCCAGAGCGAAGCGTATCTGGGTCACAAGTGGTGCAACTACTGGTTCCACGTGCTGCATCTGAACACCGCCAGCGGCAAGATGAGCAAGTCCAGCGGCGAGTTCCTCACCGTGTCCCTGCTGGAGGAAAAGGGCTACGACCCGCTGGCCTACCGCTTCTTCTGCCTCCTGAGCCATTACCGCCGCAGTCTGGAATTCAGCTGGGAAGCGCTGGACAACGCCGTCGCGGCCTACAATAAGCTGGTGGCCCGCATCGCCGCCCTGCCCGACGAGGGCGAGGTGGACGAGGCCGCCTGCGCGAAGCTGCGCGAGAGCTTCGACGCTGCGCTGGGGAACGATATCAACACCAGTATGGGCATCACCGCGCTCTATGACGTGCTGAAGGCCGACGTCTCCGGCAAAGCCAAGCGGCAGCTCATTGCCGACTTTGACGAAGTCCTTTCCCTCGGCCTCATCGAGGCCGCCGCGAAGCTGAACGCCGCCGCGCCGGAGGCTTCCGAGGAGGACGCGGAGATCGATGCGCTGGTGGAGGCCCGCACCGCCGCGAGGAAGGCGAAGAACTGGGCGGAGGCCGACCGCATCCGCGATGAACTGAAGGCCCGCGGCATCGTCATCGAGGATACGAAGGACGGCGTGAAGTGGAAGCGCGCATAATCAAAATCTGAATCCCGCCTGCCGGGCAGCGGTGCTGCCCGGCGGATTTTGTTTTTCGCCGGAAATTCCGGAAAATTCTTGCGCGGTGATAAAAAGGGTGATACAATATTAGAATAGAATAGATATCATCGGAGGGATCAGCCATGGAGAAAACGTTCATCTGCACGGAAGATTACCCGGTCGTTGAAACCAAAGCAGGCAGGCTGCGCGGCTATCAGGTGGACAGTACGTTCCACTTCCTCGGCGTGCAGTATGCTTCCGCAAAGCGCTTCCACCAGCCCGAGCCGGTGCAGCCGTGGGAGGGCGTGAAGGATGCGCAGTTCTTCGGGCCGGTCTGCCCGCTGCTGGATGAGGAAAATCCGGCGGGCGACGTGATGATCCCCCACCGCTTCTGGCCGAAAAGCGAGGATTGTCTCACGCTGAACGTGTGGACGCAGAGCATCGACCCCTCAGCCCGCAAGCCCGTCATGGTCTGGTTCCACGGCGGCGGCTATTCCACCGGTTCCAGCGTGGAGATGGTCGCCTATGATGGGGATCATCTCAGCGCCTTCGGCGACGTGGTGGTGGTGACCGTGAACCACCGGCTGAACATCCTCGGTTATTTCGACCTGCGGGAATTCGGCGAAGAATACGCGAACAGCGGGAACGCCGGTCAGGCCGATCTGGTGGAGTCCCTGCGATGGGTGCGGGACAATATCGCGGCCTTCGGCGGCGACCCGGATAACGTGACCATCTTCGGTCAGTCCGGCGGCGGCGGAAAGGTCAACGCCATGATGACAACGCCCGCGGCGGAGGGTCTGTTCCACCGGGCCATCCTCATGAGCGGCGTGGGCGGCAGGCGGGAGCCGATGCCCCGGGTGAGCATGAAGCCGCTGGCCGAAGCGCTGCTGAAAGCGCTGGGCCTCAGCGATATCCATGAGCTGGAGACCGTGCCCTTCGAGCATCTGAAGGAGGCTTATGCCGGTCTCGGCAGGCAGGCCGGGATGGGCTTCTGGGCCCCCACGCCCAACGACTGGTATCTGGGCGACCCCTACGAGGTGGGTTATCTGGATTGGGCGAAGGATATCCCCGTGATGGTCGGCTCCGTCATTGCCGAATGGGGCTTCGCCCCCGCGCCGAGAGGCCGGGCGCAGATGTCCGAGAGCGAAAAGCGCAGCCTCATCGCGGCGCAGTTCGGCGAGGAAAATGCCGACACGCTCATCCGCCTGTTCCGCGCAGCCTTCCCGGAGAAGGACGTGACGGATCTGCTGGCCATTTCTAACCGCCTCGGCACCATGGAGTTCTGCGCCTACCGGGCGGAGACCTGCCGGGCGAAGGCCTATAACTACCTCTTTGCCTTCAATTTTGATTATGACGGCGGCAAGCCCGCGTGGCACTGTTCCGATATCCCCTTCGCCTTCCACAATATCGACCGGGTGCCCATCTGCTATAAACCCGGCGTGAGCGAAAAGCTGGAAGCGGAGATCGCGGGGGCCTACGTTGCCTTCGCCCGCTATGGCGACCCCAACCATGCCGGTATGGCCTACTGGCCGGCGTATTCGGCGGAGAAGCCCGTCACCATGTTCTGGGACGACGAGAGCCGCGCATCGGATAAAGACCTTGCCCTCCAGCAGCTGCACGGGCAGGTGGGACCAAAAGGGCCGTTCTAACGTCAAAAAAGTCTGAGGACAGCAAACCATTCATAAACTCTGGCGCGGCGCTCTGCGGGAGCGGCGCAGCCTGAAAAATAAGATAAGGAGAATCACTATGGAAAAGATCCCCTTCAACAAGGCTGAACTGGAACCCATCGGCGAAGAGCCCGGTATGTTCGGCAGACCCGGCAGAAAGATCTACAAGACCCCCATCACCGCCAAGGAAAACTACATGCTGCACGTGGGCGGCGAAGGCTCCATGTGGATGCCCGCCAGCTTCGGCGAGACCACCATGATCACCCCCAAGGTGCCCGATAACGTGGCCCGCGGCTTCGTGTTCGAGGCGGAGAAGATCGACAACCTGAAGGAAGCCGGCGGCCCCGATATGTTCGGCGTGGAATGGGAATACGTTCCCACCGTCGGCGGCAGCATGGTCCGCGGCGGCAATCCCAAGGTGCCCGATATCACCGAATGGGAAAAGTACATCACCTTCCCCAAGGTGGCCGACCTGATGGACTGGGAAGCCTGCTATGAGCGCAACAAGGATACCTACATCAAGGAAGACAAGGCGCTGGTCGTCACCATCCTCACCGGCTTCTTTGAGAGACTGATCTCCTTCATGGACTTCGAGAACGCCGCCTTCGCGCTGGTGGACGAGGACGAGCAGGAAGGCGTGCATCGCCTGTTCGACAAGCTGGCCGATTTCTATGACGAGTACATCTATTATTACCGCAAGTACCTCCATGCCGACGTCATCTCCTTCCATGATGACTGGGGCTCTCAGCGT
>JAZQQF010000053.1:0-21629 GCA_045628925.1 Oscillospiraceae bacterium | reverse complement strand
CTGGCCGGAAAGAAGAAAGAAGCCGCCATGATCGCCCGCCGCTTCGCCGCCCACGTGCAGGAGAAGGGCTGCATCCTCGGCTTCCCGCCCAGAACGGACGTTTATCCCGCCACCGGCAAGCCGGTGTATATCGCGCCCGGCCCCGTGGCCTCCGACGGGTGGCCCTGGTCCAGCTGGTGCGCTGCCTCCTGCCTGAACCTCATCACGGTCATCATCCCCGAGGGCGAGGAAGCGTAATCAAAACGAACAAAAGCCTCCATCCGCAAGGATGGAGGCTTTTTCGATATCCGGACGGTCCCCGCATTTATGCCCGGCGGTTCAGAATGAACCCGAACAGCGAACCCACGACGCCGCCGACGATGTGCGCCATCTGGGAGACGTTGTCGGCAGTGAAGACGCCGGTGAGGATCTGCTGCCCGATGTAGAGCACCGCCACCAGCAGGAAGGTGAGGGGGATCGTCCGCTCCTTCGTCGCCGTGATGGAGGAGAGCAGGATCATGGCAAAGACGATGCCGCTGGCGCCCAGCAGCATGACCCGGGGGAAGAAGATCAGGTTGAAAATGCCCGTCGCCGCGGCGGTGACCAGCATGACGATGACCAAATTCCGGCTGCCGTATTTTTCCTCCAGCATGGGGCCCAGCAGCAGGATATACATCAGATTGCCCATCAGGTGGCTCCAACCGGCATGGCCGAACACGTGGCAGACGCAGCGGAGATAGGTCAGCGGATTCAGCCATGAGGAGCGGTAGACACTGAAAAGTATCCGGTTTGCCGCGCCTGCGGTGAGCAAGTCCAGCAGCAGCGCGGCTACGCAGATCAGCGCGAAGCCCAGCACGGCAGGCGCATTGAAGCTGATGCGGAGCTTTGACTTGTGATGCATACGGTTTTCCTCCGTTTCCGAAGAAGGTATCCGGCTTTCCCGTTCCAGCCGGAAATCATGCTTCACTATACCACAGCACGGGAAAAACGGCAACGGGTCCCGCAAAGAAAGCGGTTGCCTTGGATTTCAAAATATGGTAATCTCCAGTCAGCGACCTCGGAAGGAGAAAATCACATGGAGAAAAAACGGATCCTGAAAACAGAACGGCTGCACATCACGCCGATGACGGCGGACGCGCTGGCCCGTAAGATCGCGGAGACCGCGGAACCGGAACTGAAAGCGGCTTATGGAGAGATGCTGGAGGGCTGCCGGAAAGCCCCGCAGGACTTCCCGTGGTATACGGATTGGGCGCTGACGCTGACTAAAGCGCCGGAGCGGACGATCGGCGACCTTTGCTTCAAGGGCCCACCCGCGGACGGCGGCGTGGAGATCGGATACGGGATGGAGCCGGACTTTGAAGGGCGGGGCTATATGACGGAGGCCGTGCAGGCGGCGGTCAAATGGGCGCTGTCGCAGCCGGGGGTGTCCACGGTCTATGCCGAGACCGCGCCGGATAACGCCGCCTCCCAGCGGGTATTGGAGAAGGTTGGATTCCGGCCCTGCACAGGGGACGAAGCCGTGGGCGAGGAAGGCCCGCGGTTCCGGGTCGACGGATCTGTGCCGCAGCCGGACCTTCGCGGCCTGACCGTGTTCCTCACCGGCGGCTCCGACGGCATGGGCTTTCAGATGGCCCGCGCTCTGCTCACACACGGCGCGGTCGTGGTCATCGCCGCCCGGGGCGGCGAAAAGCTGGAAAAAGCCCGTCAGCGGCTGGAGGAGACCGGCGGCAGCGTTTACGCGCTGGAGATGGACGTGCGGGACGAAGCCTCCGTGGCGGCTGCCGCGGCATGGTTCCGGGATCGTTTCGACCGGCTGGATCTGCTCATCAACAATGCCGGTATCGGGAACAACGCGCCGGGGATGGAGGGCGTGTCCCATTTCTGGGAGGTGCCGGCGGATACCTTCCGCAACGTGACGGAAACCGACTTCACCGGTTATTTTCTGGTGTCCCGCGCCTTCGTGCCCATGATGCTGGAAGCGGGCCGGGGGAAGATCGTGAACGTATCCACCAACACACCCACCATGACGCGCAGCGGCATGATCCCCTATGGGCCTGCCCGAGCCGGGGCGGAGACCCTGTCCATGGTCATGGCGGCGGAACTCAAAGAATACGGCATCACGGTGAACGTGATCTGCCCCGGCGGCGCGACGGATACGGGCATGGCGACCGATGCGATGCGGGAAGCCTTCCGCCTTGGCGGGATGAAAATGCTGCCGCCGGATATCCTGAACCGGGTCATCCTGTTCCTTGCTTCGCCCGCAGCCGGGGAAATGACCGGGGAAAAGCTCATCGGGAAAGAATTTGACGCATGGCTGGAAGCGCGGAAGATCCAATGGAACGGCCCGGCGCGGGGCCTTTGATGCAAAGATAAAGAGAGTGATGGAATGAATACCGGCAAAGTCAGACGGGTGGCGCTGATCGCCATGATGGTCGCGCTGTATTTCGTGCTGTCGGCAATGCTGAAGATCCCCATCGCCGGGCATATCACGCTGGATCTGGGATATATCGCCCTGATGGTGGGCGCGGTGCAGTTCGGCGCGGCGCCCGCCATGATCATCGGCGGCATGGGCGCCTTCTTGGAAAGCGCGCTGATGAGCCAGCGGGGCGTTTCGCCGGGCTGGATCGTGATGAACGTGATCGCGGGCGGGATCATCGGCTTCGTCCTGCACAGGATCGACGGGAAGGAGCGAAAAAAGCTCATCATCTCCGCGCTGATCGTGGTGCCGCTGGCCGTTCTGCCCGGCGCGGCGGCGAAGCTGTTCATCGACTGCGCCATGTATGACCTGCCGATCGCGCTGAAGATCCCAACCACCATCGCGGCGTGGATCTCCGATTCCGTCGTGATGCTGGCCTTCGGGCTGCCGCTGAGCATCGCGCTTCGGAAGCGGCTGCACTGAAAGAGCGACCGGCGGGCGCGGCATTGCCGCCATGCCGAAACGGTGGTTTCCGACCATTCCGCCGCAGGAGCGGAGAACGCCGTCCGGCTCTGCACCGAGGTCACGAATACCTGCGGCGACTCGAAGCAGACCGACACTGCGCTGTTCCTGCTGGCGAGGCTGTGGCAGAGCCCGGAGAATCCGACAGGGCCGTCGCCTGTCTGGAACGGATCAGCGCGGAACACTACGATTCCCGCATCATCGGGCTTCTGGATCTGCTGGGGCAGCGAAAGGAATACCGGCGGCTGCGGCAGACGGGGGAAGCGGCGGTGCGGCTGCTTTTTTCCTGGTACGAGTGTTCATAAGGAGTTCCGCGCTCCGCGTTTTGCGCCCTAAATCGAAGCCCAGCGAAGCGGGTTCGATTTGGAAAGGAGGAGCGACGGAATGAATGAACTCTGACTTTTTAATAAAAAAGTCGGAGCGAACGATATGAAGTCCGCTCCGACGTGGTCCGAGTGGCGAGATTCGAACTCGCGGCCTCGCGCCCCCAAAACGCGCGCCCTACCAGCTGGGCTACACCCGGATATCATATTAAAACCGTATCTGCAGCCCCGCCGGGATCCCGGCGGGGCTGCACCTTTCGGGGTGAAAAAACTCAGAAGTTGAAGGACTCGAAGTCGCCCTTCATGCTGGCGATCTCGGCATAGCCGTCCTTGAGCCAGAAGTTGCCCAGCACGTTGCCGGTCTGCTCGTTGTAGAGCATCTTCAGATGGGGGCTGTTCTCGAACACCTTCGCCATGGTCTCCTCGGTGTCGTCGGGCACGGCGATGCCGCGGATGCGGATCCACTCGCTCTTCTTGTTCATGGCGCAGATCTCAATGTTGGGGTTGGCCATGGTCTGCGCGTAGCTCTGCTTCTGCTTGCCCATGCCGAAGTAGAACTTGCCGTCGATGACCATGCGGAAGCCGAAGGGACGCACGCGGGGCTTGTCACCGTCGCAGGTGGCGTAGAAGAAAGTGCCGGCCTCGTTCAGGAACTCCATCAGTTTATCCATGGTAAATCTCCTTTTCCCGGGCAGCGCGCTGCGCCTGCCCATAATTTTGATGAAAACACTATACCACACCGCCGCGCAAAATGCAAACCTCCATTTGCGTTTCCGGGAAAAACCTTGACAGGATGGTTTATCGATGATAAACTGAAGAAGGTTTATTGAGGATAAACCGAACGCTGAACGAAAGGAAATCAGTCATGTACGATGAAACGATGAACTGCCTGCGCTGCGGAATGCCGCTGCGCTTCGTATCCACCGAAAAAATCCAGCTGGGCCACGCAAGCCTGCTGCTGGGAACGCTGCCGAATCTGGCGGCGGGGAGCATGAAGGTGAGCATCTACTGCTGCCCGGAATGCGGCAAGCTGGAATTTTACCGGGGCGACCGGGACGAGCCGGAGGAGGAACTGCCCCAGCGCACCTGCCCCAGTTGCGGCAAGCCCCACGATTTCGATTTTCCCCGCTGCCCCAACTGCGGGTATGACTACTATGAAAGAGGCTGAAGCATGGAGGAATGGAAGCTGGGCGCGGTTGAAGCCCGCTTTGCAGAGCTGATCTGGGAAAACGAGCCGCTCCCCTCGGGGGAACTGGTGAAGCTCTGCCAGAAGGAACTGGAATGGAAAAAACCTACGACCTACACCGTCCTGCGCAAGCTCTGCGAAAAGGGCCTGTTCCGGAATGAGGGCGGGCTGGTGCGCGCCGTGATGAGCCGGGAAGAGTATCGGGCGGCGAAAAGCCGCGCGTTCGTGGCGGAGACCTTCGACGGGTCGCTGCCCGCCTTCGTCGCGGCGTTCACGTCGGGGAAGGGGCTGAGCGAGGCGGACGCGGCAGAGCTGCAGAAGCTCATCGACGAAGCAAGGAACGGAGGCTGAAACCGTGGGAGAACTGCTGCGCACGCTCCTGAACCGGAGCCTTTCCGCCGGGCTGTGCATCCTCGCGGTGCTGATCCTGCGTTTCCTGCTGAAAAAAGCGCCAAAATGGCTGCACTGCCTCCTGTGGGCCATCGTGGCGCTGCGGCTCATCCTGCCCGCGCTGCCGGAAAGCGCCCTTAGTCTGAACCCGCGCGTGGAGCCTGTGCCGCCGCGGACGGAGACCGTGACCGTTCAGACGGATACCGGGACGGAGCATATCCAAGCATCGGGAGAACCATTTGCGGCAAACGCCGAAACACCGCCCGCCCCGTCCGAACCGGCGAAGCGGACGGACGCGCTGACCGTGCTCGGCTGGGTGTGGCTGGCGGGGGCGTGCCTGATGCTGGGCTACGCCGCATTCAGCACGGTGAAGCTCCGGCGGCGGGTGGGCGCGTCCGTGCGGGAAACCGGAAATATCTACCTCTGCGACGGGATATCCTCGCCCTTCATTCTGGGCGTCTTCTTTCCGCGCATTTACCTCCCGTCGGGGATCGAAGCGGACACGCGGGCACAGGTGCTGGCCCATGAGCGGGCGCATCTCAGCCGGGGCGACCAGCTGTGGAAGCCGCTGGGGTGGCTGCTGCTGTCGGTCTACTGGTTCCATCCGCTCATGTGGCTGGGGTACGTGCTGCTCTGCCGGGATATCGAGCTGGCCTGCGATGAAAAGGTCGTGCGGGGCATGGAGAAGGCGGAAAAGGCGGCCTATTCGCAGGCGCTGCTGGATTGCAGCCTGCCCCGGCGCATGGTGACGGCCTGCCCGCTGGCCTTCGGGGAAACGGACGTGAAAACGCGGGTGAAAAACGTGCTGAATTACCGGAAACCCGCCCTGTGGGTGATTTTGGCGGCCATCGCGCTGATGCTCGCGGCGGCGGTGTGCTTCCTAACGAAGCCCAAGGAAGATGACATTTTCGGCTATCGGTATCAGCCGACCCTGTTCGGGCGGTGGGTGACGGAGCCGGTGGCACTTTCATCGGACGATGTGCATTCCGCAATCGTGGATGCGGACGGGAATCTGTATCTGAAGCTGACGGACGGGAGCAGCATGAAGGCGGGGCAGCTCGAGGTATTCCGCCCCACGAAGCGGAATTTCGGCCGGCGCTATCCGGTGGGGGACGGGCGCATCCCGTCCCGGTCGGTGCGGTGGGCCTGCCGCTGCCTGTTCACGCCGCCGGGATGGGAACACCTGTGCTTTGCCGACCTGCTGGAGCTGCGAAGCGGAAAGACGCTGCTGGTCGTGGGCTGGCAGGACGAAGAGGGGCTCACCGACCCGGATTCTGACGACAGCTCCGTCTGGTGGTATGCCGAGCTTCGGAAAGCCGGGGAACCGGCCTCAGCCGTGCGCCCCGGCGTGCAGAATGCAAGCGCGGCGGTCCTGTACTTGCGGAACTCGGCGTTTACCGTCACCGTGACGAGTGAGATCGACAGTCTGAAAACCTTCGACAGCCTGATCTTGGAACCCACCGGGGAAGTGTTTGACGAAGCGTGGGAATACCGCATCGTGTTCGACCCGGTTTCCGTGGTGAAGGACGGGGAACCCATCGAGGTGCTGTTCGGCGCGGAGAGCGTTGGCATCGACGGGTGGAAATACACTGCGCCAAAGATGGCGGGCGCTCTGGAATGGGCGGAAGGGAAGTACCGCTATTTCGTGCCGGAGGAGCCCGCGGACGAAGTGACTCCGCCTGCGCCGGAACCGGAGCCGTGGCAGGCGCCGCCGATGCTCTCCGTCACAGGGGACGGAAGTCCGCTGCAGCTTTGGCGGGGGACCTACAGCTGGTATCACTTCCAGGGCGGCGCGGAGATGGACTGCATGACGCCCGGCGAGGTGATGACGCGGCACCCGGAGAATATTCCTACGCTGACCGCCTGCGCCGGAGGATCGGTCACGCTTTCCTTTGAATCCGGCGGGCCGGAGCCGGGAAGCATGAAGGTCTTCTGCTATGCCCCGTCCCAGTGGGACGAACTCAGCCCGGAGGGGTCGCAGCTGAAACTCAGCGAGGACGGAAGCGTTGCCCTGCCGGACGGGGAATACCTCTACGTGGTATCTGCCGGGTGGAACGACGAAACGTATCAGGGCAGCTGCCTCTATGCCTTTTACTGCGACAGCCGCAGCGCAAAGACCGGGGTCGTCGAGCGCATGGGTTCCGCTTCGCCGGAAACGGTGCTGGTGATCTTCTCCCGTTTCCCGGTGGACGAGGCTGCTCTTTGCGAAGCCCTGCGCCGTGCTTCGGAAGCCGGACCGGTGGAAGCGCCGGAAGCGTTCAACGCCTGCTATGAGGTCGAGGTCTATTTCTCCGGCGGGCCTGCGGGCTATACCGGGGAGGACGAGCATCTGCACCTGCGCGCCGGGCTGGAACCGGGAATCGTGGAGGTCTATTATAAACCCCGGCTGGGCAAGTCGGAGACCCGATATTTCCGGGATGAAGCGCTGGTTGACATCGTGCGGGGCAGCTGCGCCAGCAGCGACAGCGTGGACACGGAATCATACGGCCGCTATGGCGCGGAGCTGGAAGCACGCGCTGCCGAAGTGCTGGAACGCCTTTCTCGACGGGCCGGAGCGGGCGCATTCACGGGGTATACCATCACGGAGCTGACGCCGCTGGACGCCTTCACGGAGGACGGGACGGAATACGAGGTCTACCGCTGGGACGCGGCGTTTACCTGTGAGGAACCGCAGGACGCGCTCCGCTCGGACGGAACGTGGCTGGACAGTCTCGGCCGCGTCCGGGGCGCGGAACCGTGTACGGTGTTCGCCGTCCGGCACGGGGAAAACGGGGATGAAACGGCATTCCTCGGCGGAACGCTTTATGACGATACTGCTGCCGGGCGGGCAGCGGTGCTGCGGCTGCTGAACTGAACAGACGGTACGTGACTCGGGAACGCTCGGCGGTTCGGGGGCGTGTTCTTGGAGGACGGGTACGGCAAAAAACTGGAAAAACTGGAAAAAATCATAAAAAAGGCTTCCATTTAAAGGAGTATGTGATAAAATAAAACTGGATTATGCTCTGCAGAGGTTTGAAATTGCAGACCGTATAAAGCACTTTAACAAGTGGAGGAATCGCCATGAAGCACACAACGAAACGGATCCTGAGCCTCATCGTGGCAATCTGCCTGCTGCTGCCGCTGGCACCGGCCATCCAGCCGCCTGCCCGCGCGGTAGACCGGTCTTCCGGCAGCGTGACCTACGTCCGGCTGGAGCCGGAGGCTGCGGTGCTGAACCGGTATACCGGATACAGCACGAAGCTCTATGACGCCATCAAAACGAATGCGGGCGGCGCGGGCATCTATAATGCCATCGGCCTGCTGGGGCTGAACTATGATTCGACGATCTCGGAGGACGGCCGTGTCAGCTGGAACGGGTACGAAGGCAGCACCCTTCAGCAGATCGCCAGGAGCTGGTACGGAACGGATGACTACAGCGGCATTTCCGCCTGCTTCTCCGCCCTGTTCCACAATAACCACCACAAGCATAAGGGCGGCATCCTGAACCTCCAGTCTCAGGAAGTGCGCAGCTATATAGACGTGGTGTTCGGCTGCCCGGGGAACGGGGACTTCTATACGGGCTTCGGTGCGCTGAGCAAGACCTCCGTGCGCCGGGGCGATCAGGCGTATCTCCCCATGCGGGACAGTACGAAGGGCCTGTATCTCACGACCACCAATTCCACCTTTGACACGGCCTGGGATACCTGCAATCACGGCGGCAGCATCGACAAGCTGATGATCACCTTCCGGGATGAGCGCGGCCCGTATCAGGACGGCGGCGCCCGCGTCCTGCGCGGCGGGACGGAGGGGACCGTTTTCAAAGCGGGCGACACGGTGGAGATCGTGCTGAACTTTGACGAGCCGCTCCGCTTTGCGGATGACGCGGCCCATGACAACGTGTATATCGGTCTGAAGCTGAACGGGCAGAGTCAGGAGCTGTATGCCCGGCTCACGGCGCTGGAAAACAACAAGCTGACCTTTACCTGCCAGCTGCCCACGGCGGCGGAGCTGCGCAGCCGGAACCTGCCCGCCTCGCTGAGCGTGGTGAGCGCGGACCTGAGCGCCAAGGGGCTGGACGTTTCCGGCGGCACGGCGCTCCTCCATGCGACGGCGGATATCCCCCTGAAGCAGGTGAAGGGCAGCGCAAGCTACACGATCGCCAATCCGGAAACGGGCGGCAGCGCCGAGGGCTTCACGCTGACCAGCGCCTACGTTACGGATCTCGCGGGCAACGCCGTGAGCGGCGACCTGATCCCCGTGAAGTTCGCGGTCGACGGGGAAGCGCCCTTCGCAGCCATGACGGACGTGAGCGCCACGCTGTTCAATGAGTCCGTCAAGGAAGCGCTGGGCAAGGATGACCCGACGGCAAACGACTATCTGGATGCCAGCGACAATACGCTGGGCGTGGGCGACGTGATCTATCTGAGAGTGTATCTGAACGAGCGGACCGCGCCCTTTACGGATCTCAGCCTGCAGATCTATTCCACCTCCTATGACCGCGTGACCATGGAGACGAACCTCTGTTATGAAGACGGGACGCCGGTCACCGTGGCGGGGCAGAGCGTCTCGCTGGTGGATTCCAAAAACGCGCAGTACGGGCTGGGCGCGTCCAACGGTCAGGTGAACCGGTATACCAGCGAGGCGCTGAAGCTGGAAAAAGGGATGTACCTGAGCGAGGGCGACACGGTGAAGGTCACGAAGCTGGTCTTTGCCGATACGGTGCTGGACCTTGCGGGGAATGCATACACCGCGCAGACCATCACGGCGGCCCCCGAACACAGCTTCGCACTTGACCTGACGCCGCCGACCGTTTCGCCCCAGACGCTGGTGAAGAATGCCGACGGGTCCTTTTCCCTGCGTTTCACCGTTTCGGACACCGGCTCCGGCGTGAACGGCCTGACCGGCAGCTTCCGCTGGACGGAACAGGGCTTTACCTGCCCCTATCAGTATGCCATCGTGCAGGCGGGAAATACGCCGGAAAGCTGGCAGAACGGGGAAATGGGCACTTCCTGCGATTTCACGCAGGTGGACGGCGAATGGGACCTGTTCCTCCGTCCGGTGGAGGGCGTTACCTATAATATCTCCCGCAGCTCGCTGGAGTTCCGCACCACGGACTACGCGGGCAATACCGGCACGACGGAATGCCGCCTCTATGACACGGCGGGCGGCTGCGGCGTCCTTGTGATCGACAACGTGAAGCCGGAGCTTCGGCTGGAGAACTCGAACCGTGCGCTGAACGGCACGGGCGGCGGAACGCTGACCGTCCGGTTCAGCGCCACGGAACCGGTGGACGCATGGTATCTCTGGAAGACCGGGGATGCCGAGCCCGCGGAGGGCGACAGCTGGCTGCCTGCCGGCGTCTCCGGCAGCTATCTGGAGGCCTCGCAGAACGTGGCGGCGAACAGCAGCTTCAGCGGCACCCTCTGGGCGAAAGCGAAGGACCGGAGCGGCAACGATTGCGCGCCGGTCCGGCTGGGCAGCTACAGCTATGATCTGACCAGCGTGAAATACGGACTCAGCTATCCCGCCGGCATCATGGGTCAGGCGGAAGTGAAGGTGAGCGCCATCGGCGACAGCGACGCGCTGGTGTTCCTGCTGCCCATGCAGGAGCTGGACCGGGAAGCGGACGCGGATCTTGCCTACCTGTGCTATTACAGCGGAGCTTCCGGCAACGAGGCGGCCGGAGGCGCTGATCCCGATTGGAACCTGTTCGCCGGGAGCGGCACCAGCGCCCAGAGCGGCTGGATGCTGGTGCGCTATACCGTCACGGACGGGAAGTATGCGTTTGAGCGGATCGGGGACGCGAAGACAAACGGCTATGAGGGCGGCAGCTCGAACTACCTTGGTCTGTATCAGCTGCTGGCCTCCACGGAGAATCCCAGCCACTATTTCGTCGGCGACCTGCGTCTGACCGTGCTGGCAGGCCGGGCGGGCGCCTTCACCACGGCGCAGAACAGCGTGAATTTCACCTACGCCACAGCTGCGGGCAACGGTGCGTATCCGGTGAGCGCGGACACGGTCACGCTGCGCATTTCCTCCTGCAATAACGAGAAACACAGCGGCGTGTATGTCATCGGCCGGGATTCCGTTTCCGTCGGCACGTGCGGCATTGAAAACGCCTTCCCGAACGCGAAGCTGACGAGTACGGTGACGATGACGGATATGCCCCAGAACGCTTCTCAGGATTCCCGCCGACCCCTGAAAACGCTGGCGGGCCTGACCTTCCACCTTTCCATCGGGAAGGATGCGAGAGGCTGGAATTATGAGGACATCGACTGGGAGAATTCCGCCCTTGTGGTGGAGCACGGCACGGAGAAGCTGGAGTTCCCCATCTCGAAGAGTCTGACGCAGGATATCCGGATGCCGGAGGCAGACTATCCCGCCGGGTACAGCTTCGTGTATCTGCGCCTTGCCCGCCATTCCGACACCACGGCGGATCACAGATACGCGTATCAGATCGTTTTGAACGGAGAATATGCCCGGAACGTGTGGCTGGACCCCACGGAGTTTGAAAACGACGTGCGCGTGGAAAGCGCGGAATTTGCGCTTTCCACGGTCCCCGGCAGCGCAGGCCCCGGCCTGACGCTGGCCAGTACGGCGCAGAATGTGCCGCTGGGAGAGGACGGGAAGGTCTGGACCGTGCCGACGATGGAGACCGGAACGCTGACGATCCACTTCACGTCGGACAGCTATGCGCCGACCGAAGTCACAGATACCGGCGTGTCCTACGGCGGCGTCATCGGCCTCTGCTATCTGGAGGTCAAAAACCTGACGACCGGCGCGGAAAAGACCCTTTATAACAAGATCCGCGACGGCTCGGCCCTCGATTTCCAGTTGAAATGCACCCCCTACGAATGGGATATGGTGCTGAAGCCCGGCGAAGTGAACCTGCTGGAGCTGACCCTTGTGGGCATCAACGGAAGCCGGACTTCGCCCAGGTATCTGAGCCTGCTTCCCAGCGAAGGTGACCTGTGGAACACCGGAACGGTCAGGACTTCCCCGGCTGCGGACGGCCTGAATTTCTCCGTTGCCGCCGAACCGAAGCTGTATTACACGCCGACCGCGGACTACCCGCCCATCAAGACCATGTATGCCTACAGCATGGCGAACGACCGCCTCACGGAGATGACCCCCCAGCCGGACGGCAGCTATCTCTATGAGATCCAGCCGGGAGACATGACGATCGAGGACTCCTACCTTTACGTCTATGCGGTGGACATCTACGGCGGCATATCCTACGATATCGCCGTAGCCCCGCTCCGGGATGTGACAGCGCCCACCGTCACGGCGGACAGCTTCACCTGCGAAGACGGCGTCTTTACCGCGACGTACACGATCACGGACGAATGCCTCGCTACGAACCGCTTCACGGGCTATAACGGCAATGGCTACGAAGGCGGCAACTGCGGCGTGGTGCCCGCGCCCGTGGACGTGCTGCTCGTGTTTGACGACGCATACGGCAGCTGCCTCGGCAGTCCGGAACTGAGGCTGACGCTGGCCTACGGGGAGGACGGTCAGTTCCACTGGTCTCCGGACGATCTCAGCGCCACCGGCATCACCGACGTGGACGCCGTGCTGCACTGGGTCAATGAGACCGGCCCGAACGCCAACGTCGTGCTGGGCGGCAGCCTGACCGTGACCGTGACGGGCATCGTGCATCCGGCGTTTACCGGCTCCGGCATGACGCTGAGCCTGACGGCGACGGATACCTGCGCCAACACCTCCGCCCCGGCGGCCAACAGCGGCACGGGCGTCGCACCTGCAGAGGTGAAGGTGACGGGGTGCAGCTATGACTACTTCGATTATGACAGCTATGATAAAGCGCTGTTCGTTTCCTTCGACCAGCCGGTGCAGCCGGTGGAGAGCTGGATCAATCGGAATATCAGCGGCTATGCGACCGAATGGCACGACGCCTTCCCCATCACCAGGGACGGCGAGTATGAGATCACCGTGCGGGATCTCTTCGGCAGCTTCCATACGCTGACGCTGACGCTGGACGGGGTGTTCGGCGAAGAAGGCTTCGACCTGAATATCTCCACGCTGGAGGATACCGTTGACCCGGTGACGATCTCCGCCGCCTCCGATGGGGACGATTGCTTCCTGATGCCCAAAAAGGTGGAACGCAGCGGCAGCGGCTATTCCGTGACCTTCCCGCCGGCGATCGAAAACGGCTTTATTGCCGAGGAAACGAAGCAGATGGAAGCGACCGCCAGCGGACTTTACGCGGTCCTGCGCTATCCGTCCTATCAGACGGGGGAGGACCTTTCCGAATATGACCAATGGGAGCGGGGCGACTGGCTGCTGATCGACCTGACGAACGTCGCGGAGGACGCGCCGGAAGCGCAGCTGGAGTTCTTCTTTGAGGAATACGGCGACAGCTTCCTGCCCGGCGAACTGCCGCAGGGCGTGACCATCGGCGGCGTGAAGGTGAGCTATACCACCCAGCGCCACGTGACCCCCACCGGCGGCACCGGCGCGGAGCACTGGTTCCGCATGGGCGATGCGGACAGCTATACCTTTACTTATGAGGATGATTTCGGACGGGCGAAGTCCGTCACCGTGGACCTGAGCGAGCTGGGCGTGACCCTTGGGGAGCCGCCCGAGCCGTTCCGGGATGCGGCCGCGCCCATCGTGGACGTGGATATCTATACGAAAACGGCGTTCGGCTTCCGGCAGACGGAGTATTTCGCCGGAACGGACGACGATGCGGCGATCAGCCGGGCGTTTGAGCGGGCGGGCTATGCCTCCGGCTACAGCCTGACCCTGCGCATCCGGGATGACAGCAGCGTGAAGATCGCGCTGAAAACCGCCGCGCCCGCCAGCGCATCCTATGCCGCGCTGACGAGCGACACGATCCCCGGCGCGGAGCTGAGCGGGAACGTGCTGACCTTTACCGATCTGGAAGCGCTGCCGGATTCCTTCTATGTGACGGTGTGCGACAATGCTTCCGGCGAAACGGCGGCGACGGCGGACAATTTCACCAGCTTCAAGCTGAAAAAGAGCGACGTGACCAACTGGCTGGATACCACGCCGCCGGAAATCGAGACGCAGACCGTGCAGACGGACCTGTATGAGAAGACCGTCTACGTGGCGGTCTCCGACAAGACCGACGACGGGACGGATACAACCGCAGGCGTGACGGTCGCCGTTTCCGGGGCGGTGCTGGAAACGAACACGGGCGCCAACAGCGCACAGTATCCGTGGCAGTTCGTGTTCCGCACCAACGCGGCAGCGACGGTGATCGCCACGGATGCGGCGGGCAACGTGAGCAGCGAGACGGTCTCCGTCAGCGGCATCGACCTGACGCCGCCGGCGCTGAGCGTCAGCTGGTCGCCCTGCTTCCAGGATGAAAGCGGGCTGGATCCGGCTTCGCCGCCCATCGGGCCGGTGAACACGAACGTGACCGCCCACGTGGCCGCGGATAAGCCTATCGCGGACGTGACGGTGATGGTGCGGGATTACGAGGAGGATATCTGGTCGCTGCTGCTCTCCGGCGAAGCGGAGAAGGACGGCTACGGCTACGGGATGTGGTGGGAGTTCACCTCTCAGCGCGTTTCCGTCCACTATGAGAATGACGTCTGCTGGAAGCAGGCGAAGGTCATCGTTCTCGCCCCCAACGGGCAGGAGAGCGAAACCGTGCTGTATCTGGATCCCGCAAGCGTGATCGACAAGACCGCGCCGGGGATCGATGAGTACGCCAGCGAACGGAAGGCGCTTTGCCGCGAGGGGTATTCCGTGCCCTATGCGGCGGAATACACGATCTACTTTACCGAGCCGGTCTGCTGGCTGGAGGAACAGAACGGGGCCGTTTATGATGATACGACCCCGCTGATCCTGACCATTACCGACAATAGGGAGCATCAGTATCGCTTCGTGGACCGGGCGGGCAACCTGCTCTACGATTACGGCAGTATGGAGCCGTATCTGACCATCTGGGACATGGTGGATAACCGCGCGCCGGAGCTGGAGCTTACCGCCGACACGGAGGCGCTGGATGCTTCCGCCGCGGGCGTTCAGCTGGAGATCCTGGCCGATGAAGCCTGCACCGTGACCTATACCGACGGCGGCGCAGAAAAGACCGTGGCGGTGGAGGAGATTCCCGGCAGCACGGAAAAATTCTGCTGCTCCGGGCTCTTCACCTTTACGGAAAACGGCACCTTCAAGCTGAAGGCCACGGACGGCGCGGGGAACACCTCCGGCTTCTACGTGACGATCTCCAATATTGACCGGACGCTGCCCACCATCCGTTTCAGCGGCAGCACGGTGAAGCTCCTGCAGAACAGCGACCCGGCAGAGCTGGAAGCGCTGCTGCGAAGCGGCGTGGAAACATGGGATAACGTGAGGGTCACCGGCTGGAGCTATGACGCTGCGGAAATTGACCTCGCAAGACCCGGCACCTATCCGGTGGTCTACACGGTCACCGACGCTGCGGGCAATACCGCCGAGGCGACCCGCTATGTGAAGGTGCTGGACGCCCGGCTGCCGGTGGTGCGCATCGACGGACAGCTGACGGAAGAGGGCGGCACCGCCGTGATCGCCGCCGGAACGCATACGCTGGAGATCTCCAATCTTGCCTTTGACGGCGAACCCTATACGCTGCAGCTGGTGCGCGGAACGCTGACGGCCGGACAGATGAAGTCGGCCGGGAGCGGGTTCCCGGTGGAGGCGGACGGCAGCTTTACCCTGTCGGGCGGCTTCTACACGCTGTATCTGGTCACGCAGTCCAGAATGACCTACCGCACCACGATTTTCGTGGAATCGTAAGGAGGGGGAACATATGAAACTCAGAACACGTCTCCTGTCGCTCCTTCTGACCGCTGCCATGCTGTTTACGATCCTGCCGCTGGGCGTTCTGGCGGCAGAGACCGGCCCGCTGACCCTGTCGGACGGTTATATCACCGTTTCGGTGTCGCGAGTGAACGGCGGCTTCACGGTGCAGACCGGGGAAGGCAGCATCCTGAAAAAATCGGACAACAACAAAAACCTGCTGTACCACAGCGGGAATTACGACACGTCCTTCCTCTCCTTCGAGGTGACGGACGCTTCCGGAAACACCGAGCAGTATCTGTTCGGCGGGAAATACGGCCCGCTGACCGACCCCAGCCATAACGGCGTTTCCATGACGGGGAACAGCGACGCGATCAGCGCGGTGTGGAGCGTGGGGAGCCTGACCTTCACGGAGACCATCTCCCTCGCCAATGCCGAATCTGCGGAGCATGGCATGGTCTCTCTGGGGCTGAACTGCCGCAACAGCGGCGAGGCGGTGAGCATCAAAGCCCGCGTGCTGCTGGATACGGCGCTGGGCGCGCAGGACTGGGGCGTGTATCAGGTGCAGTCCGGCAGCGGCACGCTGCAGACGGTCACCACGGAGCAGATCGTCACCGGCGCGGACCTGCCGCAGAACTTCTATGCGGTGGACGACGTTTCCGCGCCCGGCGTGGAAGCCTTCAGCGTGAACAGCACCATCCCCTATCAGGCGGCCTTCGGCCACTGGAACAATCTGGCCGCTACGCTGTTCGATTTTACGCCCTCCGGCGTGAACTTCACCAACAGCACGAATGAATACCTGACCGCCGACAGCGCCTATGCCCTGTATTTCGACATGGGCAGCGTGGGTATGAACGGCCGGGGCGACCTTGTGACCTATTACGGCGTGTATTCCGACAGCAAGGTCAGTCTGGACCGTGCTGTCTCCGTCAATACCACCGCGCCGCTGCGGCTGGAGCTGAACGGGGAGAAGACCGCGTTCATCCGGCAGACGGACGTGGGCAGCGCGGATTTCAGCGTCAGCGTGAACGCGGAAAACTATGCGGGCGATGCGGCGCGGGATTATTCCGGCGTGGTGCTGGCGGTGCGCAGCACCTCCGGCCTCTGCTCCCTGTCCGACGGGGGCGAGGCGGTCTCCGGCGTGGACTTTACGAGCACCGAACCCTTTACCATCGCCTATGACCATCTGAACGTGGGCGAGAAGCTGACGAAGACCCTGTATTTCAAGGCGAAGCGCTCCGACGAAGCCACCTATGAACGCATCACCATCGGGGTCTACAGCGGGGAAGTGACGGCGGAGAAGCTGCTGGGCGAAAAGGTTCTGTATATCCTGCTGCCCGGCGCGGACGGGAACGTCCCCAAAGTGAACTTCGCTTCCATGAGCCCCACGGTCATCTATACCACCGGGACAAGGCACCTCTATGCGGCGGTGACCTCCGAGAACATACTGACCGACCGGGGCAACTGGACGCTTTACGCCTGCTCGGCGGACGGGAAGACGAAGCTGGCGATCCCCCATCAGAACATCACGATCCAGGACGGGGTCATGGACGTGGCGCTGACGGAAGCGCAGAAAACGCCTGCGGGCAGCTGGTATCTCCAGCTGGAATGGACGGACGCGGCCATCACGGCAGGCATCGCGGACGCGGCCTGTCAGGTTCAGACGGCGCCCGCGCTGCACTTCACCGTCAGCGAGGACCCGAAGTTCAAGAATGATACCTACGGCGTTCTGGCCGCGGTGAAATACGGCGACAGCAAGAATACCGGGAAGATCACGTATCGGCTGCGCTCCTTTGCGGACGAGGCGGAATTTGAGAAATTCAAGGGCAAGCAGGGGACCTATGCCTCTGAGGACTACAGCGAGATCCTGCTCATTTTCCGCGGCGAATTCACCGCCGACAAGCGCTATATCTATGATGAGGACGGTAACGGGCTGGAGGAGACCGCCACCTATTTCAGCGCCGTCAGCACGAAAACGCTGGATGAAACGACCCGCACCTACACGGTGGATAACGGCATCACCATCAACAGCTGCGTGGATTTCGAGGGCGGCAGCATCGCGGTCTATTATGAACACTATGACAGTCAGGCCTATTATGCGGACAGCCCCATCTGCGTGGAGTTTGACGGCGAGCTGTATACCTCCGATGCGCGGACGAGCGTGTGGAAGGGAAAGGCCATTCTCACCAAGCTGGAACAGGGCAGCGATATCTCCCTGATCCCCTATGACGAAAACGGTGAGCGGGATGAGGATTTCCATGCCGACACCATCTCCATCGTCTGGCCCAATGCGGCGGGCATCGCCCAGAGCATCCTCGGCATGGCCTTCAAGATGGCCTACGGCACCTTCGGCGTGATGAAGGATGACGACGAGGAGCTGGGCCGGGTGCTGGCGTTCTCAGCCGGGCTGGATCTGGACTTCATGTCCCCGGGCGATGATTATGAGGAAGAAAACAGCTATTTCGGCAAGATGAAGGGCCTCTGGGAGCTGTGGCACGATGACAGCGCCAGCCTTTACCGCTTTGCCTATGACCGGGGCCGCATCAACAAGATGCTGGACTTCAAATCCGCCGAGGAGCCGGACGACGATGACAAGCAGGGCGTCGCGGCCTCCGTCATGGTGGAGGATATCCTCTTCGGCTGCGGCGAGGGCTTCGTGGGCCTGCACTTCAAGGTGAAGGTCGGCGTGCAGAACTACATCGACAAGCTGCCCAAGATCGAGGGCGAGCTGGAGGTCAACACCATCAACGACTGGGCCTTCGGCTTCGAGGGCGAGATGGAGCTGGCGAAGTTCTCACTGGAAGCGCACCTGAAATTCAAGAGCAAAGACAACATCCCCGTTCCCGACGAGATCTACTTCTATATGGGCGGCTTTGAGCCGGGCCTGAACGTGGACGGAACCGGCGTCCTCTGGCTGAAAGGCGGCGGCGGCGGTATCAAGGACCTGTACGACACGATCTTCCTGACGGATACGCTGCCCCCGCTGCGGCTGATGCTCTCGCTGAGCTTCAGCATCATTCAGATACTGGACGGGCGCTGCGATCTGGAGGTCGGGCTGACCGGCTTTGAACTGAAGGCAAAGGATCTGAAGATCAAGGGCGAGATCGAAGCCATTGAGGCCATCCTGCTCAGTCTGGACTGGTATCCCAGTCTGGAGCTGAAGGCCGGCATCAGCGTGGACCTGTTCAGCGGCGTGATCGAGGGACAGGGGTATATCGTCCTGATCGGCGACAATTACTCCGACTGGTTCTTCGAGATGTTTGCCCATGCGGCCATCAAGATCCCCAAATCCGTGCCGCTGGTGGGCGGGATCGCCCTGTTCGGGGCCGACCTCGGCATCAGCACGGAGCGCATCTGGGGCGCGATCGAAGTCATCGGCATCGGCGTGGGCATCACCTATTACTGGGGCGAGCATGAGGTGAACTTCGGTTCGGCCAAGGACAAGGCCAAGCCCACCTTCCCGTCGCTGCTGGAGCTGGACGGGTACGAGGCGGAATATACGGATATCCCCATGTATTACGACGCGGAAACAGACCGCACCCTCTATGCCCACGTGGGCACGAACTTCGATCCGCCGGTGCTGGCGCAGGTCATGACGGCGGACAGTCTGGTGCTGCAGGGCACGGCGGGCTTCTGGTCGGATGACGGACAGCTGAAGCACCGCTTCAATCTGGGCGGCTATACCGGCACGGCGGAAGCCATTCAGCTGAGCTATACTGCCGCTTCCGAAGCGGAGGCGCGGAGCCTTGCAGAGCAGATCACGGTCTCCGACGCCGGCGGCAGCCCCTATACGTTGAAATTCTATGACCCGGCCTACGCCATGGAGGACGCGGTCAACGCGGGCGCCAACGCCAACGTGAGCTTCGACGAAACGAGCGGCACGGCGACCTGCTCCTTTACCATGACCGATCCGGTCTGCTACGGGAAGGATTGGGATCTGACGACGCCCGTGGAAAGCAGCCTGCTGGGCTATACCGTGCAGCCGCTGCCGAAGCTGACTGGCGTTTCCGGCGAGAATGCCGGGGCCGGAAGCCTGATGGAAGTGGAATGGACCGGCAGCGGGCTGTGGGAACTGGATCAGATGAGCTTCTATCTGACGCTGGATCCTGACGGCGCGGATGCGGACGGAATGTATCTGCTGGGCTGCCTGAAGGCGGACGACGGCGCGGATCTCAGCACCGGGACGGAGACCTTCTATGTCCCGGATACCGTGCCTTCCGGCAGCTATTATCTGCGCGCGGTCTATGCGGAGGATGAGATGCTGAACGGCGTTCTCTGCAGCACCGCGCCGGTACAGGTGACGAACGCGAACCAGCCGGAGGATATCCCCGGCTTTACGGCCGCGCCGGGCGGCGACCTGCAGTTTGAGATCACCGTGCCCGAAACGGGCGACGCGAAGACCACGGGGTATTTCGTTTCGGTCTACCCGGCAGGCGGCGGCGACGCCGTGATCGCGGACCTGAATACGGAAAAGGCGGAGAGCGGCAGCACGGTCATCCGCGTGGGCGGCAGCTACGTGGACAGCGAGGGGACGGAGCATGGCCTCAAGGGCGGCGAAAGCTATCAGCTCGGCGTCACGCCCTATCATCTGCTGGACACGGACGGCGACGGCGAAGCGGACAAGATCGTGCGCGGCAAAGAGAAGCGTACGGGCGACCTGACGCTTCCGGCGATGACCACCCCCACGCTCACGGTGAGCGCTGACTGCGCGGCTGCCACTCTCAGCGGCACCAATGCGGCCACCGGCGAAAGCTGGCTGAAAACGGTCTATACGGCCGACAGCATCACCTTCACAGCCAGCGCTTCCGAAGCGGTGACCGGCACCTGGGAGCTGGACGGCGTTTCGGACGCGGCATGGCATTATACGAATACCGGGCGCATCACGGCGGCCTTTACGGGCCTGACGGACGGCGACCATAGGCTCACGTTCCGCGGCCGGGACGGGGAGGGAGATTCCTTCCGGGAGAACTACGACTTCACGGTGGATACCGCCGCGCCGCGTCTGATGCTGACAAGTCCGCTGAACGGCAGCTTCGCCGCGGCGGACGGAACCGTGACGGTCTCCGGTATCACCGACGCGGAGAGCCGCATCACGGTCCTCTGCGACGGGACGGCGGTCATCAGCGGAAAGCCCGTTCGGGAGCTGGACGGCGGCATGACCGCGGACGGGATCTTCTCCTTTGAGCTGACGATCCCCGATTACAATGCAGGTTTCACCCACGCGATCACCGTCCTTGCGGCGGACGCGGTGGGCAATCGCATCACGCGCAGCGCCGAGGTGAGCCACCGAGGCCTGACGGATATCGTCTCGCTGGAGATCCTGGCGGACGGCGCCGTGCCGCAGAGCGGCAATCTGGCGGCGAAAAGCACGGCGCAGACGATCCGGCTGCAGCTGCTGGGCGTGACGAGTGACGGTACGCGCTTTGTTCTGGACGGCAGCAACGTATTCTGGACCGCGCAGGCAGCGGAGGGAACGGCCTCCGTCACGGCGGACGGGGAACTGACGCTGGGCGCGCTGGCGCAGGGCTTTGTGACCGGCAAGCTGGAAGTGGCGACCGGCGCGTTCCGCTCCGCCTCCCTGAGCTTCGGCACCGGCGGCAGCCTCGATATCCTGTATACGCTGGGCGGCACGGTCACCGGCGGCGAAGGGCAGTACGCTCCGGGCGACGCGGTGACGCTGACGGCAGTGCCGGACGAAGGCTACCAGTTCGACCATTGGGAGGCGCAGGGCGTCACGATTGCGGACGCTTCTTCGGCGGAGATCGGCTTCACGCTGCCGGAGGGCAGCGTGACCGTGAAGGCTGTGTTTATGCCGAAGGCGATCGAAGGGACCGTAACGGTGCTGGCGGCAGAGGGCGGCACGGTGACGGGCCAGTTGGACAGCTATCACGTGGGCGACACGGTGACGCTGACGGCGGTGCCGGACGCGGGCTATGAATTTGACCATTGGGAAGCGCAGGGCGTCACGCTTGCGGACGCTTCCTCGGCGGAGATCAGCTTCACGCTGCCGGATGGCGGGGTGACGCTGCAGCCGGTCTTCAGGGAAAAGCTGCCGGAGCCGGTGCCG
>JAZQQF010000052.1:0-12852 GCA_045628925.1 Oscillospiraceae bacterium | reverse complement strand
CCTCTGAAGGGCAGGTTGCTCACGTGTTACTCACCCGTCCGCCACTAACTTGGCCCCCGAAAGAGCCTCGTCCGTTCGACTTGCATGTGTTAGGCACGCCGCCAGCGTTCGTCCTGAGCCAGGATCAAACTCTCAATAAATCGTATCTCAAGCCTTTCGGCTCAAAATCAATATTGAAGAATGAATCTTAGCTTCACTCAAATTCTTAACGTTGCGATGTTTTATCATCGCGCCCGTTTGGTGCGTTCGCTTAGCTTTGCATTGTTTAATTTACAAGGTACACGTCCCTCGCGGCTCACCGCCGTTTCGGTCGCTCTCACGCGAGAGCTTGCTTAATATAGCACAGGCATTTTCAAATGTCAACACTTATTTTTGAAAAAATCGGATTTTTTTCAAATAACTCCCGGTCCTCAAAATGTGGTGGAATCCTGCTGGTTCTTCTACATATATATTGTAACATCCCATATCTATTTCCAGGGAAACGAAATCTGGATCCGACAATGATTCTGAAAAGCCGTGAAAAAACTGCCGCAGAACCCGAATGTGCAGACACTTTCCGAAATCGGAAAGCCATACAACGGAGATCCGTGGCAGTTTCAGAACGGAATCCTGATCCTTGTCAGGATTCCCCGCGCAGCTTCTGATACATATCGATCATTTCGGTGCGCACAGACACGTTATAATCAGGGGGAATATTCTCATCCTTGCCCTGCACGAACTGGAGATAACGGGGACCGAGCATATTATTTGCATAGAAATATTCCTTGGAGCGCTGATTCGCGGTGCAGATGAACATAATCGCATTCAGGTGCAGCCAGGTCATACGGACTTTTTTGCTTTCGATCTGTGAAATCGTAACTCTGCTGAGACCGGTCAGATTTCCCAGATCCGCCTGCGTAAGTCCAAGCAGCTTCCGAATCTTCGGCAGATGCTCGGTCAGTTCCTCGCACATAGCCTTCTTTTCGGCATTTGTTAATTCTACCATGATATCCTCCCATTTGCTATATAGCATCAATACTTGCTCCAAACAAATATAATATAACAAATTTGAATATCCGTTTCAAGAGGTTTTCAGAAAAACTTTGGCACAATTTATGCCGAATATCAAGGTAAAATACAAAACCGTTGAATCAACTGTCCCGAAACTTTCTGCTTTCCTGAACAGCCAGTGCATCGCAGCGCGCGTTCATCTCGTTATCCGCGTGGCCCTTGACCCAGCTGAAGCTGACTTCATGGATCCGCATAAGCTCCAGCAGCCGTTCCCACAGCTCCGGATTTTTTGCCGGTTCGTTTCCTTTGCGCATCCAATCCTTCTTTTTCCAGCCATAGACCCAGCCCTGCGTGATGGCATCCACCACATATTTGGAATCGCTGTAGATGAGGACGCGGCAGGGCCGTTTCAGGGCCTCCAGACCGCGAATGACGGCGGTCAGCTCCATGCGGTTATTGGTGGTCTCCCGCTCGCCGCCGGAAAGTACCTTCTCTGCATCGCCGTATTTCAGGATCGCCGCCCAGCCGCCGGGGCCCGGATTTCCCGAACAGGCCCCGTCGGTATAGATGGTGACTTCGGTCATGCTTCCGATCCCGTCTCCCCGGTCTCAGGCGCTTCCATGGCGGTCTCCTCCGGAATATCGTCCGTCTCCTCCGGCTCCTCCTCGGCGGAGGTGACGGTGAGGCCGATGATGGAGGTGCCCTCCGGCATGGTCATGATCTTCACGCCCTGCGCGGCACGGCCCAGCAGGCTGATGGAATCTGCCTCCATACGGATGACGATGCCGTCGGAGCTCATGAGCATGAGATGGTCGCCCGGCTGCACCAGATGGATACCTGCCACCTTGCCGGTCTTTGCCGTGACGTTGTAGTTCTTGAGACCCATACCGCCGCGATGCTGGGGATCCTCGCCTCTGGTATATTCGCTGACGGCGGTGCGCTTGCCGTAGCCGTTCTCGGCCACTGTGAGCAGGATGTCCTCTGCCGTGCAGCTGACCGCGCCTACGCAGTAGTCGCCCTCCCGCAGGGAGATGCCGCGCACGCCCGCGGCGGTGCGGCCCATGGAACGGGCGTCCGTCTCCCGGAAGCAGATGGCCATACCGTCGTGCGTGGCGATGAGCACGTAATCCTCGCCGGAGGTATTCAACACGGCGATCAGCTCATCGTCCTCATCCAGCGTGACGGCGCGGATGCCGATGTTTTTCAGATTTTTCAGTTCCTCGAACTTCATGCGCTTCACGGTGCCGTTCTTCGTGACGAAGACCAGATACCGCTCCAGCGGCAGCTCAGACATATGCAGGGCGGCGCGCAGCTGCTCGCCGGGCTGCACGGGGATGATATTGGCGATATTGGTGCCCTTGGCGGTGCGGCTGGCCTCGGGGATCGTATAGCCCTTGCGCTTATAGACCTGCCCGTAGGACGTGAAGAGCAGCAGGAAGTCATGGGTGGAGGCGGTGAAGAGATTATCCACGCTGTCCTCCTCCTTGGTGGTCATGCCGGTGACGCCCTTGCCGCCGCGGCGCTGCACCCGATAGGTATCGGCGGGCATCCGCTTGATATAGCCGGCGCGGGAGATGGTGAACACGCAGGTCTCCTTGTCAATGAGATCCTCGATGTCGATCTCGCCCTCAGCGTCCTGGATCTCCGTCAGGCGCTCGTCGCCGTATTTGTTCATGATGGCGGTCAGCTCATCCTTCAGAACGCCGCGCAGCTTGGCAGGCTCCCGCAGAAGGGATTCGTAATAATCGATCTTTCCTTCGATCTCCTGATACTCCGCCAGCAGCTTTTCATGATCCAGCTTCTGCAGCTGCTTCAGGCGCATATCCAGAATGGCGGTGGCCTGGATATCATCCAGCCCGAAGCGGGCCATCAGACGCTCCTTCGCGTCGTCATAGCTCTCGCGGATGATGCGGATGACTTCGTCGATATTATCCTGCGCGATGATGAGTCCTTCCAGCAGATGGGCGCGCTCCCGGGCCTTGCGCAGGTCATACTGCGTCCGGCGGGTGAGCACGTCGATCTGGAAGGTGATGTACTCCTCCAAAATGTGCTTCAGAGAAAGGATCTTCGGCTGTTTCTGATCGTTCACCAGCGCCAGCATGGTGATGGCGAAGGTAGTCTGCATTTGGGTCTGGGCATAGAGCTTATTCAGCACCACCTGCGGATTCGCGTCCCGCTTCAGCTCGATGACGATGCGCATACCGTTCCGGTCGGATTCATCACGGATATCGGAGATCTCGTCGATGGTCTTGTCCCGCACCTTGTCTGCGATGGCCTTGATGAGCTGACGCTTGTTCACCTGATAGGGCAGCTCGGTCACGATGATGCGGATGCGCTGCTTGTCATGCCCGTATTCTTCAAATTCGGCGCGGGCGCGGACGGTGATGTGTCCTCTGCCGGTGGCGTAGGCCGCACGGATGCCGGCGCGCCCGATGATGATGCCCTTGGTGGGGAAGTCAGGCCCCTTGATATGCTCCATCAGCTCAGGAAGGCCTGCGTCCGGATTTTCCAGCAGGCAGATAGCGGCGCCGATGGTCTCCTTCATGTTGTGGGGCGGAATGTTGGTGGCCATGCCCACGGCGATGCCGCTGGAGCCGTTCACCAGCAGATTGGGGATGCGGGAGGGAAGGACGACCGGTTCCTTCCGGGTCTCGTCAAAGTTGGGAATAAAGTCCACGGTCTCCTTGTCGATATCCCGCAGCATCTCCCCGGCCATTTTGGCCATGCGGGCCTCGGTATAACGGTAGGCCGCAGGGGGGTCGCCGTCCACGGAACCGAAGTTGCCGTGCCCGTCGATGAGGGGATAGCGCATGGAGAAGTCCTGCGCCATTCTTACCAGCGCGTCATAAACGCTGGCGTCGCCGTGGGGATGATAGCGGCCCAGCACGTCGCCGACGGCGGTGGCGCACTTGCGGAAGGGCTTGTCCTGCGTCAGCCCGTCCTCATACATGGCGTAGAGGATGCGCCGATGCACGGGCTTCAGACCGTCCCGCACGTCCGGCAGGGCGCGGCCAACGATGACCGACATGGCGTATTCGATATAGGATTTCTGCATTTCTCCAACCAGTTCGGATTCCGTGATGCTCTGATTGGGGAAAAGGATATCCTCCGGCTTATAATCTCTGTTGTGTCCCATGCTGCGTCACCTCCTCAGATATCCAGATTCACAACGTACTGCGCGTTCGATTCGATCCATTCCCGGCGGGGATCCACTTCCTCGCCCATGAGAATGGTAAAGATGCGGTCGGCCGCCACGGCGTCATCCAGCGTGATGCGCCGCAGAGTGCGCTTTTCCGGGTCCATGGTGGTCTCCCACAGCTCGTGGGGATCCATCTCGCCCAGACCTTTGAAGCGGGAGATATCCACCTTCACGTTGTCGTTCCCGCCGCGCAGCTCATTGGAGATGCGGTCGCGCTCCTCGTCGGAATAGGCGACGCGCTGGGTCTTGCCCCGGCTCAGCTTATACAGCGGCGGCACGGCGGAATACACGTAGCCATGCTCGATGAGGGGGCGCATATAGCGGAAGAAGAAGGTAAGGAGCAGTGTGCGGATATGCGCCCCGTCCACGTCGGCATCCGCCATGATGATGATCTTATGATAGCGGAGCTTTTCGATATTGAACTCCGCGCCGATGCCCGCGCCCAGCGCCACGATCATGGGATAGAGCTTGTCGTTCCCGTAGATCTTATCGGCGCGGGCCTTCTCCACGTTCAGCATCTTGCCCCACATGGAGAGGATGGCCTGAAAGCGGCTGTCCCGGCCCTGAATGGCAGAGCCAGCAGCACTGTCGCCCTCGACGATGTAAATTTCACACAGGCTGGGATCGCGCTCGTTGCAGTCCTGCAGCTTGTCCGGCATCTGGCCGGATTCCAGCCCGGTCTTGCGGCGAACGCTCTCGCGGGCCTTTCTCGCGGCCTCACGGGCGCGGGATGCGGTGATGACCTTATCAATGACGGCCTTCGCCGTGCCGGGATTTTCCTCCAGAAACTCCGCCAGCTTATCGGAGACCACGCTGTCCACCAGCGTGCGCATATCGCTGTTGCCCAGCTTGGCCTTGGTCTGGCCCTCGAACTGGGGGTTTTCCAGCTTCACGGAGATAACGGCGGTGAGACCCTCGCGGCAGTCGTCGCCGGAGAAGCTCTCGTCCTCCTTGATGATCTTTTTGGCACGGGCGTAGTTGTTCAGCGCCCTTGTCAGCGCGGCCTTGAAGCCCGTTTCATGCATACCGCCTTCCGGCGTATGGATATTGTTGGCAAAGGAGACCATCACTTCGCTGTAGCTGTCGTTCCACTGCATGGCGACCTCCGCCGTGCTGCCGTCTTTCAGGCCGGACATATAGATGACGTTTTCATGGAGCGCGGCCTTGCCGTTATTGATGAAGCGAACGAACTCCCGGATGCCGCCTTCATAGCACATCTCGTCCTCGGCCTCTTTGCCGGGGCGCTCATCCCGGGTGACGATGCGCAGGCCCGCGTTCAGGAAGGCCTGCTCCCGCATCCGGGTATGGATGGTCTCATAATCATAGATCGTATCGTCGAACATCTGGGGATCGGGATGGAAGCGCACGGTGGTGCCGGTGCGATCCGTCGTGCCGATGATCTTCATGTCCTGCGTCTTGATGCCGCGGGAGAACTTCATCTGATAGATGTTCCCGTTTTTATGGACTTGGACCTCCAGCCAGTCGGACAGAGCGTTCACCACGCTGGCGCCCACGCCGTGCAGGCCGCCGGAAACCTTATAGCCTCCGCCGCCGAATTTGCCGCCCCCGTGCAGAACGGTATAGACGACCTCCAGCGCGGGGAGGCCGGTCTGCTCCTGCACATCCACGGGAATGCCGCGGCCGTTATCCGAAACGGTGATGCAGTCGCCCTCGCCGACGGTCACATGGATCTCCGTGCAGTATCCGGCCAGCGCCTCGTCGATGGCATTGTCCACGATCTCATAGACCAGATGGTGCAGACCGCTGGTAGAGGTGGAGCCGATATACATACCGGGGCGCAGGCGCACCGCCTCAAGACCCTCCAAAACCTGGATCTGAGAGGCGTCATAGGCTTCCGCGGGTTCCACGGGGCTCACATTTCTGATTTCCAGTTCTTCCGACATAGTGTGTCTCCTTTGTATCTGCTGGGTAATAAAGTGGAAAGTTGAAAGTTAAAAATGGAAAGTGTCGGAGAAATCATCCCGACCCATGCTGTATGTTAATAATATCCGATCCTATTCAGAGTTTTTCCGGAAACCGGGAAAAAGATACTTAACCTGTCTGAAAACCCGGCGCGTCCCATCTTCGGAGCAGTGTTGAGGAATTGAGCTGGCAGAGGTACACGGTCTGTACCCCGTCCTGCTCGGTGACTACCACCGCCTTGGGAAGCTCGCCGGAAACATCCACCACCCGGCCGGCCTTTTCTGCTCTTGTGAGATAATCCCGGGTGATGCGGCTGGAGGAAGCGTTATCCAGATCGAATACGCCGATCACGCTCTTTTTCGGCACGACCACGTTCTGGCCCAAGAATAAGTACATTACAGGATCCTTCCGTTTTCCACGCGGATGACCTTTCCGCCGGTCTTTCGCTGGACCTCTTCCTCATCGCAGCAGGTGATAAGGACCTGCCCGTCCTGAATGGAGTTCAGCACATAGTCCTGCCGCACCGGGTCCAGCTCGGAAAGCACATCGTCCAGCAGCAGGATCGGGCTCGTCCCCATTTCATCCCGGCAGATCTCCCACTCCGCCATTTTCATGGAGAGCGCGCCGGTGCGGATCTGGCCCTGCGAGGCGAATTTTCCCGCCTCCGTCCCGTCGATGAGCAGGCGGATATCGTCCTTCTGCACCCCGGCGAGGCACTGGCCCGCGTCGACCTCCGCCTGCCGGAGCCGCTCCTGCTGCCGGAGCAGCGCTTCGAGTATCTCCTTTACGCTCATTTCCAGCGGCGCTTCGATGCTGCCCACGGTCTGATAGGCCATCTGCAGCTTTTCATCCCGCCCGGAGATCTCCCGGTGGATGCGCCCGGCAGCCTCCGCTGCCCGTGCACACCATGAGGCGCGGTAGCGTATGAGCTCCGCTCCATATTTTGCCAGATTCAGGCTGAATTCATCCAGTACGTCCAGCATATCCGCCCGCTCCCGATAATCCTTCAGAATGCGGGTCTTCTGTTCGTAGATGCGGTTGAAGCTGCTCAGCAGCTCTGCGTATTTGGGCCTGAGCTGGCAGATGGCAAGATCCATATACCGCCGCCGTTCCGCCGCTCCGCCCTTGATCAGTTCCAGATCGTCCGGTGAAAAGAGGGTGCAGCAGAAGCGCCCGCTCAGTTCCCCGGCGGACTTCATCTTCACGCCGTTGACAAAGATTTTCTTCCGCTCCCGGCGGCTCAGATAAATGTCGATATGCTGGTCGCGGACTTCGCTGTGGATATCCCCGCTGACGGCGGCGCTGTCGGCATCAAGGCCGATGATCTCCCGATCCGTCCGTGTGCGGAAGCTCCGTGCCCCGGCGAGGTAATAAACACCCTCCAGCAGGTTCGTTTTGCCCTGCGCGTTCCGTCCGGTGATGACGTTCACATCCGGCACGAACTCGCAGCACAGCTCCCGGTAGTTTCGGAAGCCCTGCAGCTCCAGCCGGTTTATTCGCATGGGGCCTGCACGGTGAAGGCTTCGCCGCCGAGCTCCACCCGGTCGCCGTTTCTGATCTTTTTGCCGCGCATGGTGCAGACTTCGCCGTTTACCTTCACCTCGCCCTCCTGAATACGAAGCTTGGATTCGCCGCCGGTACCTACCGCGCCGGTGAATTTCAGCAGCGCTTCCAGCTTGATAAAGGGCGTGGTGATCTCGATAAGCTGTTCTTTCATTTGTATCGCCTCAGAATCTGTGTTTATCTCGGAAATCTTCCTTTGCGGGCGCATCGTGATGCGCCCCTACAGATGAGAATAAGCCGTAGGGGCGATTCATGAATCGCCCGTTTCAATATTATTCTCCTGCGCGGATGCGAACCGGCAGAATGAGATAGAGATAGCTGTCATCCTCGTTGTCCTCCGGGCAGATGACGCAGGGGCTGACACCGCTGACCAGCTGGATATTCACCCGGTCTCCGGGGGCAGCCCGCAGGGCTTCCAGCACATAGCGGTTATTGAAGCCGATCTCCATGCCCTCCGCATCGCCTTCCACGGCGCACTCGTCGGTCGCCTTGCCCAGCGCGGTGGCGGTGGCAAGCTTCAGAAGACCGTTATCAAATCGGCAGCGCACGGGGCTTTTGTATTTTTCGCTGATCATCAGGCTCACACGCTCGAACACGTTCAGCAGATCCCGGCGGGAGGCATAGATATCATACTTATGCACGCTGGGGATGGACTTGCGGTAATCCAGAAATTCGCCTTCCAGACGGCGGGAGATGATCTCCGTATCGCCGATGGAGAACATGATGTGCCTCGCGCCCATGCTGATGGTGGCAAGCTCCTCACTGTCGGCAGCGATCTTCTCCGCCTCGTTCAGCGCCGCGCCGGGCACGACGAAGCTGATATTCAGATCGGTCTCTTCATCCAGCGATTCCCGCCGGAGGGCAAGCCGATACCCGTCCACCGAAACGACGGTCAGTCGGCTGCCGCTGATCTCGAACAGGCTGCCGGTATGCACCGGGCGGCTCTCATTGGTGCTGACGGCGAACAGCGTTTCGCCGATCATGCTCTGCAGTTTCTTTTCCTGAATGCGGAAGGCGGTCTGCGCATCCACGCTGGGAAGCTCGGGAAATTCATCCGCGCCGGTACCGATGATCTCGAAATAGCTCATGCCGCAGGTGAGCTTTACCAGCAGATTATCATCTGCAGAAACGTGGACTTCTCCCTCGGGCATCTTGCGGATGATGTCGCCCAGCAGCTTGGCGTTCAGCACGAGGCGGCCCTCCTCCGGAATATCGGCCTCCAGCTTTGTGCGGATGCCGGTCTTCAGATTATAGCCGGTGATGGTCAGTTCGTTCAGCCCGGTCTCGAACAGCAGACCTTCCAGCGCGGGGATCGTGCTCTTGGGCGCGACGGTCCGGGATGCGATGGTAATGGCGTTCAGCAGAACGCTGCGGTCACAGTTGAATCTCATGGAAGTCACCCTTTCTGTGCAGGAGAGAATAATCAAGCATAAAATTTAGTAATAGGAAGCCGTAGAAGCGAAAAACGGTGGAAAACTCCGGGAAGCCGCGAAAAATAAGGATTTTTGCGCGGTACAACTCTGTGGATAAATTGAGGATAAACAGGGTAAAAAAAGTGGATTTCCGGTTTTCCACAGTCTTGTGGAAAAGGCATGGAGTATTTTGTGGAGATTCGAGAGATGCTGACAGAACGGTCCGAAAGGAGGCTGATGCTCATTTGTTGGAGATGTTGGCCGTGATATCCCGTATGATGTCCGCCGTTTCGGGGTCGTTGGGCAGCGCGTCCTCCACCTTGCGAATGGAATGCAGGATGGTGGAATGGTCCCGTCCGAAGACCTTGCCGATATTGTCCAGCGTCAGCCCCGTCAGGCTGCGGATAAGGTAGATGGCGATCTGCCGGGCATTGGCAACGGTCTTGATCTTGCTCTTTCCCAGAATGTCCTCAGAGGTGATGTTAAAATAATCTGCGATTTTTGAGATGATATATTCCGGCGTGAAGGCTTTTTCACTGTCGATCACTTCCTTCGTGATGCGCCGGATCAGATCCATGCCGATGATGCCTTCTCCCTGCAGCTGAATATAGGCCTGGATCTTTTTCAGAATGCCCTCGATCTGCCGGATGTTGGCCTTGATGTTTTCCGCGATGTAGGCCACGGTCTCCACCGTCAGAGAAAAGCCCATACGCTGTGCTTTGGTGCGGATGATGGCTACCCGCGTCTCATAATCGGGAGGCTGTACGTCTACGATCAGCCCACCTTCAAAGCGGCTGCGGAGCCGTTCCTCCAGCCGGAGGATGTCTTTAGGCGGACGGTCGGAGGTCAGCACGATCTGTTTGCCGGATTCATAGAGGGTATTGAACGTATGGAAGAACTCCTCCTGCGTCTGGATCTTTCCGGCAATAAACTGGATATCGTCCACCAGCAGCAGGTCGGCCTGCCGGTATTTTTCCCGAAATTCGCTGTTCCGCCCGGTCTGGATGGCGTGTACCAGTTCGTTCGTAAAATCGTCGCCTTTGATATAGACTATGCGGCGATCGGGAAAACGATTCCGAATACTGTGGGCAATGGAATAGATGAGATGCGTCTTGCCCAGTCCGGAATCCCCATAGATGAGCAGGGGATTATAGACGACGGCGGGGTTATCGGCAACACCCTGCGCTGCCGCGAAGGCCAGCCGGTTGGACGGGCCGACGATGAATTTCTCAAAGGTGAACACGTCGCCCGCGAAGGGATCCTTCTCCGTCTGCTTCGGCGGGTCGATCAGGTCGCCCTCGGCCAGAACGGTCACCTCAAAATCCAGCCCATAGATCTCATGGAGCGTGCTTTTCAGCAGGTCTGTATATCGGTCGCGGATCGTGTCGCGGGTGAAGGGACTTTCCGCGTGAAGGATGAGCCGATCCGCCGTCAGGTCCATCACGGTGCAGTTGCGGAACCAGGTGTCCACCGAGATGGAGGACAGAGACTGCTCCAGCAGCGTGCATACTTTTTCCCATACCTCGGCATAAGAATTCATGAGCGCCCGCCTTTCTTTCAAAATTTCCCGGAACACCGGCAGCGGGATGCTCCGGCGCCGGTTTCTTTATATAATCTGTATAACCGGATTTTTCCGGTTTTGTTCATCGGTGCAAAAACTAAGTTATTATATCAGAAAAACGGGTGGAGCGCAAGTCGGCGCGTTGGGATTTTTATTGTGTTCCTGCAATTTTCCAAACTTTTTTCGGTTTTTCCGCCGATGACGGCGCTTTTTTCCGGTTCTGAAAAACCCGGCGGAGGACTTGACAAAATTAATTCTACAGTTGTAGAATAACTGTAGATTCTACAACTGTAGAAGAACGGAGGTATCCGAAATGAAAAACGGAGGAGCGCGCCGTCTGCCGGAAGCGGAGGAGCGGGTGATGCAGGCGTTATGGGCCTGCTCCGGTCCCGCGGAGCGGACGGAGATCGAAAAGCAGCTGCGGAAGCCCATGGCCCCCACCACACTGCTGACCCTGCTGAGCCGGCTGGCGGAGAAGGGCTGCGTGGAGATCGAAAAGCGAGGCCGCCTGAGCGTGTATACGCCGAAGCTGACGAAGCGGGAATATCTGGCGTCGGAGAGCCGGCACCTGATGGAGCAGCTCTGCGCCGGGAGCGTATCGGACTTTGCATCCGCCCTCTGCAGCGGGGGCCTGACGAAGGAGGAGCTGCAGACCCTGCGGCAGCTGCTGGAGGAAGCGGAAACATGAACACGCAGCTGGCGCTTCGTTTCATCTTCGACCTGTTCATCGCGGGCGTCGCGGGCGTCGTTCTCTGGATGGAGGACGCGGAGGACACGCAGCCCGGGGACGGGCGCTGGCGCGGCTGGATGGACCCGGCGATCCTGCCTTTAGTGCTTCTGACCGAAACGGTCATCATGGTCTTCACGGACCGGGAACACCTGCTGACAGGCTGGTTCGGCGGCATCTGCTTCAATCTGACAGTACAGATGAGCCTGTATTTCGCGCTGCTGCTCCTGCTGCTGCCCGTTCTGCGGAAGCACTTTCAGGCGCGGACGGTATCGGCCCTGTGGCTGCTGCCCAATTTCCTGTATGTCTTTCAATATTCGTGGCACAGCCGCCCCGCGCCGATCTTCACGGTGCCGGTCTCGGAACGGGGGCTGCGCTTCTGGCTTCTTGTCTGGCTCACCGTGGGGGCGCTGCTGTTCCTGCGAAGCTTTGTCAGCCACTTTTGCTTCCGGCACCGCGTTCTCCGGGACGCGAGACCCGTGGAGGACGGGGAGACGCTGGAACTGTGGAAAAGCCTGCAGCTGGATTCCGGGCTGCGAAAGCCGAGATACCGGCTGCTCATCGCCCCGAATACGAACACGCCCCTGACCGTCGGCCTCACGCGCGTTTCGACCCGTGTGCTGCTGCCGGAACGAGACTATTCGCAGGAAGAGCTGCAGCTCATCCTCACCCATGAACTTGTGCATCTCCGCCGGGACGATGTTTCCGCCAAGGTCTTCTACGCCTTCGCCCGCGCGCTGGGCTGGTTCCAGCCGCTCACGTGGCTGAGTATGCGCCGCAGCGCGGACGATCTGGAGCTGAGCTGCGATGAGGCGGTGCTGCTGGGGGAGGATGAAAGCAAAAGGCGGGCCTATGCGGAGCTGCTCCTTCGCACGGCGGGGGATGAACGCGGCTTCACCAGCTGCCTGAGCACCAATGCGAAAGCCCTGAAACACCGGCTGACCGGCGTGCTCAGGCCGGGAAGGAAGCACCGGGGCACGTGGCTCGTTTCCCTCTGCCTGTTCGTGCTGCTCTGCTCCGACGGGCTGGCCGCCGTCCGCTTCGGCGGTGTGACCGTATCGGAGCTGCTGGGACAGGAGGTCACGGTGGAAAGCGCCGCCATCATGACGGACTCGCGGATGCGGATGCTGGATACGAACGCGTTTCGGGAGTCCGGCGTCTGGGAGGAGGTCCTCAGCCTGAACGCGGAAAAGCTCAGCGGCGAATATACGCTTACAGGGGATACGAAGCTGGTGATGATCGTGAAATTCGGGGAAACGACCGGGTCCGTCTGTGTATCGGAGCAGGGTGTCTCAGTGAAAAAGAAACTCGTCGAGGATGGGGAAGACCGTTATCTTCCTACCGGCGCGGCGGAGCTGCTTGCAAAAGCGGCGCTGCTGCCCACGGAAGAATAAAGAAAGCCCCTCTTTCCGGTTTTGCAGCCGGAAAGCGGGGCTGATATTGTTTTGGGAAAAGTTACTTCTGCTCGTCCTCGGTC
>JAZQQF010000051.1:0-16927 GCA_045628925.1 Oscillospiraceae bacterium | reverse complement strand
TTCAAAAAGGGATAATAGACTACGAAAATGATGAAAACCCGCACTGGAAGGATGACTCTCTTTATTTAGAAGATGAGACTGTTATTGAGCTGGATCTTGATAGTTTGTTTGCAGAGACATTAGAGAACTATGATTTTACAGGTGATAATTCTGTAAACAGACAAGATTGGGAAAGAATTGCTGCTTGTGCTCTTAAGGCGGGAGGAATATGGAAAGAAGTCATTGAGATTCTTTCACCATGGGTTGAGGATACTTTTTCAAAGTATGACTACTTCACAATAATAGGAATGTGATGAGAATAAAACCCCGGTTTTTCAAGCCGAAAGGACCCCCGCCGAAAAGGAAACAAACTCCTTTTCGGCGGGTTTTCACGTTTATTACTTCCTTATGGGGCAGCGCTTTTCTCCCCTTCTGACCTTTTACGCCGTGGCGCTTTCCAGCAGGGTCAGGGTCTTCCGGTCCGCGTCCAGACGGCACCTTGCCCCGATGGGCAGCACGCCGATCGGCTCCGCGTGGCCGAAGTTCACGTTATAGAGAATGGGCAGGTCGGGCCGCCCCGCCTCGAAGCCCACCACCCGGCGATAGACCTCCTTATAAGGTCCATATTTGCTGCGGCGGGCGGGCTTGCCCACCAGAATGCCGGACACTTCATCGAAGATGCCCTGCGCCGCCAGATTCCGCAGCAGCCACGTGAGCAGGTCGCAGGACATATCCTCCTCGCTGGTCTCCAGAAACAGCAGCTTTCCCTTCCATTCCGGGCGGGACGGCCACAGCGGCGTTCCCAGCAGCTCGATGAACACATCGAGGCAGCCGCCCAGCAGTTCTCCTTCCACCGCGCCGGAACCCTGCAGCACCTCATAGCCGATCTCCTCTGGGTGGTAGGCCCGCAGGGTGCCGATGTTCTTCTCGTCCCACCAGATCTTCTCGTCCTCGTCGTCATACCAGTAGGGCGCGGAGCGGATCTCCAGCTGCGGCTTCGGGTCAAAGAGCGTATTGCGAATGGCCCCGGCCGTATAGTCGTTGATGCGCACGTATTCGGAGAAGTTCGTCATCACGCTGGCCCCGTAATAGGACATGACCCCCGCCCGGTGCATCATGAAATGGTTGGAGGTCGTATCGGAAAAGCCGGTGAAGATCTTCGGATTTGCCCGGATCAGGTCAAAATCCACGTAGGGCAGCAGTCGGATTGCGTCGTCGCCGCCGATGGCGTTGAAAATGGCCTTGATGCCCGTGTCCGCAAAGGCGGCCATCCAGTCCTCCGCCCGGGCCTCCGGGTGCTTGTCCAGATAGTCGACGCCCTTCAGCGCATTGGGCATGGCCTCGACGGTGAGGCCGTAATCCTCCTCCAGCCGCCGCTTTGCGATGTCATATTTATGGATAAACGCCGGTTCCCCCAGCATTCCACGGGACAGGCTGACGATGGCGACCCGGTCGCCGGGGCTCAGGTGCTTCGGTTTCAGCATGGTCTTCCCTCCTCTTCGTACTGCGCTCAACATACCACTTTTCCCGCCTCATTTCAAGTTTTCAGATGATCACGCATTTAAACTTTTCCTTGACAAATGCGGGAAACTATGGTATGCTTCCGACAGTAATTTGAATTAAAGAAGGGTTTCATCATGCCGATTACTGATTTTCTGGAACGAAACGCAAAAAATAGGCCGGAGGACGTGGCGCTGGTCGAAGTGAATCCGGACCGGGAGGGCCGCCAGACCGATAACTGGGCGGAGTTCAGCCTTGTGGAATCCGACCCGGAGACCGCGTACCGCCGGGAGCTGACGTGGGAAGATTTTGACCGCAGGGCCAACCGCTTCGCCCATCTGCTCATGACCGCCGGGGCCAAGAAGGGCGACAAGATCGCCATTCTGCTGATGAACTGTCTGGAATGGCTGCCCATCTATTTCGGCATCCTGAAGGCGGGCTGCCTCGCCGTTCCTTTGAATTACCGCTATACCGCGGACGAGATCGAATACTGCCTGAACCTGTCGGACGCCAGTATGCTGGTCTTCGGTCTGGAATTCACCGAGCGTGTGGAATCCAAGCTGGACGTGCTGAAGGATAAGATCCGCAAGTTCTACTTTGTCGGCAACCATACCCCCATGTTCGCGGACAGCTATTATCAGATGATCTCCTTCTGCTCCAGCCGTAAGCCCCCCATTGAGCTGACGGACGACGATTACGCCGCCATCTACTTCTCCAGCGGCACCACCGGCTTCCCGAAGGCCATTCTGCACAAGCATCGCAGCCTCGTCCAATCCTGTCAGGTGGAGCAGGCGCACCATGGGCAGACGAGGAAGGACAACTTCCTTTGTATGCCGCCGCTGTACCACACCGGTGCAAAGATGCACTGGTTCGGCAGCCTCATTTCCGGCAGCCGCGCCGTCCTCCTGCGCGGCATCAGCCCGGAATGGATTTTGAAGACCGTGCACAAGGAGCAGTGCACCATCGTGTGGCTGCTGGTGCCGTGGGCGCAGGACATTCTGGATGCGCTGGACCGGGGCGACGTGAAGCTCTCGGATTACAAGCTGGACCAGTGGCGGCTCATGCACATCGGCGCGCAGCCCGTGCCGCCCGCGCTCATCCAGCGCTGGCAGAAGTACTTCCCCCATCATCAGTATGATACGAACTACGGCCTCAGCGAATCCATCGGTCCCGGCTGCGTGCACCTGGGCGTGGAGAACATCCACAAGGTCGGCGCCATCGGCATCCCCGGTCACGGCTGGGAGGTCAAGGTGGTGGACGGCAGCTTCAACGAGGTGCCGCAGGGCACTGTGGGCGAGCTGGCCGTCAAGGGCCCCGGCGTGATGGAATGCTACTACAAGGATCCCGCCGCCACGGCGGAGGTGAAGCGCGGCGACTGGCTGCTCACCGGCGACATGGCCGAGGTGGACGCGGACGGGTTCATCTGGCTGGTGGACCGCGCCAAGGACGTGATCATCACCGGCGGCGAAAACCTCTACCCGGTGCAGATCGAAGCCTTCCTCCGCGCCAACGACAAGATCAAGGACGTGGCCGTCATCGGCAGGCCGCACCCCCGTCTGGGCGAGATCGCCGCGGCCATCATCGAGCTGAAGCCCGGCGTGGAATGCACCGAGGAAGAGATCATGGACTTCTGCAAGGATCTGCCCCGCTACAAGCGCCCGCGTGAGATCATCTTCGACGTGGTGCCCCGCAACCCCACCGGCAAGATCGAAAAGCCCAAGCTCCGCCAGAAATACAACAGCGACAGCCTTGTGGCAAAACAGGTCGGACTCTAAATATGGATCGAACCGCCTCTCCGCAACGGAGAGGCGGGTTTCTGTCTATGGAATTTCAGCTCGCCGCAGCGAATTTCGCCGCGAAGCGATTTTGCTCGCCGAAGGCGAATTTCACTCGTCCGAAGGACGAATTTCGCTCTTTTTTACTCCGCCTCCGCCCACGCGGTCTCCAGCGCGACCTCCATCATCTCGGTGAAGGAATCCTGCCGCTCCTGCGCGGTCAGCGCTTCGCCGGTAAAAATGTGGTCGGAAATGGTCAGCAGGCTCAGGGCCTTCTTGTGGGACGCCATGGCCTCCCAGTAGATGCCCGCCGTCTCCATCTCCACGGCGAGGATGCCCATATCCCGGTATTTCCCGGCGGCCTCGGAATTGGCATTATAGAACATATCGGCGGTGAACACGCTGCCCACCTTCACGCTGATGCCCTTCCCTTCCGCCAGCTCCACGGCGCGGCGCAGCATCCCGAAATCCGCCTGCGGGCTGAGCTGCCCGGGGAACTGATACATATCCGCATAGTGGGAATTGGTGGAGGCGGTCATGGCGATGACCAGATCGCGCACGTGCGCGTCCTCGCCGATGGCGCCGGCGGAGCCGATGCGCAACACGGTCTCCACGCCATAGAAGCTGAACAGCTCATGCACATACAGCGTCGCGCTGGGAACGCCCATGCCGCTGCCCATGACGGAGATTTTCCGCCCCTTGTAGGTGCCGGTATAGCCCAGCATATTCCGCACGGTCATGAAGCAGACGGGGTTTTCCAGATAGGTCTCCGCGACCTTTTTCGCCCGCAGGGGATCGCCGGGCATGAGAACGACTTTTGCGACCAGATCAGGGTCCGCCTCGATGCAGGCGGAGGGGGAACTGAGGATTTCAGCCATAACGGTAGCTCCTTCCTTATTCAAACAGTGCTTTCAGACTTTCGGTGAACGGCGGACGACAGATGCCCTTTTCCGTGATGATGCCGGAGATCAGGCTGTGATCCGTCACGTCGAAGGAGGGGTTGAAGCATTTCACGCCCTCCGGCGCCATGGGTTCCTGATACCACTTGCTGCGGATCTCCTCCGGATCCCGCAGCTCCACCGGGATCTCCTTCCCCGTGGGGCAGTTCCGGTCGATGGTGGAGGTGGGGCCGAGCACGTAGAACGGGATGCCGTAGTGCTTTGCAAGGATGGCAACGCCGCTGGTGCCGACCGTGTTGGCCGCGTCGCCGTTCATGGCCACCCGGTCGCAGCCCACGAAGCAGAACTGGATCTTGCCCTGCATCATGACCGTGGAGGCCATATTGTCGCAGATGAGGGTGGTATCCACTCCGGCGCGGCTCAGCTCCCAGCTGGTGAGGCGCGCGCCCTGCAGGAGCGGCCGGGTCTCATCGCAGAAGGCGCGGACGTGGATTCCCTTTTCCTGCCCCAGCAGGATGGGGCCGATGGCGGTGCCGTATTTCGAGGTGGCAATGGGGCCTGCGTTGCAGTGGGTCAGGACGCCGTCGCCCTCCTTCAGCAGGCTCAGCCCGTATTCGGAAATGGCGGTGCACATGGCGATATCTTCATCCAGAATGGCCTGACAGGTCGCCCGCAGGATGCCCAAATCGCCGGGCTTCGATTCCGCCGCTTCCGTCATGCGCCGCAGCGCCCAGCTGAGATTCACCGCCGTGGGACGGGAGGAATTGAGGTAGGCTGCGTCCTCCCGGAAACGGGCGAGGAAGTCCCCTTCCCCGTACTGCTGCGCCAGCACGTACATGGCAAAGCCCGCAAAGATGCCGATGGCGGGCGCGCCGCGCACCTGCAGCTCCTTGATGGCGTGATACAGCTCCTCCCGGGTATGCAGGGTCAGGTAGACCTGCCGGTTGGGGAGCTGGGTCTGGTCTAAGATAATGAGGTCTTTTTCATCCGCGCTCAGGCGGACATGGTCGATGGTCTGCATTCGCTCGCCTCCGATGGTTTTTGTTTTTTTCAGTATAGCATACCGGAAAATGCTTGTAAAGCAGAACGGGCAGCGCTTCGGCGCTGCCCGCTTGTGTGTTTTTTATTTCAGGAAGCCCGCGAGGATGCGCTCCTCCGCCTCCTGCTCGCTGAGGCCAAGCGTCATGAGCTTCAGCAGCTGGTCGCCCGCGATACGGCCGATGGCGGCTTCGTGGATGAGCTGCGCGTCCACGTGGTTCGCATTGATGGCGGGGATGGAGCTGACCTTCGCGTCGCCCATGATGATGGTGTCGCACTGCACATGGCCGAAGCACTTGGCGTTGCCGCTCACGCGGGGATAGAAGGTCTGTTTGCTCTCGCCCTGCGCCACGCTGCGGGAGATGACGCGGGCCCTGGAATCATCCCCGTTCATCTCGATGAACATATCAGAAATGGCGGTCTGTTGGTCGTGGGTCATGAGCTTTTCCAGCACCACGACCTCCGCGCCTGCCGCGCAGTCCACCTTGGTGACCCGGTTCGTGGAGTCGATGCCGCGGATCTGGGTGGTGTCCAGCTCCATGTAGGCGTTCTCCTCCAGATGGATGACGGTCTCCGGGTTCATGATGCGTTCGCCGGTGCCCTCGCCCTCGCCGTAATGCTTTTCCACGTACTTCACGCGGGAGTTGCGGCCCACGTGGAAGGTATGCACGCCGTCATGCTTACTGGTATTGCAGCCGCTGTTGTGGATGCCGCAGCCGGCGATGATGACCACATCGCAGTCCTCGCCGATGAAGAAATCGTTGTAGACCAGTTCCTCATAGCCGGTCTTGGAGATGATGACCGGGATATGCACGCTCTCGTTTTTCGTGCCGGGCTTCACGATGATGTCGATGCCCTGCTTGTCCGTCTTGCTGACGATCTCGATATGCTCCGTGCTGTTCCGCCCGGCGCTCTCGCCGTCAGCCCGGATGTTGTAGGCCCCTTCCGGGATCTTGTGCAGGTCCGCGATCTGCTTGAGCATATTCAGCTCGATCTGGCTCAGTTTTCCCATGTTCAGACCTCCTCCTTCACGCTGCAGCTGCCCTCTGTCAGGTCCATCATGGGCATCACGTCGTCAAAGCTGCCGCGGCTGGCGATGCGCCCGTTCGCCACCAGAATGACCTCGTCCGCCAGACGGATGATGCGCTCCTGATGGGAGATGACGATCATCGTATTCTCATGGCGCTTGTGGATATTCTCAAAGGTCTGGGTCAGGCGGCTGAAGCTCCACAGGTCGATGCCGGCCTCCGGCTCGTCGAAGATCATCAGCTCCGCGTTCCGCGCCAGCAGGGAGGCGATCTCGATGCGCTTCACCTCGCCGCCGGACAGGGACGTGTCGATCTCCCGGTCCATGTAATCCTCGGTGCAGAGGCCCACCTTGGTGAGGTAGGTGCAGCATTCATTGGCGCTGAGCTTCCGCCCGGCGGCGATACTTAAAAGCTCCGTCACCTGCAGGCCCTTGAAGCGGGGCGGCTGCTGGAACCCGTAGCTCACGCCGAGTCTTGCCCGCTCGGTCACGCTCAGGCCCATCAGCTCCGTGCCGTTATACAGGATGCTGCCCGCCGTGGGGGTCACAAGGCCCATGATGGCCTTGGCCAGCGTGGTCTTGCCGCCGCCGTTGGGGCCGGTGACGACGATGAACGCCCCGTCCTCCACCGTCAGGTCAATGCCGTTCAGTATATCTTTTTCGCCGCCTTCGTCGCTGACGTGGTAGCTGAGTCCGGAAATCTTAAGCATGGTCGCTCTCCTTTGGTTTCAGAATTTGGATCGCATGATGGCAGTTGCGCAGCGTGATATCCGTCTGCTCACCGCCCGCCTCCCCGTCCACCGTCCACGCAACAGGCTCACCGCACTGAACGCGGATATAGGAGGCCTTGCAGTATAAGATCTGATCGCATTCACCATAGTGCCGGGTGGTCACGTCCACGAGGAGCTGCTGCAGCCCCGCAAGGCTCCGGGGCGAGCGGATCATCAGCACCTCAAACTGCCCGTCGGACAGGTCCACCTGATCGCTGGAGAATTTCATCACGCCGCCAACGCTCATGGCATTGGACACCGCGCCGAAGATGAAATCATCCTCCCACATGACCCGGTCGGTCGTGACGGTCATATGATAGCTGTGGATATCGGAAAGGGACTTTAATCCCTCCAGCAGGTAGGCCGCATAGCCCAGCACGTTTTTCATATCCTGCGGCGCGGAATAGCTGGCCTTCGTAAAGGTCCCGAAGGAGGCCACGTAGGAGAAATACCGGTCTTCTCCGAACTGGCCCACGTCCAGCGCCGTCGGTTCGCCATACAGCACCGTGTCCGCCGCCTTCGTCACGTTCCGGCTAAGGCCCAGCCCGGCGGCGAAATCATTGGTCGTCCCGGCGGGGATATAGCCCAGCTCCGGCCGCTTCGGCAGGCGCATGAGGCCGTTGATGACCTCGTTCAGCGTTCCGTCGCCGCCGAAAGCCACCACCCGGTCATACAGGTCGCCCTCCTCCGCCGCGACGCGCGTCGCATCGCCCCGGCAGGTGGTACTGTATACGTATACGTTATAATCACTTTTGAAGATCACACCCGCCGCTTCCAGAAACGTATTCTGACTGAGGAAGCTGCCCGCTTTCGGGTTGCGGACGACGAGCATTCGCCTTGACATGGTCGATTCCTTTCCAGCACTGAAGCTGTCCGGGCCGCAGTATATCTGCTGCCCATCTGATTCCAATATATAAATGTACCACAAGGCCCGGAAAAATACAAGCGATGGACACGTTTTCACGGAATTTTTCCGCGTTTGAAAAATCGGCGCGGCGATTGACAAGAAAAACCGTTTCCCGTATAATGACCGATACTGACTCCATGAAAGAGAGGAACCGACATGGCTGATTCACTTATCCGGGATATGACGAAGGGGCCGCTTTTCAGGCACCTCGTCGCCTATTCCATCCCCATCATCATCGGCAACATCCTGCAATCCCTCTACAACGTCGTGGATATGCTCATCGTGGGCAATCTGGTGGGCGCGGGCGGCCTGAGCGCCGCAGGCATCGGCGGCCTGATGCAGAGCATCATCATGATGACCGGTATGTCCATGAGCATGGGCGGGCAGATCCTGCTCAGTCAGCAGGTGGGCGCGGGCGAAAAGGAGGCCATCAGGCGGACGATCGGCACCCTCCTCAGCGTGACGCTGATCGCCGCGGTGGTGCTGGGCGTCGCAGGTCTTCTGCTGACGGACTGGCTGCTGGGCATTCTGAACACGCCGGAAGCCGTCTGGGCCGACACGAAGAAATATTATCAGATCTGCTGCTACGGCATCCTTTTCGTCTATGGCTATAACGGCCTCGGCTCCATCCTCCGCGGCCTCGGGCAGAGCAAGCTGCCCACCTATTTCGTCGCCATTGCCTCCGTTCTGAACATCATTCTGGACTACGTGCTGGTGGCGTGGACGGATATGGGCGTCGCCGGTGCGGCGCTGGCCACGGTCATCGCGCAGGGCGTGTCCTTCCTCATTTCGCTCTTCTACCTCATCCGCCACAAGGAAGCCTTCCACTTTGACTTCAAGCCCGCCAGCTTCCGCATTCAGAAAAAAACGCTGAAGGCCATCTGGAAGATCTCCGCCCCCATGATGGCTTTCAGCCTTGTGATGAGCCTCTCCACCATGTTCGTGAACTCCAACATCAATGTCTACGGTGTGGCCGCCAGCGCGGTGGACAGCATCGGCAACAAGCTCTTCATGATCTGCAACTGCGTGGTCATGGGCGTTTACAACGGCGGCGCGGCCATCATCGGCCAGTGCTTCGGCGCACAGCTGCCGGAGCGCATCAAAAAGGCCTTCAAGCTGACGAACTGGCTAAGCCTCGCCTGCTGGGCGGTGGTCGCTGTCATCATCAATGCGTTCCCGGAGCTGATCTTCCGCTTCTTTACCAAGGACGCGGAGGTCTGCGCCATGGCCCGGAGCTTCATGTGGATCGAAACGCTGATGTTCCTGGGTATGTCGCTGGCGGGCGGCCCCTTCGCCCTGTTCGACGGGCTGGGCCGCACCGATCTGGAAATGTGGGCCGGCATACTGGAAAACATCGTCATCAAGGTGGCGGCCAGCCTGCTCTTTGCGAAGTTCATGGGCGTTTACGGCTACTGGCTGGGCATGGCGGTCGCGGGCTTCACCACCCCCGTCTGCGGTTATATCTGGTACTGGTCCGGCAAATGGAAGAACCAGAAACGCATGATCGTAGAGGCATAAAGGAAAAGAACCGGGAAGCCGCGTTTGCTGCTTACCAGTTTTCATGTTAATCCAGCTTCAAATCTCCGTCCTTGATCCAGCCGATCTTTCTGAGCGGCAGCGCCAGCAGCGGCGTGAGGATGGCGGGCAGGACGACCGCGATCAGCGCGAGGCCGATCCAGTCCATGGCCGTGACGGCGGCCTTCGTCCCGGCTGCCACGTCCGCAGCCCAGCCGGTCCATACGCCGATGGGGCCGCAGAGGCCGCAGGTGCCCATGCCGGAGTTCACCGCAGCGCCGTTCATCTCCAGCTTGAACAGGCAGGTGGCGATGGGGCCGGTGATGGCCGAGGCCACCGTGGGCGGGATCCAGATGCGGGGATTCTTCACGATGTTGCCCATCTGCAGCATACTGGTTCCGAGGCCCTGACTCACGATGCCGCCCCAACGGTTTTCCTTGAAGCTCATGACCGCGAAGCCCACCATCTGGGCGCAGCAGCCAGCCACGGCAGCGCCGCCAGCCAGCCCGATCAGGCCGAAGCTGGCGCAGATGGCCGCCGAGGAGATGGGCAGCGTCAGCGCAATGCCCACCACCACGGAAACGATGATGCCCATGAGGAAGGGCCGCAGCTCGGTGGCCCACATGATGAGATTGCCGACCCATGCTGCCGCCGTGCCGATAGGCCGTGCGATGAGATAGGCAAGACCCACGCCGATGAGCAGCGTGACGATGGGGGTCACAAGGATATCCACTTTGGTTTCTTTACTGACGGCTTTGCCGAACTCCGCCGCCACGATGGCCGTCACCAGTACCGCCAGCGGGCCGCCGGAGCCGCCGAGGGCATTCGTCGCAAAGCCGACGGGTACCAGCGTGAACAGCACCAGCGGCGGTGCCTGCAGCGCATAGCCGATGGCTACAGCCATGGCCGGGCCCACCATCGCGGAGGCCAGCCCGCCCATGGTATAGGTGACGGCCTTCTCCCCGGCGCCCACGGTCACGAGGACCTTCGACAGGAAGCCGATGTGCAGCTGCGTGCCCAGCGTATTCAGGATCGTGCCCACCAGCAGGGACGCGAACAGGCCCTGCGCCATGGCGCCCAGCGCGTCGATCCCGTACCGTTTAGCGGAAAAGACGATGTTCTTGCGTTTCAGAAATGCGGAAAACTTACTCATGGTCTGCCTCCTATTCTGCGGTTCATCTCAGAGTCTGCCGGCGACCCTTGCCGCCGGCGGACGGTGTACCTTCATCGCGCCCCGGGGGCACAGCTCCTGACAGCAGAAGCAGCGGATGCAGGCCTCCCGGTCGATCTTCGCTTTCTTTTCTTCAATGGTGATCGCCTTCGCGGGACAGGAGCGGGCGCAGATGCCGCAGCCCACGCACTTCCCCGTTTCCAGCTGCGGACGGGACTGCACCATGCCGCTCAGCATTTTGCGCAGCGCGGTGCTGACCGCGCCGGTGCTGTTTCCGAAGGCGATGAGGCCCTCCCGCCCGGCGATGTTTTTGAAATTCTCCGGCTTGAAATCCGCCAGCGACCCGTCCACGGTCAGCTCCCCCGCCGTGGCCGGGATGAAGCCCCGCTGATATGCCGCCTCCAGATAGGGTACGTCCTCCTTGCGGAGACCCAGCAGCTCCGCAGCAGCCAGATCCAGCGCGTAGGGACTTTCCGAAGCCAGCAGCGCGCCGATGGTGCGGGGCGTTCCCTGCGTGGGGCCGTTCCCCTCCATGCCCACCACCGCGTCGCAGAGGTTCAGCCGGGGCCTGAAATACTCGTTCAGATCCACCAGCATATCCGCGAAATCCGCGTATTCCGGGAAGCGGTAGTGATATTCGGCCTTGACCGCGCCGGGGATCGTCCCGAACAGGTTCTTGGTCGCGGCGGTCATGGCCATCATGGCGTGGACCTTGAGCTTTGAGAAATTGATGATGGCGTCCGCCTCATCCAGCCACGAGGTATAGGTGAAGCGCTTCAGGACCTTCCCCTCCGGGAAGCTCTGCTCCTTCTGCCCGAAATCCCGGTTCAGCTCCGCGCCCAGCGCTTCCAGCGCTTTCAGCCCGCAGACCTCATACACCCGCTCCACGTAGACCCGGTTGTAGACGCCGCCGGGACTGTCGCCCACGATGACCTTCGCGCCCTTCGCCAGCAGCAGCTTCGTCAGCGCCGCCAGCAGCGCGGGATGGGTGGTGGCGGCGGCCTCCGGCTTCATGGCGGTAATGAGGTTCGTCTTGATGGCGACGCGCATTCCGGGCTGCACCCAGCTGAGGCCGCCCAGCGGTTCCAGCCCCGCCTGCAGCGCCTGCTCCGCTTCCCCGTAGTCGGCACAGGGGCGGATGACGACCGGCGCTGTCATTCCAGATACCGGCAGGCGGCGACGGCGGCCATGGCCCCGTCTGCCGAGGCGGTGACCACCTGACGGAGCGATTTACTGCGGCAGTCGCCCGCTACGAAGAGGCCCTCCGTCTTCGTCAGGCAGCGCTCATCGGAATCGAAATACCCGTAGCTGTTCAGCTCAGTCACGTCCTTGAAGGCGTCGTTTTCGGGGATGAGGCCGATGGCCACGAACAGCCCGTCGCATTCGATGACGTTCCGCTCGCCGGTGGCGGTCTTCTCCGTCACCACGCCGGTGAGCTTCCCGTCCGCCGTGTTCAGGCCCTTCAGCGTCGTGCCGGTGATGGCCCTCACGTTGGGGCGGCTGAACAGCACATCCTGACTCTTTTTCTCGCCGGTAAAGAAGTCCAGATCCTGCACCATGATGACCTCTTTGCAGTTCTCCGTGAGCAGGATGGCCTCCTGCAGGGCGCTGTTGCCGCCCCCGGCGACCACGACGGTCTTATCCCGGTAAAACTCCCCATCGCACACGGCGCAGAAGGAGATGCCCTGCCCCACCAGCTCGTTCTCGCCCTCCAGACCCAGCATCCGGTGCTTCACGCCGGTGGCGAGGATGACGGCGCGGCTCTCATAATCGCCGCAGTCGGTATGGACGGTGAAGCCCGCCCCCGTTTTTTCCACGCCCGTCACGGTGGCGAAGTCGATCTCCGCGCCCTGCGCGAGGATCTGATCCAGAAACTTCTCGGCAAATTCGTTGCCGCTGATCTGCAGATTGCCGGGGATGTTCTCCACCTTGGGCGAATAGGTGATCTGCCCGCCGAAGCCGTTCTTTTCCAGCACCAGAACGGTCTTATTATTGCGTCTGGCATACAGCGCGGCGGTCATCCCCGCAGGGCCGCCGCCTACCACGATGATATCGGTCATTTCGTCAGCTCCTTTGATTTACCGTTTTCTTTTCAAGGATAAGCGATATCCGGGCGATTCAGAACCGCCCGGATTATGAATTTCAGAGGAAACCCGCCCGTCAGGAATTCTGCAGGAACTTCTTGATCTCGGGGACGCCGTAGTACTTCTCATACCCCGCGTCCGTGGGGGTCACCAGCGTGGGCGCGCCCTTGATGCCGTATTTCTCCACGAGGTCCTTGTTTTCCTCGGCGATGAGCTTCTTGAAGGGGATGCCCGCCCTGGTGAGCTGCGCTTCCGCCGCCCGGCAGTTGGGGCAGGTGACGCGGGCAAAGAGCAGGACCTCCGCCGGCTTTTACGCCGGGATGGGCTTCAGCTCCCCGACGCTCGCAGCCGGCTCCGCCTTGGGCGCCGCGTCCGCCGCGATGACCGCGGGCGCGGAGAGGGGCGTGAAGGCGCTGCGGGAAACATCATACACCTTGCGCTGCTTGAATTCCTGTGCCTTGCCGTCGTTCCAGTTCTGCACGGGCCGGTAATAGCCGGTGATGCGGGAATAGACCTCGGTCTTCTCGCCGCACTTGGGGCAGACATACTGCTCGCCGGTGATGTATCCATCGTTCCTGCAGATGGAATAGGTGGGCGACATGGTGTAATAGGGCAGGCTGTAATTCTCCGCGATCTTCCGCACAAGGTTCGCGGCGGCCTTCCAATCGGGCAGCTTCTCGCCCAGGAAGGCGTGGAACACGGTGCCGGAGGTATACAGGGTCTGCAGCTCGTCCTGAATGTCCAGCGCGGAGAAGATATCGTCCGTATAACCCACGGGCAGATGGGAGGAATTGGTATAGTAAGGCGTGCCGTCGTCCGCGGCGGTGATGATCTCCGGATAGCGGGCCTTGTCGTGCTTGGCCAGCCGGTAGGAGGTGCTTTCCGCCGGGGTGGCCTCCAGATTATACAGGTCGCCGTACTGCTCCTGATAATCGCTCAGCCGCTCGCGCATATGGTTCAGCACATCCTTCGTGAATGCCTGACTCTCCGGGTCGCTCAGGTCCCTGCGGAGCCAGCGGGCATTCAGACAGGCTTCGTTCATGCCCACAAGGCCGATGGTGGAGAAATGGTTGGAGAAGGTGCCGAGGTAGCGCTTGGTATAGGGATACAGACCGGCGTCCAGCAGCTTGGTGATGACGTCGCGCTTCACCTTCAGGCTGCGGGCCGCCAGATCCATCAGACGATCCAGCCGCTCATAGAACTCTTCCTTCGTCTTGCTCAGGTAGGCGATGCGGGGCATATTGATGGTCACGACGCCCACGCTGCCGGTGCTTTCGCCGGAGCCGAAGAAGCCGCCGCTCTTTTTGCGCAGCTCGCGCAGGTCGAGACGGAGGCGGCAGCACATACTGCGCACGTCGGAGGGCTCCATATCGGAATTGATGTAGTTGGAGAAATAAGGCGTGCCGTATTTCGCGGTCATCTCAAACAGGAGACGGTTGTTCTCCGTATCCGACCAGTCGAAATCCCGGGTGATGGAATAGGTGGGGATGGGGTACTGGAAGCCGCGGCCGTTGGCGTCGCCCTCGATCATGCACTCGATGAAGGCCTTGTTCACCATGTCCATTTCCTTCTGGCAGTCCTTATAGCAGAAGTCCATCTCCTTGCCGCCCACGATGCAGGGCAGCTCCGCCATGTCGGCCGGGACCGTCCAGTCCAGCGTCACATTGGAGAAGGGGGCCTGCGTGCCCCAGCGGGAGGGGGTGTTCACGCCGAAGATGAAGGCCTGCACCGCCTGCTTGACTTCCTTATAGCTCAGGTTATCCACCCGCACAAAGGGGGCAAGATAGGTATCGAAGGAGCTGAACGCCTGCGCGCCCGCCCATTCGTTCTGCATGATGCCAAGGAAGTTCACCATCTGATTGCAGAGGGTGATCAGATGCCCGGCGGGCTTGGAGGTGATCTTTCCGGGAACGCCGCCCAGCCCCTCGGTGATCAGCTGACGGAGGCTCCAACCGGCGCAGTAGCCGGTGAGCATGCTCAGATCGTGGATATGAAGGTCGGCGCTCCGGTGCGCGGCGGCGATCTCCTGATCGTAGACCTCGCTCAGCCAGTAGTTCGCGGTGATGGCGCCGGAATTGGAGAGGATCAGACCGCCCACGGAATAGGTGACGGTGCTGTTTTCCTTCACGCGCCAGTCCTGAATGCCCAGATAGTCATCCACGGCCTTCTTATAGTCCAGCACGGTCTCGCTCACATTGCGCAGCTTCTCATGCTGCTTGCGGTACAGGATATAGGCCTTGGCCACGTTCTCATACCCGGCCTTGGAGAGGACGGACTCCACGCTGTCCTGAATATCCTCGATGGCGACCAGCTCATCCTTGACCTTGCTCTGGAAATCGGCAGTGACCTTCAGGGCGAGGAAATCCACCACATCCTGATTATAATTCGTATCCGTTGCCTCGAAAGCCTTTTCGATGGCCTTGGAGATCTTCCCGATCTCGAAATCCACGACGCGCCCATCGCGCTTGACAACTCTATACATAGCGATCCCTCCGGAATAGTCTTCCCATAATCTTCTTATCTTGCTTGGATTATAAGCCCATCCCATGGTCTTGTCAAGCACAAAAACGCAAGATATAGTGGGCGCATCCCCCAATATCTTGCGTTTCTCTCCAAGATATAGTCATTTTTGGAAATTCCGGACTATGGTTTTAATGTTTCCTTCAATCAACGCCGCGCAGCTGCGCTTTCGGGATATGCGGCAGCACCGCGTCCAGCAGCCCGTGCAGCTCCGCATTGGAAAAGGCTTCCATTCCCGGCGACAGGATATCCCCGGAATCCGCGAAGCTCTGAATGAAATACCGCTCCGTTCCCGCGAGCCATTCGCCGATGGCGAAAAAATCCGCGGCGGTGTGCAGGTTTTTCACGGCGGTGGTGCGAAATTCATAAGGGATGCCGGAAGTCTCCAGCAGTTCGATGCTCTCCAGCACCGCGGGCAGGACGCCCTTCACCCCGGCGGCCTTCTCGTAATTCTCCCGGGAGGACTTGATGTCCATCGCCACGCAGTCCGCGAGTCCCGCCCGTAAAATCTCCCGCAGGACGTCCGGCCTGCCCCCGTTGGTATCCAGCTTGACGGCATAGCCCATCGCCCGGATCTTCGCCAGAAATTCCGGCAGATCCGGCTGCAGCGTGGGTTCGCCGCCGGTGACGGCTACCCCGTCCAGCAATCCGCGGCGCTTTTCAAGAAAGGCGAAGAAGTCCGCCTCCGGCAGGCCGGGCAGCTCGTTCGGATGCAGCACCAGCGAAGCATTGTGGCAGAAGGGGCAGCGGAAATTGCAGGCCCCGGTGAACACGGTGCAGGCCGTATGCCCCGGAAAATCCAGCAGGGTCAGCTTCTGCAGACCGTCGATGAGCATGAGGGAACGCCTCCGTTTCAGCGTTTGCAAAAACCGGGCGCACGAATGCGCCCGGTTCGGGAATCCGGTTCAAATTTCGGGACGAGCCCGGAATTACACCATGCCGCAGGCTTTCTTGCGGCTGTACTCGTACAGCTCTTCCAGATACACGGGCGTGCAGACGCTCATGCCGTTGTAGTTCAGGATGCTGGGCTTGCCGGGCTGCATGAAGCGATCCACGTACTCGCGGGCCTTCTGACGGATCTCAGCCTCGGTCAGCGCGGCGGGATCGAACTGCTCGGGCATAACGCCGATGATGATCTTGTCGCCGTACAGCTCGTATTCCTTCCAGGTGTCGTTCATGGCCTGGGGAGACCAGCTGTCCCAGCCGGCGGCGATCATGTTGGGGACCTGCTTCAGGTTCTGGCCGCAGCAGTGATAATCCACGAACTTGCCCTTGGAGTGGATGAAATCGGTGACCTTCCGCATATAGGGGACGATCATTTCCTTGGCGACTTCGGGGGCGAAGAAGGTCTCCTTCTGGGAGCCCCAGTCGTCATGGATGCAGAACATATCCAGGTTGGGATACGCCTTGATGGCGCAGTCCAGCAGCTTGATATACATATCGCTGAGTTCATCGAAGAAGTCCTTGACGGCGTCCTTCTGATCCTCGTCGATCAGGGCCATGATGGCGCCCTCGAAGTCCATGAAGGAGATGAGTCTCTCATAGAAGCCGTTCAGGATCCACATGCAGTTGGCCTTCTGGTCGGTGAGCCACATGGTGTTGGCCTTGGCGGAGCCGGACCAGTCCCAGGTGGTGGGATCGGGCATCTTGATCTTTTCCTTGATCTCGTTGGCGTCCTCGATATAGGGCTTGCCCGGACGGACCATGGAGCCGCCGACGGTCTCGATATACTCCCATTCGAT
>JAZQQF010000050.1:0-5183 GCA_045628925.1 Oscillospiraceae bacterium | reverse complement strand
CCCCCGAACCCACGCCGGAACCGACGCCCGAGCCGACCCCCGAACCCACGCCGCAACCCACGCCGGAGCCGACCCCCCAACCCACCCCCCAACCCACGCCCGGCGGGAAAGCGTCTCCCGGAAATCTGAATACCTGATACGATCAAATACGAATCCCTTCAAGGCTTGCCTTGAAGGGATTTTTGTGTGAAAGAGAAGAATCACAGCCGGATGACCCGCGTGGCGATCGCTTCCCGGAACGCACGGTCATGCTCTACAAAGAGCATGGTGGGCTGAAATTCCGTGAGCAGCTGCTCGATCTGGATGCGGGAATAGACGTCGATGAAGTTCAGCGGTTCATCCCAGATATACAGGTGCGCCTGTTCGCAGAGGCTGGCGGCGATCAGCACCTTCTTTTTCTGTCCGCCGGAGAAATCCCGCATATCCTTTTCAAACTGGACGCGGGAGAAATCCATCTTCCGCAGAATGGCCTTGAACAGGCTTTCGTCGATGCCTTTTTCCTCCGCGTAGTCGGAGAGCAGACCGCTGAGATGCGCGGTGTCCTGCGGCACGTAGGAGATCTTCAGACCGCTGCCCACGCTGACCGTGCCGACGTGGCCGATGGGCTGACCGAGGATGAGCTTCAAGAGGCTGCTTTTGCCGCTGCCGTTGCGCCCGTCCAGCACGGCGCGTTCGCCCCGGCGGAGCGTGAAGGTCACCGGATCGCAGACGGCGCGCCCGTCGTAGACCGGGGAAACATCACGGAGGCTCAGCAGGATATCCGCATGGTAGCGCTGGGGGAAGAGCTTCAGCGCGTCCGTATTTTCGATGTTTTTCAGAAGTCCGGCCTTCTCTTCGACGGCCCGCTGCTGCCGCTCCTCAATGGACTTGGAGCGCTGCATCATCTTTGCGGCCTTGTGCCCTACGAAGCCCTTGTCGTGGGCGCCGATCTTGGTGGCCTCCACCTTGTCCGACCATGCGCCTGTCCGCCGGGCCGCCTGCTGGAGCCGCCCGATATCCTTTTTCAGGCGTTCGTTCTGCTCCAGCTCATAGTCCTGCTGCCGCTGGAAGTTTTCAAGATAGGCGGAGAAATTGCCGCTCTGCACCTCGATGTTCGAGCGGTTCAGAGAAAGGATATGGTCCACACAGTCATCCAGGAACCGGCGGTCATGGGAGACCAGAATGAAGCCCTTTTTCTTTTTCAGATAGGCTGCCACCTGCTCACGCGCCCGCAGATCCAGATGGTTCGTCGGCTCGTCGATGAGCAGAAAATGCCCTTCATTCAGAAACAGCGCCGCCAGCAGCACCTTGGTGCGTTCCCCATTGGAGAGCGTGTCAAAAGGGCGGTAGAGGGCTTCCGCGTCCACGCTGAGCAGCCCCAGCTCCCGCAGAAGTTCCCAATCCTCCGCCTGCGGGCAGACCTCCGCGAGGACTTCATACGTCATACGCGCCGGGTCGGAGACCGGATAGGGGAAGTAGTCGAACTGCACGCTGCTGAGGATCTTCCCCGAATATTCATATTTTCCCTGCAGCAGATTCAGAAAGGTGGTCTTTCCCCGCCCATTGCGGCCCACGAAGCCCAGCTTCCAGTCCGTGTCGATCTGGAAGCTCACGTGGTCAAAGATGTTGTCGTAGCTGCCCGGATAGGCAAAGGTCAGGTCCTCGGCCCGGATCATGGACATGGAAAGCGCCCCCTTTCTTTTCAGAAGTATAACATTTCTGATCTGACGGGTCAACGGCCCGCACTGCGGATTCCGCACATTGCAAATGGTTGACAAGCGGGCGAGAATGGTATATTCTTATACCTTGGATAGGAGGCGTAACGCTGATGAAAATTCTGCTTTTGACTGGGTTCCTCGGCTCCGGGAAAACCAGCGCTCTGCTGCAGATGGCAGCCGATATGGTCCGCCGGTCTGAAAAGGGCGGGACCAGCGTCATGATCATCGAAAACGAGATCGGCGAAGTGGGCGTGGATGATAAGGTGCTGAAGGCACAGGGTCTGCAGGTGAAGGAGCTTTTTGCCGGATGCGCCTGCTGCACCGGCGGAGCGGACCTGCTCAGCGATATCCGCACCATTCAGAAGACCGTGGATCCGGAATGGCTCGTCATTGAAGCCACCGGCGTGGCCTATCCCAAGCAGATCAAGGACAGCGTGGAGGGCGCCTTCCAGATCCCGGTGAAGATCCTCGCCATGGCGGACGCAAAGCGCTGGAAGCGGCTCCATGCCTATATGTGCCAGCTCATCGAAGCGCAGGTGGATACGGCGGACTGCATCCTGCTGAATAAGGTCGATCTGGTGGACGCGGAGACCGCGGAGACCATCGCGCAGGAGCTGCAGGGCTATAACTCCGCGGCCGAGCTGCACAAAGTGATCGCCAATCAGCCCATCGACGCGGGCGTCTGGGCATTCCTGTATCGGTAAGGGGGCGCGGAGATGATCACCGTACAGATCCATGCGGATGACCATGAGGAGGCCCACGTTGCTTCCGCGAAGTTCCGCCTGCCTGCCGTTTCGCTTCCCGACGTGGAAGCGGAGGTAAAAAAGCAGCTGGAGGTCACCGTCCGCTGGGCGGAGGAGACCGAGAAGCTCATCGGCCACGCGAAGGCCTATCTCAGCTGGGGCGGCGAGGAAGCGCGGATGCTTTCCACCACCGGCGGCGAGGTGGAGACGAAGGGCAGCCCCCTGCCGGAGGGCAAAACGGATGCGGAGGTCGGCGTGACGATCATCGTCTTCGGCGGCGAGCTGGAGGACGCGGAGGATCGGCTGGAGGGTCTCGGTGCAGCTGTCACGGGTCAGTTCGGCGAATGGTGCGTCTATGACCATACCTGTGAGCATCACCACCATGACCATGAGCATCATCACCATGATCATGACCAAGAGCATGAGCATGAGCACGAACACCACCATCATCACGGTCATGAGGGCGAAGAGGCGTGACGCTCCCGTGGAAGCGCACCGGCCGGGAAACGGGCGCCGGGGATGCGCGCCGGCCCGGAAACGATATGAAAATTCTGGTCGTGTCAGACGTGGAGAGCAAGTTCCTGTGGGAGCATTTTGACCCGGAGCAGTTCCGGGGCGTGAAGCTGATGATCTCCTGCGGCGACCTGAAGGCGTCTTACCTGAGCTATCTGGTCACCATGATCCCCGCCCCGCTGTTCTATGTTTACGGGAACCACGACGGGGGGTATGACCGGAATCCGCCTCAGGGCTGCGAGTGCATCGACGGGCGCGTGGTGGAGTATCAGGGGCTGCGCATTGGCGGTTTGGGCGGCTGCATGGGGACCGACCCCAACAATAATTACCAGTATACCGAGGCCCAGATGGAGAAGCGCGTGAAAAAGCTGGGCGGCGAGTTGAAAAAGGCCGGCGGGCTGGATATCTTCGTGAGCCATGCCCCGTCGAAGGGCGTGGGCGATTCCATCGGCTTTCATGAAGGCTTTGAGTGCTTTAACGGCATCCATCGGGATTTCGGGACGCGGCTGCATCTTTACGGGCACCTGCATATGAACACGAATCCCAGCGCGAAGACCGGCATTTATGAAAGCGGGAACACCCGCTTCGTGAACTGCACCGGCTACCGGGTGCTGGACCTGAGCCAGTATCTGTAAGATCGTATAAACGGCGAAAGCCTTTTATAAAACGCAAAACCAAAAATTATATAATAGGAGGAACATTCAATGGGTATTTTCAAGTACACCCAGCTGAACCCCGTCATCTTCGGTAATGGCGCGATCGGCTGCGTTGGCGAAGAACTGGCGAAGCTCGGCTGCAAGAAGCTGCTGTTCGTCTGCGGCCCCAACGTGACCAAGGCCGGCAACACCAAGAAGGCGGAAGAAAGCCTGAAGGCCAACGGCATCGACTTCATCTACTGGAACGAAGTCGTTCCCGATGCGCCCTCCGGCCTCATCAACAGAGCTGCTGAGTTCGGTCTGAAGGAAGGCTGCGACGCCGTCCTCGGCATCGGCGGCGGCTCCTGCATGGATCTGGCGAAGGCTGTTGCTCTGCTCATCGACCTGAAGGAAACCAAGATCGAGAAGTATCTGCCGCCTCCTCCTCCCACCATGCAGCCTGAGAAGGTGCCCATCCTGCTGGCTCCCACCACTTCCGGCTCCGGCTCCGAAGGCACCATGGTCTCCGTTATCACCGACGAGACCACCGGCCAGAAGCAGGCCATCTTCATCCATGCCACCATCGGCATCATCGACCCCGAGCTGACCCTGACCTGCCCGCCCTCCGTTACCGCGCAGGCCGGCTTCGACGTGATGGCCCACTGCATCGAGTCCATCACCGGCACCTTCCGCAACCCCCACTCCGAAGTCCTCGCCCTGAGCGCTCTGCGCCGCGTGCGTGACAATCTGGTGGAGTGCTACAACAACGGCTCCAATCTGGAAGCCCGCAGCGAGATGGCTCTGGCCTCCAACTGGGCCGGCCTCGCCTTCGTGGACACCGACATCCAGCTGGGCCATGCCACCTGCGACGCTCTGAGTGCCACCTGCCATACCCCCCACGGCATCGAGTGCTCCTGGGTCACCCCCGAGCTGCTGAAGCTGATGGCCGACACCGTGCCCGCCGAGATCCTCAAGGTCGCCGACGCCATGCGTGTGGAGCTTACCGGCAAGGAGAGCAATCTGGAAGTCGCGGAGAAGATCGGCGACGTCATCCATGAGATGATGCACGCCTGCAACGTGAAGACCCTGGCCGGCTACGGCGCGACCAAGGAGCAGGTTCTCTCCGGCGCTCCCCTGATCGTCGCTGCCCGCCACCTGTGGCCCAAGTGCCCCGTGTACGCCGACAAGGACATCACGGTGGAGGAAGCCACGCAGTTCCTCGACAACATCTGGGAAGGCTACAAGGGCTAAATTACACTTGCAACTCGCAGGGGTGCATAAGCAATTATGCGCCCCCGCGAACAGCAGGTGATAACTTAGCCCTTGTAGCCTTCCCAGATGTTGTCCAGGAACTGAGTGGCTTCTTCCACCGTGATGTCTCTGTCGGCAAACACGGGGCACTTGGGCCACAGGTGACGGGCGGCAACGATCAGAGGAGCGCCGGAAAGGACCTGCTCCTTGGTAGCGCCGTAGCCGGCCAGCGTCTTGACGTTGCAGGCGTGCATCATCTCATGGATGACGTCGCCGATCTTCTCCGCGACTTCCAGATTGCTCTCCTTGCCGGTGAGCTCCACACGCATGGCGTCGGCGACCTT
>JAZQQF010000049.1:0-5069 GCA_045628925.1 Oscillospiraceae bacterium | reverse complement strand
TCTGGGCGAAGCGGTCACCGGTATGTCCTGCCGCTACGGGGATTCCGTGAAGCCCGACACGCTGCCGCTGCTGGTGCTGGATCACATGACCGGGCAGATGGGCTGCCTCGGCGTGATGCTGGCCGTCTATGAGCGGCTGAATACCGGCATCGCCCAGCGGGTGCAGGCCTGCCTGAGCCGCAGCTCCACACTGGCGCAGATCCCCTTCATGCTGGGCTACGCGGGCAAGGTGTGGGACGAACCCGCCGGGCCGGATTGCGTGGGTTACGGGCCGCTGGACCGGCTGTTCCGCGCAAAGGACGGGGTCTTCTATCTGAAAGCGGAAAACACCGAAGCGCTGCGCGCTGTCCCGCTGCTCAGCGGAATGCCGGAGGAGGCCGAAGCCTTTGCCGCCGCGCTGGAAAACCGCGTCAAAGAGGGGAGCGTGGAGGGCTGGCTGGAGCTGCTGAATGTGCCGGGCGTGACCGTGCGGCGCTGCCGGAAATATCAGGCGGAGCCGCCCGCGGAGGAATACGCCAAGCAGCGGGGCCTGACCCGGTGGGAGTACCATCCCGGCATGGGCATGGTACGCACGACCCATTCGCCCCAGCGCCTGAGCCTGACCCCGCCGCAGCTGGCGTATCCGTCGCCTGTTGCCGGTGCCGATACGGAATGGTTCCTGCAGAAGTATAAAAAAGAACACGGATTTGCGGATTAAGACAAAACCTCCGGCAGCTTTTGCTGCCGGAGGTTTTCACATATTCAGTTCACGGATCTCCAAAGCATCCGGTTTTCCTCAATGGCGTATTCCGCCTTTCCGGTGGCTTTCAGCCAGGAAAGATAGGAGCGGAGGGTGCTGCCGATGAGGGCATACTGCTCGGCGGTCATGGTCATGCCGAAGGCGTCAAAGACCCGTTTCAGCAGTTCGTCAAACGGCGTCGGCTCGGCGCAGAGGGTGAGGATCTGCGCGGCGGTATTCTGCACGGCTTCCTGATTCAGCTGCGCCAGCGGCCCGATCTCTGTGCAGACCGGCGCGTGGGCGGGGATGAATTGCTTCGCTTCGAGGGTCGGCAGAGTATCCAGCGTACGGAGATACGCGCCCACGTCCCAAAGATAACCGATGCCGTATTTCTGCAGCGTTTCGGCGGAGGAAACGCTGTCGCCGATATAGGCGTTCCCGTCCGGCGTACGGAAACCCACCATGTCATAGGAATGACCGGGCAGTTCGAGGAGCGTCATCCCGTCCGGAAGGCAGGAGTCCGTCAAAGGCTCCGCTTTGCATTCCTGCGCCATGAGGAAGCGGCTGCGCAGTTCCTCCGGCGGGAAACCGCCATAGAGCGACATGGGCTCCAGCAGCGGGTGGTTCGTGAAATCGCATTCCAGTCCCCGGGCATAGACCCGGCAGCCGGTACGATCCTGCATCAGGCGGCAGCCGCCGATGTGGTCCGCGTGGGAGTGGGTGACATAGACGGCTTTCAGCTTCCAGCCATTCGCGTCAACGTGCTTTAGTACCTTCTTGGCCGCGTCCTTGTTATTGCCGCTGTCGATGGCGATGACTTCGTTTTCCCCGAACCGCACCAGACCGATCTTGCTGGGGCAGTCCACGTAATAATCATGCTCGGAGAGCTGAATGAGTTCATACATCGGAGATACCTCCCATTGTTTACTGTCGGCAGTATAACACGGCTCATTGAAAGCCGCAACCGCATTTCAAGCCGAAAACCTTTGACAGTTTCGATTTCAAAGGGTATAGTGGAAGCAGAAAACAAACTTTGGGAGGAATCAATATGGGAGCTTCCGGCATTCCCCCGGCGGGGGCGGACAGAGACCTGTTCAGCATGGGCGGCGGCGCGCCGTTCACCCGCAGGGGTTCATGGATCGGCATTTTTTCGGACAGCAGCAGCCAGATGATCTATGGCGGCAAGCTGTATCTGGGTTCCCGGCGCGGCGGCGCGGCGGATCGGAGCGACAACAAGGTCATGTATCTCTATCCCGCTTTCAATGGGGAAAAGATCGACTTCGGCGTGCGCACAACGGCGACGGAGCTGATCTTCCGTACTACGGAGGGCGAGATCCGCTGTTGTTTCGCGGAGGAAGGACTTCTGAATATCCGCGGCTGCGGCGGTCTGAGCCTCAGGCTGGAGCGGGACCTGCGCCCGCATGAGATGATGAAAAAGCGCGGGGAGAAGGCGTGGGAACAGATCACTTCGGGCATGGGCACCGTCCTCTACCTGCCGCAGAAGGGCAGCATCCGCATGAAGGCAGATTGGGATCATGATTCGCTGTCCACGCCCATCGTCCGTGGCGAAGTGCTGCCGGATGAAAACGGGGAATTTCTGCTGACCATCGAGGAATCGCTTTACGGGGCCGTGCTGCGGGATTCGTACCCGGATTATGAGACCGGCCTCGCGGACGTGACGAAGGATTGGGAGGATTTCAAGGCGGCGTATCCCGCGCTCAGCGGCGAACTGGGCGAGCTGCGGGAGGAAGCGCTTTTCAATCTGTGGTCATTCCTCGTGTCTCCCTCGGGAAGGCTCAAGTACAACGCCATTTTCATGACCGGCACCGCGATGGCGTCCTCGTGGCAGATGGTGCAGAATGCCGTGGCGCTGCAGGATAATATCCCCGTCCGCAACGGCCTGCTCATGAATATGCTGGAGGAGCTGGGGCCGCTGGGCCAGTTCCCGGATTTCGTGGATGATTTCCGCGCCCAGCATCAGGGCCTCAAGCCGCCCATTCAGGGCTGGGGCCTCAAATGGATCATGAAGAAGCACGATCTGAAGGCCGAGTTCGCGCCGGAAGACCTGCGAAAGCTCTATGAGGGCTATGCCCGCTGGGCAAACTGGTTCGTGACCTACCGGGACGACGACCATGACGGCATCCCTGAATATGGCCATGGCGACGATACCGGCTTCGATGACAGCACCGCCTTCGTGAACGATGCGGAGGTGGAAGCGCCCGACCTGCCTGCCTATCTGGGCCTCCTGTATGAGGCGCTGGGCGATATGGCGGAGATGCTGGGGCTGCCCGAAGAAGCGAAAACATGGTATCAGCGTTCCAGGGACGTCATCGACCTGCTGGTGAAGGAGCTTTGGAACGGCGAAATCTTCATCTGCCGGGAAGCGCGGACCCACCGGCCCATCGTTTCCGGCTCCCTCATCCACTATATCCCCTTCGTGCTGGGCAGGCGCCTCCCGGCGGAAATTCTGGACAGGATGACCGCCGACCTGATGAAGGAAGGCGAGTTCCTGACCGAGTGGGGCCTTGCCAGCGAAAAGCTCACCAGCTCGCAGTTCCGCACCTCCGGCATGGCCCGCGGCTTCATCCTGCCGCCCTATCACATCCTCATCGTCACCGGAATGTACGACGCGGGCAAGGTGGCGGAAGCGAAGGAGATCGCCCGGCGGTACTGCCTCGCGCAGAAATTCGGCTTCAATATGCTGGTGCATCCGGTGAAAGCCTCCTTCGGCGGCTTCGGCTGCAGCTGGCCCGTCTGCACGTTCCTCACGCTGGGGAATATGCTGGAAAATATGTGAGGGGAGGGGCGCGAAATGAAAACTTCCGCATTCGGACCGTTTACCAAATCGGAGAAGGATACCTTCAATCTGAATAACAACGCCTTCCTGCGCTCCGGCGCGTGGTTCGGCATCTACGGGAAGCCCCAGCGCTTTGCCTCCGGCGGCGATATCGGCCAGTGGGGGGCGACCGACCTGTTCGTGGGTTCCCGGCGCGGCGGCGTCGGGCAGATGGGGACGAATCTGCTCATGCAGCTCATCCCTTCGTACAAGGGCGAGAACATCGCCTACAGCGTCACGGTCAAGGCAACGGAGCTGACCGTGAATACGGCGTACGGAAAGATCCGCTTCTGCTTTGCGGAGCCGGATCTCATTATGGTCAAGGGCGAAAACGGCCTCGGCCTGAAGCTGTGGCGGCAGATGGAGATGCACCAGATGGCGCGGAAGCGCGGCGACAAGGGCTGGGAAACGGCCTATGGCTATGTGGGCTCCATCGTCTATTATCCCGTGCGCGGAGAGATCAGCATGGACGCGGCATGGGACTTTGAGAGCCTTTCCACGCCGCTGGTGAAGGGCGAGGTCCTGCCGGATGAAAACGGCGAGTTTCTCCTTTCCATCGAGGAATCCACCCATTTCGGCCGCGTCCGGGAAAGCTACCCCAGCTATGAGGCAGCGCTGGCGGACGTGACGGAAGCGTGGAGCACCTTCCTGAACGGGCAGCCGCAGCTCCTGCCGGAATACGCGGACGACCGGGAAGAGACCGCCTATCTCACGTGGTCCCATCTGGCGGCCCCCGCCGGACTCAGCAAGCGTCCGCTGCTGTTCATGCGGCAGGAGGGCATCGCCTCCTCGTGGCAGCTGTGCGAGACCGCCGTGGTGCTGAAAAACGACCTGCCCCTTGCCATCGACCTCCTGTGCAATTCCCTCGACCTGCAGGGTCCCACCGGGCAGATCCCGGATACCTACAGCGACCAGAAGGGCGAGTTCACCCGTTTCAAGCCGCCCATTCAGGGCTGGGCGCTGGAAATGCTCATGCGCACCCACGACCTGAAGGCGGAGGTGCCCGCCGAAATACTGACCTATCTCTATGAGGGCTATTCCCGCTGGGCGGACTGGTTCACCAAATACCGGGATGACGACCATGACGGCATTCCCCAGATGGAGCATGGCGACGAGACCGGCAACGATGACAGCCCCCTGTTTAAAAACACCTACTGCGTCGATGCGCCGGAGCTGAGCGCGTTCCTTGCCCTCCTGTATGAAAAGCTGGGCGATCTGGCGAAGCTGCTGGAGCGGGCGGAAGAAGGGGAAGCGTGGTATGCCCGCAGCCGGGAGCTGATCGACAAAATGGTGAAGCTCTTCTGGAACGGGGAGCGCTTCACCGCCCGGGAACATGAGAACCACGAAAACATCATCGACGTGAAGGCGCTGGAGTTCTACCGTCCCATCCTGTTGGGCAAGCGTCTGCCGCCGGAAATTCTGGAGAAGCTGACCGAAGACCTCATGGAGGAAGGCCACTACCTTTCGCCTTATGGGTTCACGGTGGAGGATCTTGCCGATTCGCCTTATTCCAAG
>JAZQQF010000048.1:0-15702 GCA_045628925.1 Oscillospiraceae bacterium | reverse complement strand
CCGCCCGGGAGGCGGCCATCGTTGCCGCTCGGGGCGGCTGTTCCCCCCAGGGGGGCGAGGCGGCGGTATCCACCAAATACGCCCGGGCGGAGGCCGCCGTGCGCTGCGGGGCCGATCTGGTGCTGGAGCTGCCGCTGCCGTGGGCCATATCGTCGGCGGAGGGCTTCGCAAGGGGCGGCGTGGGCGTTCTCAGCGCGCTGGGCTGCGTGGATACGCTGGTGTTCGGCAGCGAATGCGCCGACCGGAACCGCCTCGCTCCCATCGCCGAAGCGCTGGCCGGGCCGGATTGGGAGCCTGCGCTCCGGGAGCACCTCGCCGCCGGGATGGGCTACGCGAAAGCCCGCCAGCTGGCGCTGGAGGCGCTGCTCGGGGAGCCACTGCCGGAACTGAGCAGCCGGAACGACATCCTTGCCGTGGAATACCTGCGTGCGCTCAAGCTGCAGGAATGCAGGATGGATGCCTGTCCCATGCCGCGCTGCGGGGATTTCCCGCCCGCATCTTCTCTGCGGGAACGGGGGAATTTTCTCGATGTGCTGCCGCCGGAGGCTGCCGCGGTCTTCCGCCGGGAGACGGAGGCGGGCCGGGTGCAGCGTCCGGGCGTACTGGAAACCGCAATTCTCGCAAGGCTGCGGAGCATGACGGAAGCGGAATATGCCGCCCTTCCCGGTGCTGCCGAGGGGCTGGAAAACCGGCTGCAGAAGGCCGCGTGGACTTCGGGTACCATGGCGGAGCTGCTGGAAAAGACCGTCACGAAGCGCTATCCCGCCGCTCGGGTGCGCAGAATGGCGCTGGCCGCGTTTTTAGGCGTCCCGGCCGGGCTGGAACGGACGCAGCCCGCCTACCTGCGGGTGCTGGCGCTGAATCGCCGGGGAATGCAGGTGCTGCACGATGCTTCTCCCGCGCTGCCGGTCATCACGAAGCCTGCCGACGGGAAACGCGACCCGGTCGCGCAGCTGGAGGCGCGGGCCTGCGGGCTGTATGCGCTGGGGTTTGAGAGCGTAAAAGAACGGAGCGGCGCAATCGACCTGATGTCTACGCCGTATATTGAGAAATAAGTTCCGGGCGGATACGAAAGTTCCGTATCCGCCCGGTTTATTTGGTCTCGTCCTTCTGATACGCTGCCACCTCGGACAGCGAACAGTCCAAGATCGCGCAGAGGTCTGACAGGGTATTGGTAGACACCGATAAATTACGTTTCAGACGCTGAACCGTACTGCCACTGACACCGAATTTTACACGAAGCGTGTACGTTGTTACGCCCTTCCGTTTCATTGTTTCCCATAGAGGTGTGTATACGACCATGAAGAATATCCTCCTGCCCTTGATATTCTTCATTATGTTCGTTATAATGGGCACACAAAATGCTCGAATATTGGGCATATTGATGCAGGAGGATATGTTATGCCGGACTATGCGAAAATGTACCGGGAGTTATTCAATGCGGTCACGGACGCGATCGAAGTTCTGCAGAAAGCGCAGCAGCGGACCGAGGAACTATATATGGAGGCGGAAACGCCGCCGCTGGAGCTTCTGCCCCGGTGGGAACCGTCAGATGACGCTCCCGATACACATCCGTAAAAACACAGCACCCCCGGCAGTAGCCGGGGGTGCCGCATTATGATTCAGGAGGATGTGATTCTGTCGTCTCAGGCCTTCTCTTTGCTGGTGACCTTCTTGATCACGAACAGCGTCGCTACCGTCAGGATGATGCCCAGCGGCAGGCAGATGAAGATATTGCGGATGAAGCCGGAGAAGATGAAGCAGACAAAGCTGATAGCCGCCACGGTGATGGCATAGGGCAGCTGGGTGGACACGTGCTTCACGTGCTCGCACTGGGCGCCCGCGGAGGCCATGATGGTGGTATCGGAGATGGGGGAGCAATGGTCGCCGCAGACGGCGCCGGCCAGGCAGGCGGAGATACCGATGATCATCAGGTCAGCGGATTCCGCACCGGAGAACATGGCGGTGACGATGGGGATCAGGATGCCGAAGGTACCCCAGCTGGTGCCGGAGGCGAAGGCCAGCACGCAGGCCACGACGAAGATGACCGCAGGCAGCATGGCGTACAGGCTCTGCGCCGCGCCGTTCATCAGGTTATACACGAACACGTCCGCGCCCAAAGCGCTGGTCATGTTCTTCAGGCTGACGGCCAGCGTCAGGATGAGGATCGGGGGAACCATGGCGATGAAGCCCTTGGGCACGCATTCCATGGCCGCCTTGAAGGTGATGACCCGGCGGCAGATCATGTAGATGACGGTGAAGATGAGCGCGATCAGGCCGCCCCACGGGAGCGCGATAAACGCATCGGTATTGCCGAAGGCGCCGATGAAGTCGCCCGCGTAGTCGGTGCCGCCCCAGGCGTCCACGCCGAAGAAGCCGCCCACGTAGATCATGCCGAGGGTGCAGGTGATGATGAGAACGATGACGGGGATGATCAGGTCGATGACGCGGCCCTTGGGATTGCCGACCTCCTGCTCCTCGCCCTTCAGTGCGCCCAGATCGCCGTTCAGCTGGGCGTTCATCTCATGCAGCTTCATGGGGCCGTAGTCGAACTTCATGGCGGTCAGCGCGATGATGAACACAAAGGTGAGCAGAGAATAGAAGTTATAAGGAATGGCCTTGATGAACAGCTCGATGCCGCCCATGCCGTTATCCAGACCCTCCGCAACGCCGCTGACGGCGGCGGCCCAGCTGGAGATGGGGGCGACCATGCACACGGGCGCGGCGGTCGCGTCAATGAGGTAGGCCAGCTTTGCGCGGGAGATGCGGTGGCTGTCCGTCACGGGACGCATGACGCTGCCCACGGTCAGGCAGTTGAAATAGTCGTCGATGAAGATCAGAACGCCGAGGATGAAGGTGGCGATGGCAGCGCCGGTGCGGGACTTGATGTTCTTCTCCGCCCAGCGCCCGAAGGCCGCGCTGCCGCCGGAGAGGTTCACCAGCGCCACGATGATGCCCAGCAGCACAAGGAACACGAAGATGCCCGCGTTGCCGCTGATGGCGTCCACCAGACCGCCGTTGACGATGGCATCCAGCGAATCGATGGGGGCGAAGTTGCAGCTGAACAGCGCGCCCACCAGTACGCCGATGAACAGCGAACTGTAGGCTTCCTTGGTGATCAGCGCCAGAACGATGGCGATGATGGGCGGCACCAGCGCCCAGAAGGTGGCATACATCCCGTTTTCGCCGCCGTCTCCGTCAGCGGCGAGGGCCGGCAGCGCAATGGCCACACAGACCACCAGCACGGCCAGCACGATGCGAAGAAGCCGATTCTTTTTCATACTATCTTTCCCCTTTCAATGGTTGACAAAAAGAAAAAAGCCATGGTGCGGAAGCCGCATCATGACAGAACGGGTGCGCCCGAAGCCGGGCGGCGGTCGGTTCTGCATCAGACAGCGCTCCGCATTTCTGCGACAGTCCGCCGGATCTTCTCCGACGGCCCGGGCGGCGGGACCCGGGTCGGTTCCGCACCCTCGGCGGCCTCCCCTTTCGCGCTCCTCCCGACCCGGGAAAACCGAAACGCTACTCTTGTCAGCCGCTCCTCTATCAGAAGCATGGTTTCCGGCGTTTTGCACACCGGATTTTGTCAGAATGATACGCTGCTGTGTGCATTTTGTCAAGGGATAAATGCACTGAAGCAGAGAAAAAGACCGTTTTCGGGCAGAAATCTCTATCTTTTTGGCAGATACTGTGATACATTCATGGTAAAGAAACAGAAACTGGAAGGAGCCGAACCATGAATCATGAAATGCCGCCCCTCGCCGTCGAGCCCATCGACCGGGAATGGGGCGTTGGCGTCAGCGGGCTGACGGAAGATCCCTCGCCCTTCCCCCGCATCAACCGGATGCTGCACTGGCTCAGCAGGCTGGATTCCACGGCGGACGATCAGCGGGCGCTCATCGTCACGGAATGCTATGAAAAATACGCGGCATATTCCCCCAATCTCCGCTGGGCCATGACCCTGCGGGAGCTGTATGAGAAGGTGGATATCCACATCTGGCCGGAGGAGCTGATCGTGGGCGAGCTGGCCGCGCCGCCCAATTCCGCCCCCATCTACCCGGAATTCAGCGTGGACTGGCTGGCGGATGAATTTCTCTATCGGCCCATGGAGGAGCGTACCAACGACCGCTACGTCATTTCCGATCAGGTGAAGCGCACGGTGTTCGACGTGCTGCAGCCCTTCTGGAAGGGCAAGACCGTTTCGGAGGCCATCATCGCCTCCTACTCCGAGCAGGAGAAGAAGGGCAACCATCTGGGCAAGGGCGTCACGCTGGACGGGCTGTACGTTTACGCGGGCGTGGGCCACGTGTGCGCGAATTATGAAAAGCTCCTGCGCGTGGGCTGGAAGGGCATCCGCGGTGAGATCCATGCGAAGCTGGATGCTTTGGATACCTCTGACCCGGCGGACGCGCGGAAGCGGGAATTTTACCTCGCCGAAGAGATTGCGCTGGACGGGGCCTGCACCTATATCCGGCGCTACGGCGAGCTGGCTTCGCAGATGGCGGAAGCGGAAACGGAGCCGGTGCGGAAGGCGGAGCTGAGGCGCGTCGCCTCCAACTGCCTGTGGGTCGCGGAAAACCCGCCCCGGGATTTCTGGGAGGCCATCCAGCTCTGGCACATCGCCACGAACATGATCATCATTGAAAGTAACGGCCACAGCGTCACCTACGGGCGCTTCGACCAGCTGTTCTATCCCTTCTACAAACGGGATATGGAGCAGGGCACGCTCACCCGGGCACAGATGCAGGAGCTGATTGAGCATTCCTTCTGCAAGATGCATCAGCTTCGCAAAATTCGGGACACCAGCGCCATCATCTTCTCCAGCGGCACCATCATGGGCGGCACGGCGCTGGACGTGGGCGGCGTGGACGCAGACGGGAACGACGCGGTGAACGACCTGAGCTACATGGTGCTGGACGCGCACGCCCACACCCGCATCCCCAACCCGTGGATGGCGGTGCGGCTGAACGAGAAGAACCCGCCGGAATTCTGGAACAAGACCTTCAACGTCATCCGCATCGGCACCGGCGAGCCGAAGATCTTCAATGACGACATGATGATCAAGGCCCTGATGAATTACGGGAAGCCCATCGAGGATGCCCGGAACTACGTGGGCGTGGGCTGCGTGGAGCCGTGCATCCCCGGCAAGACCTACGGGTGGCACGATTCCGGCTCCTTCAATCTGGCGAAGGTGCTGCAGCTGGCCATCAACGGCGGCCGGTGCATCGACTGCGGCGCGCAGTGCCCCTATCACGATGCCTGCACCGGCCTCGGGCCGGATACCGGCAGCCTTGAAACGGCAAAGAGCTTTGACGAGGTCGTTACCTCCTTCAAGGCGCAGATGAAATACTGGTGCGGCCTGATGCTCAGCTGCATCAACAAGATCGACCTCGCCCAGCAGCGGCTGAAGCCTCTCCCCTACCTGAGCCTGCTGATGGACGACTGCATCGAGTCCGGCACGGATATCTCCGCGGGCGGCGCGAAATACAACCATTCCGGCCCGCAGGCGGTAGGTCTCGGCACGGCGGCGGACAGCCTGAGCACCATCAAGCAGCTGGTGTTCGATGAAAAGCGTGTCACGGGTGCGGAGCTGCTGGCGGCGCTGAAAGCCAACTGGGCGGGCTATGAGGCGCTCTATGCCTACGTAAACAGCGAGCGGGTGCATCATTACGGAAACGATGACCTCTACGCCGACGAGCTGGCGAAGCTGGTCATCAGCGAATACTGCGCGAATATCGAGCATCGGCCCACGCCCCACGGCGGCGAATATATGCCCGGGGTCTACAGCGTGACGAACAACGTGATGCACGGCAGCGTGGATGCGGCAACGCCCGACGGTCGGAAAGCCTATGAGCCGGTGTCCGACTGCATGGGCCCGGTGCATACGAAGGCGGGCAGCCATGATGTGAGCGGCCCCACCGCGGTGGCGAACTCCGTCGCCCGCATGGACCAGTGGCGCATCGGCAACGGTATCATCCTCAACTGGAAGTTCTCCCCCGGCACCGTGGCGGGCGACGAGGGGCGGCAGAAGCTCATCGACCTGATGAAAATTTACTTCGCCAACGGCGGGATGCAGAGTCAGTTCTCCATCGTGGGCAAGGAGACGCTCATCCGGGCGCAGCAGAAACCGGAGGACTATCAGGGTCTGCTGGTGCGCATCGCGGGCTACAGCGCCTACTACGTGGAGCTGAGCCGTGAACTGCAGAATGACCTGATCGGCAGAACGGAGTTTTAAGATACAGTAAGTCCCGGACGAATACGTCCGGGACTTGCTTTATTCTTCTGCACGCTTCAAATATGCTTCCTCAGATTTCTGTTGTGATTGTTTCAGGATTTCCAATGCCTGTCCCCAGTTCATTTTCTCCATTGCTTCAATCGCATCCGTTATCGCATTGAACAGCAAATGGTAAAGCTGTGCATCATCCATTCCGTACCTTCTTTCCTGCTCTATATTCCACTCGTCCATAAATATAGCCCGTTTATGGGCTATTGTCAATCGTGTCGAATCAAAATACCTTTAGCTTATCAAAGCGGGGTGGTGATGGCATGATCGTTTACGATGGTCTGTGGCGGACGCTGCGGGAAAAGGGTATTTCTCAATACAAGCTGATTCGGGAATACCACGTCAGCTCCGGCCAGTTGGACAGATTGCGAAAAAACGAAAATGTCAGCACCTACACGCTAAACCAGCTTTGTTCCATTCTGCACTGCAGCTTATCCGACATCGCAGAATACCGGGAAGATGAATAAAAAACGCGGGCGCTTCCATAGTCGGAAGCGCCCGCGTGATTTTTATCCGCTTTACTTTTTCAGCTGCTTCTGCAGCCAGTCCTTCCCGTCGCAGAAGCGGGACACGATGAAGCTCACCACGTAGTCCCCCGCCGCGTTCACCATGGTCGCGGGCGGGTCCACCAGATCGCCCAGCGCGATGGCGATGGGGTAGGCCACAGCCAGCTGATCCGGGAAGAAGACCGTGCACAGCACCAGCTCGCCCACGCCGCCCCCGCCGGGGATGCCGGACATGGCCACGCTGGAGAACACCGCCACGATGATGGCGAGGATGGCCCGGCCCGTTCCGAAGTCCATGCCGAAGATGCCGAACAGGAAGGCCACCTTGATGATGGCGGACATGGCGCTGCCGTCCATGTGCATGGTCGCGCCCAGCGGCAGCACGATATCGGTCACATCCTCGCCGATGCCGGTCTCTTTGGCGACCTTCATGTTGGTGGGGATGGTCGCCACGCTGGAGCAGGTGCCGAAGGCCGTCACGGCAGGCTCAAACAGATGCTTGAACATGACCCTCGCGCCGCCCTTCCCGCCGCCGAAGCGGGCGTAGACCGGGAACATGGCGAAGAGATAGACAAAGCAGAGGATGTAATACACCGCGAGGGTGCGGCTGTAGTCGCCGATCAGCTCGGGGCCGTAGGTGGCGACCAGATAGGCAAAGAAGCCGAAGAAGCCGATGGGCGCATAGTAGGAAATGAGCTTGACCACGTTCATGAGGCAGTCCGTCAGGCTGGCGAGGCCCTTCGCCACCACGGTCTCCGGCCCGCCCGCCATCTGTACGCCGAAGCCGAACAGCACCGCCGCCACGATGAGCGGCAGCATGGCCTTGCGGCTTAATAGCTCCACGAAGTCGGGCTTAGTGAAGAAGTTCACGATCATCTCGCCCACGCTGACGGTGCGCGGCTCCCCGGCCTCCAGTGCGTAATCGCCGGTGACGATGGGCACGATGCGCACCACGATGTACATGATGATGGCGGCGATGGCGGCGGTCACGAGGAAGGTGGCCACCGTGGTGCCGAGGATCTTCCCCGCCCGCCGGATGCTCTTCATATTGGCGATGGCTGAGGAAATGGACACGAACACCATGGGCACGACCACGCAGAACATGGCGTTCACGAACAGGTCGCCCATGGGCTTCAGGCAGGTCGCCCCCGGCCAGACCGCACCGACGACGCAGCCCGCCACGATGGCGACGAGCATGGCGAGGATGAACCAGTAGTTTTTCAGAAAGCTGTTCTTTTTCATCGGATCCCGCTCCTTATTATATTTTTATCCATATTATAGGCGGCGGGCGCTTGCACGGAATACGCATTTTGTGCTATCATCTATGCAAATCCTGCGAAGGAGGGAGTAACATGTCCGAAATGCAGCGCGGCTATCTGCTGGGCGACTACCGTCTGTTCCGTCTGCGGGACCGGGTGAGCCTGAACGAGATCGACTATCACATCCACAGCTTTCACAAACTGCTGCTCTTTCGGGGCGGGACGGCGGGTTATTCCATCGAGGGGCGGCATTATCCGCTGCAGCCGGGCGATCTGGTGCTGGTGCCGGAGGGCTGCGTCCACCGCCCGGAGGCGGACGGCACGGCCCCCTATTCCCGCGACGTGCTGTATCTCTCCCCCGCCTTTCTGCGGGAGGACGGGCTGGACGCCTGTTTTCTCCGTGCGCGGGAGCGGCGGGCCTACGTGCTGCGCCTGCCGAAGGAGGAGGCTGCCGCGCTGGAGGCGCGGTTCCGTGCGCTGGAGGAAGCGGAAAGCGAACCGGAGGCCTTCGCCGCGCTCCTGTTGGGGCGGGTGCGCACGCAGGAGCTGCTCATCTCCGTCTGCCGGGCCATGCAGCGCTTCCCCGCCGCGCCGGAATCCCGGCGGGATGAGCAGACCGCCCAGCTGCTGGAATATATCCGGGAGAACCTCACCGGCGACGTGAGCGCCGATGCGCTGGCGGCGCGGTTCTACGTGAGCAAGTATCACCTGATGCGCACCTTCAAGGCGGAGACCGGCTCCACCATCCATGAATACGTGACCGCCCGGCGGCTGCGCTATGCCCGGGAGCTGATGGACGCGGGGGTCAGTCCCACGGAGGCCTGCTTCCGCTGCGGGTATAAGGATTACAGCGCGTTCGCAAGGGCGTATAAAAAGGCGTTCGGGGTGCCGCCGCGGGGGTAAATATTAGTCCAGCGGCCTGCCGGTGTCAGCGGGCCGCTGGTTGCATTTACGGAATTTTTCCGGAGAAATTTCTCAGATGAATTTTAGGAGTTTTTCCATCAATGATTGAATTTTATCTATCGTGTTCAATTTTGTATCGTAGCGAAAATACCAGATTGTGTCGCTTTCCTGCTGTACTGTGCCTCCCAACCGATTGGTACCCGAAAATACAATTTTGATACTTACTTCATACTCATTCGGGTATTCATAATATTTATCCGTTTCTCGAACATCCGCTCCATAAGTGAATTTTGCTGACACAAGCTTATACGACAGCGGATTATACATATCTTGTTTGATCTCATCTTGTGCTTCCTGAAGGCACAGATATTTCCCATACACGATCAGGCAGTTAATATGTTCGCTATTCGACATTTTGCTTGCATATTTAGATAATATGCTCTTTCCAGCAGAAAACTCCATGTTTCGGAAACATTCTTTACATTCCGTAACGGCCAAACTCACTTCCAGATTACCCAGTTTTTCATAATTACTGACCGTTTTTTTCCGTTCTTCATCCAAAGCGTCGTAATGGTTATATATTTCAGAAATCTTTCTTTGTAATTCAGAATAGGTTGACTTACCACTATTAGATTCTTTTATCACATCTTTGATTTCTTGAACGACCTTATTTGCTTTTGCATCGTCCAGCAGGGGAAAATTCATAACAAGGCCTCGCGTATCTTCCGACAGAGCGGCATAAGCAGTTTCCGCGTTTTCGATAAGAGAAAAATCGTTACACGCTTCCAGAATCAGGGCATCTACTTTTCCAGCTTTGGCTGTTTCCAACATGGGCAGGTTCGTAACCAACTGCTTCGCTTCTGGGCATAACAGTCCGTAGCTCCTCTCAGCAGCGGTAACCTTGCTGAAATCTTGTAAAGATTCCTCGATCTTTTTTTCGACGTTTTTTGCTTCGCACTCTAAAAGCAGAGAATACGATTCCAGATAATCCCGAGAATCCATCGGCATCTTTTCATACGCCGACCTTGCTTTTTCTATCTGATTTTCATCCTCTGCGGCTTGCTGTATCAGGATATCTACGTACTTTGCTTCTGCTCTTTGTAATTTGGATAGCTTTCGCACTTCTTCTTGGTCGAAGACATTCAGTTTTTCATATGCTTTTCGTGCAATCGTGATTTTTTCATAGCTGTCCGCGGTAACGGTTCCGATGGATGAGATAAATTTGTTGACTTGCTTCACTTCATCGTTGGCGCAGCCCGTAAGGAATAACAGAAACACCGCAAGAAAAAGATAGTATTTGCGCATAGAAATTTTCATATGAGAATCCCTCCTTTTTCACCAGTTTAGCGGGTTTTCCGCTATAAGTCAATAACAGATTCACTCTCATGTATTGTAAGTTTGGGTGATTGTTAATGATTTACAAACGGATTCGGGACTTGCGGGAAGACCATGACCTGACTCAGCGTGAGATGGGCGAAATTCTGTCATGCAGCCAGCGGGTCTACAGCAACTATGAACGCGGTGATCTGGACATCCCTACGCAGGTTCTTATCAAGATCGCGGATTATTACAACGTTTCTGTGGATTACCTGTTGGGCCGTACCTCAAAAAAGGAAATAAACATCTGACCGAAACCTTTTTCCGTCCATATCATTTCAGCTGCTTCTTTACTTTTTCTCTCTTACCATATAAAATAATCTATAAGAATCACAAATCGGAGGGAACCATCATGGAAAGCATTCTGAAATATCCGCATCTCTTTGAGCCCATCGTGCTGGGCGGGACCGTGTTCCGCAACCGCGTCTTCTCCTCCCCGCAGGGATTTTACAACATCGGGCCGGACTGCTACCCCAATAAGGACTGCGCGGCCTTCTTCGCCCGCAAGGCCGAGGGCGGCGTGGCCTCCGTCTGCATCGGCGACTGCATCGTGGACGGCAAGACCGGCACGCACTACCCCTTCCTCATGCGCATCGACGAGCAGGATTCCCTGCCCGGCTTCGGCGAATACGCTTCTCAGGTCTCCCGCCGGGGCGCGGTAGCCTCGGTGGAACTGAGCCACGCGGGCATCTATGCCATGTCCGTCGCCATGCGGGGCGACCCGGTCTATGGTCCGGTGGAGATGGAAGGGATGTACGGGCACGTGCAGGAAATGCCCGAAAGCGAGATTGAACGGCTCATCGGCTGCTATGCCCGGGCCGCCGCCTTCGCCAAGGGTGCGGGCTGCGGGATGGTCACCGTCCACGGCGGCCACGGCTGGCTGCTGGGCCAGTTCTGGAGCAAAAAGCTCAACACCCGCAGGGACAAGTGGGGCGGCGAGGACATCGAAAACCGGATGCGCTTCTCGCTGGAGGTCTGCAAGGCCATCCGCAAAGCCGTCGGGCCGAAGTTTCCCATCGAGTTCCGCATGAGCGGCAGCGAATGCTGCGACGGCGGCTACGATCTGGACGAGGGCATTGAGTTTGCAAAGCGTCTGGACGGGCTGGTGGACCTCATTCACGTCTCCGCCGGGCATCATCAGGACCCGGAAGCCATGATCGTCACCCATCCCACCATGTTCGATGAGGACGGCTGCAATGCGAAATACGCCCGCGAGATCAAAAAGTACGTCAAGACCCCCGTGGCCACCGTGGGCGGCTTCACCGACCCCGCCATGATGGAGGAGGTCATCGCCTCCGGCGGCGCGGACGTGGTGGAATTTGCCCGTCAGACGCTGGCGGACCCGGACTTCGTACTGAAAGCCCGCACCGGCAGAGAAGACGAGATCAACAAATGTATGCGCTGTATGTCCTGCTTCGCCTCCACCGGCGCGACGCGGCACTTCCACTGCGCCATCAACCCGGAGACCGGGCATGAGCTGGAGCTGCGCGACCTGCCGCCCGTGGCGGTGAAAAAGAAGGTACTGGTCGTCGGCGGCGGCGTGGGCGGTATGCAGGCTGCGCTGACGGCGGCGAGGCGCGGTCACAGCGTCGTCCTCTGCGAGAAGGAGCCGAAGCTGGGCGGCGTGCTGCTCTGCGAGGAAAAAGTGCCTTTCAAGGCACATTTGAAGGAATATCTGGAACGGCAGGCCATGCTCTGCGCCCGCGCGGGTGTGGAGATCCGCCTGAATACCGAGGTCACGCCGGAATACGCCATCGCCCAGAAGGCGGACGTGATCATCGCCGCGCTGGGCGCGCGGCCTGTGAAGCCCCCGGTGAAGGGCATCGACGGCAGTAACGTCTACGCCGCCGAGACCGTTTACGTGAACCCCGAGCTGGCCGGTCAGAAGGTGGTCATTCTGGGCGCGGGCCTCGTGGGCATCGAGATCGGTCTGTTCCTCGCCGGTATGGGGAAGGAAGTCACACTGGTGGAGATCATGGACCGGCCGAATCTGGATCCGGGCAGTATGCACACGCTGGCGGTCAACCGGGAGCTGAAGGCGCGGAACGTCGCCCTGCGGCTGAAAACGAAGGCCACGGAGATCCGCGCTGACGGTGTCGCTGTGGAAAGCGTGGAGAGCGCCGGAGGCGGGCTTGCGGGCGCGGTCATGTACGCGGGCGGCATGAAGCCGGAGACCGCCGGAACGGAAGGCCCTGCCGGCGCGGACTTCATCCCCGCCGACACGGTCATCTATGCTGCCGGTATGCGCCCGGAGCAGGCGCCCGCCATCGCTCTCAGCCAGTGCGCGCCGGAATTTCATATGCTGGGCGACTGCGTCGTTTCCAAGAATATCATCTCCGCCACCCAGCCCGCCGATACCATCGCCCGCCTGATCGGGCGGATGTAACAGGAGGCGGCGAACGTGAGCTTGAAGGAAGAACTGAAAGCGCTGGCAAAGGCTTCCGGTATGGACCTCTGCGGCGTGGCAAGCATTGACCGCTTCGCCACCGCCCCCGCCAAGCTGCAGCCCGAACGGGTGCTGCCCGGCTGCAAGAGCGTCATCGTACTGGGCGTTAGGCTGCTGGACGGCATCATTCAGGCCAATTTCCGGGATTTTGAGGACGGGCAGACCGATCTGAAAGGGCTTTACGGCACCTACGGCTACACCATGCTCCCCAATTTCGAGCTGACCTACGCCTGCTACCGGGTGGCCCAGTTCATCGAACGGGAAACGGGCGAGACCGCCGTTCCCTGCTCCACCGGCCCCATGACCAACGGGCGGCAGGTGAGCTTAAGGCACTGCGCCGTGGCGGCGGGCTTAGGCGAATTTGGCTGGATGAGCATCGTGCTGACCCCGGAATTTGGACCTCGGAACCGCTTCGGCGCCATTCTCACCACCGCCGAGCTGGAGCCGGATCCGCTCTATCACGGGCCGCAGCTCTGCAATCCGGAAAAGTGCGGCATCTGCACGAAGGTCTGCCCCTCCGGCGCGCTGAGCCGCTTCGACGATCCGGAGAAGCCCCCGCGCATCGTGAAGATGGGCGACCGTGAGTTCCGGTACTGTCACGTGGACATGGCGAAATGCTATCTGGTGGAGCATAAGATGCTGAAAAAGTACGGGGCGAAGGAAGACTACGTGGACGAAAATGCCACCGTTCCCGAAATGACCCCGGCGCTGAAAAGCATGGCCCAGCTGGACATGGGCATTCAGGACACGCCCAGCTGGTACTGCGGGCGCTGTCTGAGTTATTGTCCGGCCGGAAAATGGGGCGAGAAGTTCGCCGCCAAAGGCCTGACGAAAGGCTTCACCGCCAGCATGGATACTTTACCCAAGGAGTAACGCATTGGAAAAAAGCTATACCGATGTCAACGCGGAGACCATCGACCGCTGGGTGGCGGAGGGCTGGGAATGGGGAAAGCCCATCGACCATGAGACCTATGTGAAAGCGCTCGGCGGCCAGTGGGACGTGCTGCTCACGCCGACGAAGCCCGTCCCCCACGAATGGTTCGGAGACCTGCGGGGAAAGAAGCTGCTGGGCCTCGCCTCCGGCGGCGGGCAGCAGATGCCCGTTTTCGCCGCGCTGGGCGCGGACTGCACGGTGCTGGACTATTCCGAAGCCCAGCTCCGCAGCGAAAGGCTGGTCGCGGAGCGGGAGGGCTACCCCATCCGCATCCTCCGGGCGGACATGACGAAGCCGCTCCCCTTCGCGGACGGGGAATTTGACCTCATCTTCCACCCGGTCTCCAACTGCTATGTGGCGGATGTGCTGCCCATCTGGAAGGAGTGCTATCGCATTTTGAAGCCCGGCGGCGCACTGCTGGCGGGGCTGGACAACGGTCTCAACTTCGTCTTTGACGAGGAAACGGAGACGGTCTTCAAATATACCCTCCCCTTCGACCCGCTCCGCGACCCGGCGCTGCTGGCTGAGATGCAGGCCGCGGGGGACGGCGTGCAGTTCAGCCACACCATCGAGGAGCAGATCGGCGGCCAGCTGCAAGCCGGGTTCCTTCTGACGGACGTTTTCGGAGATACCAACGGCCGCGGCAACCTGCACGCGCACAACATCCCTACTTTCTGGGCAACGCGGGCGGTAAAGCCTTGAAATTCCCCCGCCGGGGATTGCAATTCCGGGCGGAAGGGTATATAGTAAATAAGTTAAATCTTTACGAACCATATACTTTTAGGAGGAGATTCCCATGAGAGATATTTATCTGGTCAACTGCTGCCGTACTGCCGTGGGCAGCATGGGTGGCACCCTGAAGAACACCCCCGCCCCTGAGATGGGCGCCATCGTCATCAAGGAAGCGCTGAAGCGCGCCGGTGTGGACGCTGCCAACGTGGACGAAGTCATGATGGGCTGCACCCTCGCCGCCGGTCTGGGTCAGAACCCCGCCCGTCAGGCCGCCGTCAAGGCCGGCGTGCCCGTGGCCGTGCCCGCCTACACCGTCAGCATGGTCTGCGGCAGCGGTCTGAAAGCCGTCATCGAAGCCAGCCGCGCCATCGCCGCGGGCGATGCGGAGATCATCGTCGCCGGTGGTATGGAGAATATGTCCGCCGCGCCCTATGCCCTCCCCGATATGCGCTACGGCAAGAAGATGGACGTCGCGCAGGCCAATACCGGCCTCGTGGACACCATGGTGAAGGACGGCCTGTGGGATGCGTTCAACAACTACCACATGGGCACCACCGCCGAGAACGTCTGCGACATCTGGGGCATCACCCGTGAAGAGCTGGACGACTTCGGCTATACCTCTCAGATACGCTACAAGGCCGCGTTTGAGGCCGGCAAGTTCAAGGATGAGATCGTCGCCGTGCCCGTGCGCGTGAAGAAGGATATCATCGACTTCGTGGAAGACGAGTTCCCCCAGAAGGACCCCAACCGTGAGAAGATGGGCAAGCTGAAAGGCGCCTTCAAGCTCTCCGCTGACAACAAGTTCGTCGCCGATGGCGGCACTGTCGTTGACACCTTCGCCGCCGCCAAGTGTGAGCCGAAGGAGACCGATGGCAGCCTGCGCGTCACCGCCGGCAACGCTTCCGGTATCAATGACGGCGCTGCCGCCGTCGTCCTCGCCTCCGCTGAGGCCGTTGAGAAGTTGGGGCTGAAGCCCATGGCCAAGCTCGTCAGCTGGGGCCAGGGTGGTGTTGACCCGAAGATCATGGGTACCGGCCCGGTTCCCGCTTCCCGTCAGGCCATGGAGAAGATCGGTGCCACCATCGAGGACATCGACCTCGTCGAGGCTAACGAAGCCTTCGCCGCACAGTCCATCGCTGTTGCCCGCGAGCTCGGCTTTGACATGAACAAGGTCAACGTCAATGGCGGCGCTCTCGCCATCGGACATCCTGTCGGTGCTTCCGGCGCCCGTATCATTGTCACCCTCCTGAAGTCGGAGGCCA
>JAZQQF010000047.1:0-11149 GCA_045628925.1 Oscillospiraceae bacterium | reverse complement strand
TCCTGAAGTCGCCTTCGGCGGCCGTTAGCCGTTATCCTCGCCCTATGCAGCCCGGACTTTCCTCACGGACACGCTTTCGCGTTGGCCGCGCGACTGCCCTGTTTGCTCACGCGGGCTATTTTATTCTCAATACACGTATCTGTCAAGGCAGATTCGGGATTGAATGTTGAAATCTGCGCCGGGAAAGAATATAATATTCCTCACCGAATTAGGAGATGATACGATGAATTTACAGGAATACCTGCAGGGACTTCAGAATAAAAAGGTCGCCGTACTGGGCTACGGCGTTTCAAACCGTCCGCTGGTGAAATGCCTGACGGACGTGGGCGTGGACGTGACGGTGCGCGACAAGGGCCAGCTGCCGGACATCCCCGGCGCGAAAACGATCTCCGGGGAAGGGTACTTAGATGATCTGACCGAGGACGTCATTTTCCGCACCCCCGGCATCCGCCCGGATAAGATCAGGCGCAAGGCGGGCGCGGTGCTCACCAGCGAGATGGAAGCGTTCTTTGACCTGTGTCCCTGCCCGATCTTCGCCGTGACCGGGTCGGACGGGAAGACCACCACCACGACGTTGATCTCCGAGTTTCTGAAAGAAGCGGGGAAGCGTGTCTGGCTTGGCGGCAATATCGGCCATCCGCTGCTGGCGGACAGCCCGGCCATGGAAGCCGGAGATGCGGCGGTACTGGAGCTCAGCTCCTTCCAGTTGATGACCATCACCGGGCGGGCAAGGGTCGCCGTGGTGACCAACGTGCGCCCGAACCATCTGGACTGGCATACCGGGCTGGAGGAATACGCGGAGGCGAAAAAGCACGTCTTCCTCGGCCAGCAGCCGGAGGATCTGCTGGTGCTGAACGCGGACGATCCCGGTTCCGCCGCTTTTGCGAAGCACGCCGTGGGCCGTGTCCGCTGGTTCAGCATGACTTCGCCCCAGCCGGAGGGCGCGTATTTCGACGGGGAGACCGTGTATTACTGCGGGGAACCCATCCTCAGGCGCAGCGAGCTTCGCCTGCCGGGCCTGCACAATGTGGAGAACTTCATGGCGGCTATGTGCGCCGTGTATGATACCGTGGGGAAGGACGTTTGCCGCAAGGTCGCGGGAGAATTTCAGGGCGTTGCGCACCGGCTGGAACCGGTACGCACGAAGGACGGCGTGGAATATATCAACGATTCCATCGCTTCCAGCCCTTCGCGCACGGCGGCGGGCCTGAAAGCGCTGGCAGGTCGGAGCATGATCCTCATCGCAGGCGGCTATGATAAGCACATTCCCTATGACGATCTGGGGCCGCTGATCTGCCGGGATGTGCGGGTGCTGGTGCTCTGCGGCGCAACGGCGGAGAAGATCCGCGCGTCCGTGCTGGCCGCGCCGGGGAAGCACCCGGAGATCGTGGACGCGGCGAATTTCGCAGAGGCGGTTCAGATCTCCGCGCAGCTGGCGAAGGCTGGCGAGATCGTTCTGCTCAGTCCGGCAAGCGCCTCCTTCGATCAGTTTAAGAACTTTGAGGAGCGGGGCAACCGCTTCAAGGAACTGGTGAACGCCCTCTGAGGCGCGTCACCGGCAGGAGAGAAACATGGAACAGAAACAGATGGACGCGATTTCCGCAGAGGCGGAGGCGCGGATACAGCCAATATTCCGTGAGATCGACCGGGTCGCGGAGGAGAATACCCGCCGCGTGCTGGAAGCCTTCCGGGCAAACCGGGTGAGCGAAGCCTGCTTCGCCGGATCCACGGGCTACGGATATGATGATATCGGGCGGGAGACGCTGGATAAGATCTGGGCGCAGGTATTCGGAACAGAAAAGGCGCTGGTGCGGCTCGGCTTCGTGAACGGCACCCATGCCATCACCTGCGCGATCTTTGCGCCCCTGCGCACGGGCGACACGCTGCTCTGCGCCACGGGCCTTCCTTATGATACCCTGTGGAGCGCGCTGGGCGTGCATGATGAGCAGCCCGGCAGCCTGAAAAGCTACGACATCGGCTTCGACGCCGTGGAGCTGAAGCCGGACGGGACGCCGGACTACGACGCCATCGCCCTCGCGGCAGCGGACCCGAAGGTGAAGGAAGTATTCATCCAAAGAAGCCGGGGCTATACGGCGCGGCCCGCGCTGAGTGTGGCGGCCATCAACGAGATCATCCGGCGGGTGAAGGAAGTGAACCCGGCCGCGGCCTGCGTGGTGGATAACTGCTACGGCGAATTTGTGGAGACCGAGGGACCGAAGGGCGACCTGCTGGCCGGCAGCCTCATCAAGAATCCCGGCGGCGGGCTGGCTCCCATGGGCGGCTACATTGCCGGGAAAGCGGAGCTGGTGGAGGCTGCGGCCTTCCGCCTCACCGTGCCGGGCATCGGCGGTGAGGTCGGCGCTTCGCTGGGAAACAACCGCAGCCTGTTTCAGGGCTTCTTTATGGCCCCGCACATCGTGGCGCAGGCGCTGAAAACAGCAGTTTATGCCGCGTCACTGCTGGAAAAGCTGGACTTCGTTACCTTCCCGGCGTGGGACGCCAAGCGCAGCGATATCATCCAGTCCGTGGATTTCGGCGACGGGGAACTGCTGAAAAAGTTCTGCGGCGGCATCCAGCACTACAGCCCGGTGGACAGCTACGTGACCCCGGAGGCATGGGATATGCCCGGTTATGAAAATCCCGTCATCATGGCGGCAGGAGCCTTCATTCAGGGCTCCAGCATCGAGCTGAGCTGCGACGGGCCCATGACGCCGCCTTACCGTGCCTATCTGCAGGGCGGCCTCACGTGGGAATCCGGCAAGCTGGGTATCCGCATGGCTGCGGAAGAACTGCTGAAATAAGAAAAGATGACCCTCCGGCGGCATAGAATATCGGCGGAGGGATTCGCTTTGCGGAAAGTGAATGGAAAGCTGCGAAGGCGCAGGGGCTTCGGCCTGCTGCTGATACTGGCGGGGGTCCTGCTTCTGTGGCTGCTGCTGCGCGCAAGGCTCGACCCGCTGCTGCGGGATCTGGCCGTCACGTCGGCCGGAAACGCTGCCCTGCAGGCGATCCAGCTCACGGTCGCGGAAAAGATGGCGGCGGGGGAGCTGGACTATGCGCGGCTCGTGCAGCTGGAAAAGGACGCAGACGGGCTGGTGACCGCCGCGGTAGCGGATATGGTGCAGGTGAACCGCCTGCAATCGGAGCTGACGGCGGAGATCATCCAGCGCCTGACGGAGCCGGGAACGGCAGATCTGTCCGTTCCCCTCGGAAATCTGCTGGGCACGCCGCTGCTTTCGGGTTTGGGGCCGGAAATTCCGGTGCGCATCCTCTCCGTCGCGGCGCTGGACGTTCAGCTGGTGAGCAGCTTCACCCACGCGGGCATCAATCAGACCCTGCACCGGCTGCTGCTGGAGGTGCAGGCGACCGTGTATGTGCTGATCCCCGGCAGCACCGTCACGGCGGACGTTGCCGACACCGTGACCGTAGCGGAGACCGTTCTGCTGGGCCGGGTGCCGGAAAGCTATATGTATTTTGAAAGCGATGATAACTGGGACGAGGCGCTGGAACAGTATGACATTCTGTCGTAAGTCCCTTTGGGAAGGAACGGAAGATGGACGAGATCACCGAACTGAGAAAACTGCGTGCGGAGCTGATCGAGCACAGCCGCCGGTATTACGACGAGGATGCGCCTACCATCGAGGATTCGGAGTATGATGCGCTGATGCGCCGACTGCGGGAGCTGGAGGCGAGGCATCCGGAGGAGGACGACCCGGAATCGCCTTCAAAGAAGGTCATGGGCCACGTGGCCAAGGGCTTCGCGCCGGTGCCGCATCCCGTTCCGCTGGAAAGCCTGAACGACGTGTTTTCCGAGGGCGAGCTGACGGATTTCTGCTCGAAAATGGAGCAGGAGGAGGTCACCCGGGAATACACCGTTGAACCGAAGATCGACGGGTTGAGCATGGCGCTGTTTTATGAAAACGGCGTCTTCGTCAAGGGCGCGACCCGGGGCGACGGGCGCGTAGGCGAGGACGTTACGGAAAATCTGAAAACCATCAAAAGCATTCCGAAAACGCTGAAAAACGCGCCGAAGACGCTCATCGTCCGCGGCGAGGTCTTCATGCCCAAAAGCGTGTTTGAAGAGCTGAATACGGCGCGGGAGGAAAACGGGGAAAAACTGCTGGCAAATCCCCGCAACGCCGCCGCCGGGGCCATGCGTCAGCTGGATCCGAAGGTGACCGCCGCCCGGAAGCTGGATATCCTCATTTTCAACGTGCAGCTGGCGGAGGGGAAGCGCTTCGAGACCCACAGCGAGACGCTTTCGTGGCTGCGGGAGCTTGGTTTTCCCACGATCCCGCACGCCATCCGGACGGACGCGGAAAGTTGCATCGAGCGCGTGCGGGAGATCGGTGAAGAGCGGGAGACTTACGACTACGGTATCGACGGCGCGGTCATCAAGCTGAACCGCCTGTCCGACCGGGAGACGCTTGGAAGCACCGCCAAGGCCCCCAGATGGGCCGTAGCGTTCAAATATCCGCCGGAAGTAAAAGAGAGCGTCGTGAAGGATATCGTCGTGCAGGTGGGACGCACGGGCGTTCTGACACCGAAGGCCGTGGTGGAGCCAGTGCGGCTGGCGGGCACCACGGTAAGCAACGCGACGCTGCACAATCAGGATTTCATTACCGAGAAGGATATCCGCATCGGCGATACCGTGCGCATCCGCAAGGCGGGGGAGATCATCCCGGAGGTGCTGGGTGTCGTTATGGAAAAGCGCCCGGCGGACACGAAGGTATATTTCCTGCCGGAGACCTGCCCGGTCTGTGGCGCGGCTGTCTCCCGGGATGAGGACGGGGCGGCCATCCGCTGCACGGGCGTGGAGTGCCCCGCGCAGCTGGTGCGGAATCTGACCCATTTCGCCTCCAAGGACGCGATGGACATCGAAGGTCTCGGCCCCAATCTGGTGCAGGCGCTGGTGGACGCTTCGCTTGTGCGTTCTCCGGCCGATATCTATGCGCTCACGGCGGAGCCGGTGGCGGCGCTGGAGCGGATGGGGCAGAAGTCGGCGGAGAATCTGATGACAGCCATTGAAAACTCCAAATCGGCAGGCATGGCGCGGGTGCTCTATGCGCTGGGCATCCGGCAGGTGGGCTCTTCCGCCGCGAGGACGCTGGCGATGAAATACGGCAGCATGGAAGCGCTCATGGCGGCGGACGAGGAAAATCTGACCGGCGTGGAGGATATCGGCCCGGTCACGGCGCAGTATATCGCCGCGTGGTTCCGCGCACCGCAGTCCCGGCATCTGCTGCGGCGGCTCCAAGATGCGGGCGTCAGCATGGAAAGCACGGAGGAGACGGCGGACGACCGGTTTGCCGGTATGACCTTCGTACTGACCGGTACGCTCAGCCTCATGACCCGCAGCGAGGCGGAGGCGAAGATCCAGAGCTTCGGCGGAAAGGCATCGTCCAGCGTCTCCAAAAAGACGACGCTGGTGGTCGCGGGGGAGAACGCGGGCAGTAAACTCACCAAGGCGGAAGCGCTTGGCGTCCGCGTCATTTCGGAAGAAGAATTTTTCTCCATGCTTTCGTAAAAAAGACTTGACCGGCGGGGAATAATGTGCTATATTATGACCTGCCGTTACGGTGACATAGCCAAGTGGTAAGGCAAAGGTCTGCAAAACCTTCACTCCCCAGTTCAAATCTGGGTGTCACCTCCAAAAGCCCGCCGATTCGTTCGGCGGGTTCTTTTATTGTGAATATTCAGAAAAATCCCCTGCGGCAAAGTCCGCAGGGGATTCGGCTATTATCTCAGTCTGTCGCCGCGAGGAACTCCCGCAGGACCTCCGTACGCAGCTTTTCATAAGTATCCGGGTCCTTGCCGCCGACGGGCTTTCCGTCTACCTCGATGGCGCGGAGGCAAAGGTTGCTGGAGCTGGTGACCAGCACTTCGTCGGCATCCATCAGCGTATCCAGCGAATAGGCCTCCTCACGCACCGTTACGTCCATCGTTTTGCAGGCCTTGATAAGATGCTTCCGGGCGATGCCGGGAAGAATGAGATTGTCGGTCGGCGCGGTCCACAGCTCACCGCCTTTCAGAATATGGACGTTACTGTGGGCGCATTCCGTCACCCGGCCGCCGGGACGATAGAAGATACATTCATCTGCACCGGCGCGCTTCGCCTTCTCGGAGGCCATGACGGAGGGGATGAGGTTCAGCGTTTTGATATCACAGTGGAAGAAGCGGGTATCCTCCGTGGTGACGAGCCGGATGGGCTTCGTCCCGTCGGAGATCGACGCGGGCTTCATCATGATCCACAGATTGCCGGGACCTTCGGTAAAAACGTGGTTGCGCATCCCGGTGCCGCGGGTGACCTGATAATACACGAACAGGTCGGGCGAATCCAGCTTCAATACCAGCTCGGAGAGGAGCTTCTTCAGTTCCTCTTTCGTGATGGGCATCCGGATCTCCAGCTTGGCCGCGTTGCCGAAAAAGCGGTCCACGTGTTCATCCAGCGCGAAGATATGGTAATTCCGGCAGGGGCCCGCGTCATAGACCCCGTCGCCGAAATAGCTGACGCGGTCGTTCATGGGTACCATCATCTGATCTGCTTCGTCGAACCTGCCATTATAATATCCCAGAGTTTTCATGTTTTCAGCCTCATATCCAAGATTTTGATTCAGTTTAACGCAATATCATTCATTTGTAAAGACGAATCGACCGGAAGCATGAAATTCTTTGCATCTTCGACCGCACTCTGCTATACTGCGGTCAGAATCATTCGGGAGGCGGAACAATGGCAAAGGCATTGGTATTCGGTGAGGTCCTGTGGGACGTTTTCGGGGAAGAAAAGACCATTGGCGGCGCGCCCTTCAATTTCGCGGCGCATTTTGCCGCGCTGGGCGGGGAAGCGGCATTCTGCTCCGCCGTGGGGCGTGATGCGCTCGGAACGGCAGCACGGTCAGAGATCCGGAAGCTGCGGGTAAACGATGCGCTCACCGTGGAATCCGATCTTCCCACCGGCGCCTGTCAGGTCACGCTGGGGGAGGACGGGATGCCCCGATATCAGCTGCTGGAAAACGTGGCCTATGACGCGATCCCCGTTCCCGCGGAGCCGGTGCAGGCCGACCTGCTGTATCTGGGAACGCTGGCGCGCCGAAGTACCGTTTCCGCCCGCACGGCGGCGCAGCTGGCAAAGTCCGGCGGGTTCCGGGAAATATTCGTGGATATCAACGTGCGCAGGCCGTTCATCTCCCGGGAAGTGCTGGCGGAGAGCCTTGCATGGGCGACGATCCTGAAAATCAGCCGGGAGGAAGCGGGCTGCTTTGCGGAATTTGGCCTGCTGCCGGAGCAGAAGGACGGGGAAGCGCTGATGCGTTCGCTGGCGGAGACGTATCCGCAGCTTCGCCTGATCCTGATGACGCTGGACAGGGACGGGGCCTGCGTATATGATACGTTTCGCGGCGAGATTATCCGCTCCGCGAAGCCGGAAAGCACGCTCGTTTCCGCCGTCGGCGCGGGGGACAGCTTTTCCGCCTGCTTTGCGTGGAATTATCTGAACGGGCAAAGCATCGGGGAAGCGCTGGATCGGGGCGTTCTGCTCAGCGACTACGTGGTCACGCAGCTGGGCGCGATCCCGGAGATCCCGGCCTCGCTGCTGGAACGCATCCGATAAAAAACAGGCAGGATGACCTGCCTGCGCTGCGATCAGAGATAAGGGCGGATATCCTCGGTGAGCTGTTCCTCCAGCGAGCTGAGGCGGCGGGCGATGTCTTTGGAGCGCTCGTCGGCGTGTTCGTATTCGTTCAGATAGCGGTTCAGGGATTTGACGCCCATGTTGCAGCCGTCGGTCATCAGGTCGGCAATGGTGTGATCCGACTCATTGAAGCTGAGCTTCACGTTGGTCTTGATCCAGCTCATGCCCTTGGCCACCGGATTCGGTTCCTTGCCTTCATCGTGCTTCTGCTCCAGAAGCGCCTGAACCTCGTTACCCAGCGATTCATGTGCGGTGCGGCAGGCGTCCAGCCGGTCGCGGAACTGCTCATTCCGCACGAAACCCTGCACCTCTTTGATGGAGGCGACGCCCATCTTCACGCCCGCGTCGCACTCCCGCAACAGTTTGATCGTGTCTTCTTCGCGCATTTTCATTCCTCCTGATGGGGATTTGTGCTCAGTATGCGCGGTTTTCGGCTGTTTATGCACAGCGGACTTGACAGGGGCCGCTGCTGCCTGTATCATCGAGCAAAGAGAAACGAGGGATAACGATGACCGAAGAGAAAAAAACGAACGGCGCGGCAAAATACCTTTCCATGCTCTGCAATCTGCTGGTGATCGTGCTGACGGTGTATTCCGTCCGCAGCTTTTTCGTCACCGGCGGAGAGGGGAATATGACCGGCATGGGGAGCTACTGCTTCCATTATTTCACGGTGGATTCCAATATCCTCGCGGCGGCGGTATCGCTGCTGCTGCTCATCTGGCAGATCGCCGGGCTGAAAAGCGGGAAGGAACCACCCGCGTGGGTGATGACGATGAAAGCCATCGGCGCCGTTGCGGTGGGCGTGACGTTCTTCACCGTTGTGCTGTTCCTCGGTCCCATGATGGGCTACGGGGCCATGTTTGCGGGCGCGAACCTGTTTATGCATCTGATCTCGCCGCTGCTGAGTATGCTGTCGTTCATCCTGATGGAGCGGAAGCCGAAGCTGCGGTTCCGCACGACCTTCCTCTGCGTCCTGCCCACGCTGATCTACGGGGCAGTGTACTTCTATGAGGTCATCATCGTCGGCCCGTGGAAGGGCGGCTGGTATGACTTCTATGGCTTTAATATGGGCGGTATGTGGTTTGTGAGCGCACCGCTGATGCTGGTGGCCACGTGGCTGCTGTCGCTGGCGTTGTGGGCGCTGCGGAAAGCAGGGAAGAAGTGAATATGAAAAACCCTCCTGACCGAAGTCAGGAGGGTTTTCTCTGTGAACTCAGAACTTCACTTCACGGCTGGGGCCGCCGAAGGAAGAGAAGGTGGCGACGGCATCCTGCAGGTAGAGGACCTGGGTGTTGTCGTCATCGGCCTTGTACTGGCCCTTCAGGTTGGGATACGCATCCAGCATGCTCTCCTTGGCCTCGAGACGGTCGTCGTTGATGGCCTTGGCGGCGATGCGGACCCACTGGCCAGCGGTGAACGCGCAGATCTCGACCTTGGGGTTGGCAGCCATCTGCTTGGAGCAGGGCTTGATCTTGCCGGTCTGGATGTAGAGCTTGCCGTCGAAAATGTTGACGGTGCCGAAGGGACGCACGCGGGGCTGATCGCCCTCGACGGTGGCCAGATAGTAGGTGCCGGCCTTCTTCAGAAATTCATAAACTTCCTGCATGAGATTGACCTCCTCATAAAAATATACGTTGGATTGCGACAGGTGTTTGTCTGCTTGGATTATAATACAGAGACGAAATTTTGTAAAGCGGTTCCGGTGCGGAATGCGTGATTTTCTGCTGCGCGGGCGAAAGCCTAAAGCGCGGTGCCTTTTTCGGGAACGTATAGCCGCTCCACTGAAGCGCCTTCGTGCCGCAGGAGAAAGAGCTTCTTCTGAATGCCGCCCGCATAGCCTGTGAGGCTGCCGTCCGCCCCTACAACGCGGTGGCAGGGGATGATGATGGAAATGGGATTGTGTCCCACTGCACCGCCGACGGCCTGCGCGGACATGGTCTCCCGCCCGAGACGGGATGCAAGCTCCGAAGCCAGCGCACCGTAGGTCACGGTCTCGCCGTAGGGGATCTCGCACAGAAGCTGCCAGACCTGCTGCCGGAACGCGCTGCCCTTCGGCGCGAGAGGCAGTTCTCCGATCTCGGGTTTCTCCCCATCGAAGTAACGATCCAGCCAGTTCTCGGCTGAAAGGAAAACGGGGTTAAACGGGTTTTGAACAGGGCGGGGTGCGAGCGTACTGCCGAAATACTTCTGATCTCTCAGCCAAAGGCCGCAGAGCGCGCCGTCCTCCGCCGCCAGCAGCAGATCGCCCACCGGTGAAGCACAGGTGCAGATCTCCATATCAGGGCTCCTGAAAATGATGCCGATACCAGTAATCGACGATGCGGAAATCCGACACCAGCTTTTCCTGCTCCGGCGTCAGGGTCTTGGTAAAGGTGCCGTCGGCGGTCACGTAGAATCCGTTGGAGGTGATGACGGGCAGCTGGGCCATCACTGTGTCGGTATATTGCATATATGCGCTGCCGGTCCAGCCGCACTGCTGATAGAGCAGGTTCATGAGGAAGCTGGGGCTGATGGTGGGGCCTTCACCGCAGAAGTCGCAGCCCAGCACTTCCTTCGCCGCGTCGTTCGCCCAAATGAGATAACTGGTGGAGTAGTAGTTATAGAAGCCCTCCTCCGTCGCGGTGTCCAGATTGATATGCAGCGCCTGATAGACGGAGTTTGCGTCGCCGAACCAGGGCTTGTGGTCGCCGAAGATGATGAGAACGATGGGCTCCTCGCATTCCCGGAAAGCGTCCGCCATCGTGCTGAGGCGCTCGCCGGTGTCATGCACGGAACCGAAATAGTTGTTCATGATGGCCAGATCATAGTCTGAATAGCCCACGTTCTCCATCCACTCGCCGAAATAGAGGGTGCTGGTGCTGTAAGGCCCGTGGCCCTGATAAGTGAGGTTGAAGGTAAAGCTGGGGCCGCCGGTCTCGAATTCCTCCAGCAGCAGACGTGTCACCTCCGGTAGAAACACGTTGTCCAGCGCGATGCCGCCGTTTACCATCGCGCCGTAGCGTTCCTCCAGATAATCGTAGCTCTCAAAACCCAGATAGCTGTTGATGTTCCGGCGGTTGTAGAACCAGTTATAGCAGGGGTGGTTGCCGCCCGTGGTGTAGCCCTGATTCCGCAGATCCCACACGTAGGAATTGGAGTTCTTGCGGTAATTGTCCACGATGCCGCTGCCGGTGAGGAAGCAGCGTTCGGTGTTCACCGTTCCGCCCGCGAAGATATTGTCGATCAGCGTTCCGTGCAGGCTCTCGGCTTCGAGGGCGTGATAGGCGGCATAGACCTCATCGGACAGACCGGGGATGTCCCAGTCGGACAGATCGCTGAAGGCTTCCAGCATAAAGGAAACGATGTTGACCTTCTCCCCCTCTGGTATGGCTCCGTCCGCATACGGGGCAAGGAGCGCTTCCGCGTATGCGTCGGAATACCCGTCCGGCTCCACGGGGAAGGCAGAGGAAACGCTGTAGA
>JAZQQF010000046.1:0-7897 GCA_045628925.1 Oscillospiraceae bacterium | reverse complement strand
TCGCAAAGTTTCCAAGTGTTCCGGATTCTAAATACAACAAAAACACCTGCACATTATAGGGTCATCCGCCGCGCTTGTCAAGAATTATCCGTAAGAAAAACCAAGTTTTTTACATTAAAAGGTATTTATTTCCAAATCGCTTTGCGCGGCGCTCCGATTTTTCTTCCCGGAAACGGCGGAAAGACGTGCAAAAACCTTGCGCGGCGGGGGGCGGCGTGTTACAATAGGGCCAATAAAATAAGTAAATGAGGTGGACCCCATGCTGACCAATAATGAAAACTATCTGCGCGTGCTGAACCGCCAGATACCCGAAGAGATCCCCCTTGCCCGCTATGCCATGGTAATGCCCGGGCCGCTGCGCAAAAACCGTAATCCCGACCTGAGCGGCTTCGACTATTTCGGCGTGGAATACGTCGTCAGTAAGGAATCCGGCTTCTCCATGGGCTTCATTCCCAAGCCCGGCTGCTTTATGATCGACGATATCACCAAATGGCGCGACATCGTGAAGATCCCCGACTGGAGCGACGTGGATTGGGAAAAGGCCGCGAAGGACGACCTTGCGAAGTATGACCGCAGCCAGCTGCTCATCATGCCCGACTCCGTCACCGGCTTCTTCCACGGCCTCATCAACTTCATGGGCTTCACCGAGGGCCTGCTGGCCTGCTATGAATATCCCGAGGAAGTCAAGGACATGATGGAGACCATCTGCGATTACCAGATCGGCGTGGCCAAGAACATCATCAAGTATTATAAGCCCGACTGCCTGTGGCTACCGGACGATATCTGCACCGCCCGCGCCCCCTTCGTGAGCAAGGAGATGTTTGAAGAACTGTTCATGCCCAGCTGGAAGCGCTATGTGGAGGTCTTCACCGATGCGGGAATCCCCAGCCAGCTGCACTGCTGCGGCGCCGCAGATCCCCTGATCGACGATTTCGTGGAATGCAACTTCGCAGCGTGGGAAGCCCAGCCCCAGAACGATTTCAAGCGTCTGAAGGAAAAGCACGGCAACAAGCTGGCCGTCGTGGGCGGCTTCAGCACTGCCGAGCTGATGAACCCGGAAAAGAGTGAGGAAGAAGTGCGCGAGACCGTGCGCGACTGGCTGAAGCTCATGGCGTCCGACGGCGGCTATGTCTGGATGGGCACCTTCACCTTCGGCGAGAAGGATCCGGTGCGGCTGGAGCACACCCGCTGGATCAATGAGGAATTTGACAGCCTCAAGCGCACCGTATTTGCCTGATCCTTTCCGGCGCTCCGCCGCCGGGAAAGCGAGGTATCATGAATAGTATGAACTGGACACTCATCATTGATATTGCGATCCTTCTCATCCTGCTGTGGAAAGTCCTGCAGGGGCGGCAGCAGGGCGTCGTGAAGCGGCTGGGCGGGCTTGCGTCCCTCGTCTGCGCCATCATCGGCGGCCGCGTCGTGCGGGACAGCTTCGCGGATAAGGTCTCGAACCTCCTGCTCCCGAAGATCACCGACCTGCTGACCCACGCGCGGGAAAGCCTCGGCCTTTCCGACCTGCTGGAAAACCTGACGGAGATCCTGAAAAACGCGCAGCTCCCCGCCTTCCTCAAGGTGAATATCGCCGAGAACGTGACCACGCGGGCGGGCGAAGCGCTGGATTCCGCCGTGAGCGCCGCTGCGGAGCTGATCTCTCAGCGGCTCAGCGAATGGCTGCTGTTCCTGCTGGCCGCGGCCATCATCTACGTGGTGGTGAAGCTCATTTTCGACGGGGTGCTGGACCCGGTCATCCGGAAGCTGCCCATCATCAAAAACGTCAACCGTCTGCTGGGCGCGGTGCTGGGGTTCGTTTCCGGCATCCTGCTGGCGGGTCTGCTGCTCTGGCTCGGCTATCACCTGCTGCCCGACCTGAGCGCCGACGGCGGCCCCCTGAGCGCGGCGGCGGTGGCGAAATCGTGGGTCATCAGGCTCTATTTCCAGCTGTTCCCCGCATTGTTCGCGTAAGCTGAAATCTCATAAATACGGGACTGCTGCAAGATGAAAATCTGCAGCAGTCCTTTTTTGATGGTCGGGAATCTCCGCGAGCGTGTCGCGGGCGATTCAGTGTGACCAGCCAGCCGGACGGGCGATTCGTGAATCGCCCCTACGGTCTGCGCCAAAAAAGCAGGGCGCGCTGCAGATCACGTTTGCAGCGCGCCCATGTTTCGTTTCTCTGTTCAGTTTTTCAGGCTCTGTATGGGGGCGGGGATATAGCCGCCGCGGTGGATCATCACGTCCGGGCTGAAGCGGCTCACGGGCATCACCGGGCCGCCGCCCAGCAGCCCGCCGAAATTCAGCTCGTCGCCCACGCCGTAGCCCACGGCGGGGATGACGCGGACGGCGGTGGTCTTCTGGTTCACCATGCCGATGGCGGCCTCATCCGCGATGATGCCGGAGATCGTTTCAGCGGTGGTGTCGCCGGGGAGCATGATCATATCGAGGCCCACGCTGCAGACGGAGGTCATGGCCTCCAGCTTTTCGATGCTCAGCGCGCCGGAGCGGGCAGCGTCCATCATGCCGGCGTCCTCGCTCACGGGGATGAACGCGCCGCTGAGGCCGCCCACGCGGCCGGAGGCCATCACGCCGCCCTTCTTCACCGCGTCGTTCAGCAGGGCGAGGCAGGCCGTCGTCCCCGGTCCGCCGCACTGCTCAAGGCCCATCTCCTCCAGAATGTGGGCCACACTGTCGCCCACGGCAGGGGTAGGCGCAAGGCTCAGGTCGATGATGCCGAAGGGCACGCCCAGCTCCTTGCTGGCCTCCGCGCCCACCAGCTGGCCCATGCGGGTGATCTTGAAGGCGGTGCGCTTCACCATGTCCGCCACCTCGTGGATGGGCGCGTTCTTGCCCAGCCGGTGCAGCGCGGCGCGCACCACGCCCGGCCCGGAAACGCCCACGTTGATGACGCAGTCCGGCTCGCCCACGCCGTGGAAGGCGCCCGCCATGAAGGGGTTGTCCTCCGGCGCATTGCACAGCACCACCAGCTTCGCGCAGCCGATCGACTGCCGGTCCGCCGTGTTGGCGGCGGTCTCCTTGACGATGCGGCCCATGCGGGCCACCGCGTCCATATTGATGCCGGCCTTTGTGCTGCCCACGTTGATGGAGGAGCAGACCAGCTCCGTTTCCGCCATGGCGCGGGGGATGGATTCGATGAGCGCCTCGTCGCCCGCGGAGAAGCCCTTCTGCACCAGCGCACTGTAGCCGCCGATGAAGTTCACGCCCACGGCCTTGGCCGCCTTGTCCAGCGTGCGGGCGTACTCCACCGGGTCGCCGCCGCTGACGCCCGCCAAAATGGCCGCCGGGGTCACCGCCACGCGCTTGTTGATGATGGGGATGCCGTAATTCCGGCTGATCTCCTCGCCCACCGCCACCAGCCGCTCCGCCTTCCGGGTGATCTTGTCATAGACCTTGCGGCAGGAGGAGATCAGGTTGCTGTCGGCGCAGTCGATGAGGCTGATGCCCATGGTGATCGTGCGGATATCCAGACATTCGTCCTGGATCATCTGCACGGTCTCCAGAATTTCCTGCATATTCAGCATAGTCCGTTCTCCTTAAATGCGGTGCATGGCGTGGAAGATATCCTCGTGCATCACGTGGCAGGTCAGGCCCTGCCCGGCCAGCACTTCCTCCAGATCGGCGGTCAGCTCCGCCACGCCGCCGTTCATCTTGTCGATCTCGGCCAGCATGACCATGGTGAAGATATCCACCAGAACGGTCTGATTCACATCGATGATATTGGCGTTGCGTCTGGCGCAGACGCCGGAAACCTTGGCCAGAATGCCCACTGCATCCTTGCCGACCACGGTGATCACTGCTCGCATTGTATTTCCTCCTATTTTCGATCAGGAATGTCATATGATAACACAATTTTTCGGAAAGTGCCATAGCTTCCCGAAATTTCCCGCCAAACTGCCGGAAGGCCTGCAAACGCGCCCCGGCATGGCGCAGGACTCGGCCCGGATCTTCAAAACGCCGGTGACCGCAGGGGCGCATCACGATGCGCCCGCAAACCGTGTTCATCGCCGCAGGCATTTCGATGTATCAGGTTTTGCCCGAGAAACCCGAAGGAGACGCAGAGGGGAACATCCCGTACAGGATGAAGGAGACGCAGCATCTCAGCCCCGCGCGTTTGCAAACCCCGATTTGACCACCGGGGTAAACCCCTTTCGGAAAGGTGTCGGGAAACCCTCGGTTTCCTGACTGCCCTTCTTTCCCGTTCCTGTTTCAAATCGCAGCCCAGCGAAGCGGGTGCGATTTGATTAGGAGCCGCCGGGTCACTTGCAAGCAAGGCCGTTCGCGGACTTGCGCAGCCGTGATCCCGTGCGGTGACGCTCTTCCCGCAATGGAAGAAAGCGGAGCCGCCGGAGGCAGCGGCACCATCTTGCTATTCCGCACACGTTCCCGGCGAATCCGAACCGGCGGGCGATTCGTGAATCGCCCCTACGGGATACGGATCGAACAGTAATTCCCCCGTCTTCGGAAACCCGAAGATGGGGGAAACGTTTTTAATGGATCGTCACGTTCTTCACGCCCATATCCAGCAGCAGCTGCTTCAGCTCCTGCATATGCGCCTCCGTGGGCGGCGTGGCCTCCAGCGCCGGGCCGGTGCGGCCGAGGCGCTCCCATTTCACCACGCCCAGGTTGTGATACGGCAGCAGCTGCACCACCTCCACCGCGTCGCCCAGCTCCAAAATCAGTTCCCCGAAGGCCCGGTAGGAGCTGGGGGAATCGTTGAACATGGGGATGGTGGGGATGCGGATCTGCAGCTTGCCGCCCGCCTTGGCGATCTTCCGCGCATTTTCGATGATGATCGCGTTCTCCACGCCGATGACCCGCTTGTGCTTCTCCGGGTCCATCTGCTTCAAATCGAACAGGAACAGGTCGGTATAGGGCAGGACGCGCTCAATGATCTCCCACTTGCAGTAGCCGGTGGTGTCCACCGCCGTGTGGATGCCCAGCGCCTTGCAGGCCTTCAGCAGCTCCAGCGTGAACTCCGGCTGCCACAGGCATTCGCCGCCGGAAATGGTCACGCCGCCGCCGCTGCGCTTGTAGAAGGGCATCTCCCGCTTCACCCGGTCGATGACCTCGTCCACGGTGTACTCCGTGCCGCAGCGATAGAGCGCGGTCTCGGGGCAGGCGTCCGCGCATTTGAAGCAGGACTTGCATTTATCCCGGTCCACCTTCACCAGCGTGATCTCGCCCACGCCCTCCTTGAGGGATTCCTTCTTCGCGCCGAGGCTGATGGCCCCCTCCGGGCAGACGTTCAGGCACTTGCCGCAGGCTTCCGCGCCCACGCAGCGCATCTCCATCCAGTTCAGCTCCGTGGGGAACTCCTGACTTTCCGGGCTGTGGCACCACGGGCAGCGCAGCGGGCAGCCCTTGAGGAACACGGTGGTGCGGATGCCCGGCCCGTCATGCACGGAGAAGCCCTGTATATCATACAGCTTGCCGGTCAGCTTTTTTTCTTCCATGCGTGAAACCTCCCGAGGTTCTTTTTTCCCATTATACCGAAGCAAACAGAAAACCGCAAGCGCGGAACAGGATTTCCACGCTTGCGGTCTTCATTTTTCTAAAATTATTCGGCGAGGAACTTCTCCAGCCGGTCGAGGCCCTTCGTGATATCCTCCATGCTGGCCGCATAGGTCCAGCGCAGGTAGTTGGGTTCGCCGAAGCCGCCGCAGGGCACCAGCGCCACGTTCTCCTTCTCAAGGAACGCCATGGCGAAATCGCTGCCGTCATTGATGACCTTGCCGCCGATGGTCTTCCCCACCAGCTCGTCGATGTTCATCATCACGTAGAACGCGCCTTCGGGCATCAGGCAGCTGACGCCGGGGAAGGTGTTCATGCGGTTGGCCATGTAAGTACGGCGCTGCTCGAAGACCTTGCGCATCTCCTCCACGCTGGTCTGGTCGCCCTCCAGCGCTTCGATGGCGGCCCACTGGGAAATGGTGCTGGGCGCGCTGGTGGCATGGCTCAGGTAGTTGGACATGACTTTCGCCAGCTTCGCGTCGCAGGCGGTGTAGCCGATACGCCAGCCGGTCATGGCATAGCTCTTGCTGACGCCGTTGACGATGATGGTGTGGGCCTTGATCTCCTCACTCAGCGCGGCCACGCTGGTGAACTGCCGCCCGTCATACACGAGCTTGTAGTAAATTTCGTCGGACATAATCCACAGGTCGTGCTTCACGCACACATCGCAGATGGCGCGCAGCTCCGCTTCGCTGTAGCACATACCGGTGGGGTTGGAGGGGTTGTTCAGGATCAGCACCTTGGTCTTGGGCGTGATGGCCGCCTCCAGCTGCGCGGCGGTGACCTTGAAGCCGCTCTCCTTCGTCGTGCGGATGACCACGGGCACGCCGCCCGCCATGGCGACCGCTTCCGTATACGTCACCCAATAGGGCGCGGGCACGATGGCCTCATCTCCCTCGTCCAGCAGGGAGCAGAGGGCGATATAGATGCTGTGCTTCGCGCCGGAGGCGACGACGATCTGATTCGATTCATAATGGACGCCGATATCCGCTTCCAGCCGCTTGCAGATGGCGGCCTTCAGCGCGGGCAGACCGGACGCGGGGGTATACTTGGTCTTGCCGGCGTTGATGGCGGCGATGGCGGCAGCCTTGATATTTTCCGGCGTATCGAAATCCGGCTCGCCGGTGCCGAAATTGATAACGTCCTTTCCCTCGGCCTTCAGTTTGTTGGCAAGTGCGCTGACGGCCAGCGTGCTGGATTCATGGACGGCGGATGCTCTCTTGGAAAATGCTTTCATGGTATATCCTCCCCGCGCATTTTGATGCGAAATCACATTTATTTTAATGAAAAGGATTATAGCTGCAAAACTGCAAAAAAGCAAGAGGTTCCGGGCTGAAAATCCACGAAATTGCAGGATTGATTTGTCGGAAAATTCATAAACCGGCCAAAAAACGCAAAAACCGGGCCTCCCGAATCGGGAAGCCCGGAAAAAGTGCTGCGTGAGTCCGCGTTCGATCAGGCGAACGGGTTCTCCGTGCGGTAGGGCAGGGCCTTGGGCTGGTTGTAGGCGATATCCTTCACGCCCAGCAGCCGGAACACCCGGAACAGGGCCGCGCCGTAATGCCCGAAGGCCACGGCGCCGTGGTGCGGATAGCGCTTCTCGATCAGCACATGGCGGTAGAAGCGGCCCATCTCGGGGATGGCGAACACGCCGATGCCGCCGAAGGAGCCGGTGGCGGTGGGCAGCACCTCGCCCTGCGCGATGTAGCTGCGGAGCTTGCCCTCGCTGTCGCACTGGAGGCGGAAGAAGGTGATGTCGCTGGGCGCGATATCGCCCTCCAGCGTGCCGCGGGTGAAATCGGGCTCGCTGCCCGGCGCTTCCAGCAGACGGTGCTGGATGAGCTGGAACTTCACGGCCCGGTCGGCGCAGAGCTTGCAGGCGGGGGTATTGCCGCAGTGGAAGCCCATGAAGGTGTCGGTCAGGCTGTAATCGAACTTGCCCTTGATCTCCTTCTCATAGAGGCTGGCGGGCACGGAGTTGTTGATATCCAGCAGGGTCACGGCATCCTGCGAGATGCACGCGCCGATATACTCGCTGAGCGCACCGTAGATATCCACCTCGCAGGCCACGGGGATGCCCCGGGCGGCGAGACGGGAGTTTACATAGCAGGGCTCGAAGCCGAAGGCCTCGGGGAAGGCGGGCCAGCACTTGTCGGCAAAGGCCACGTACTTCCGGGCGCCCAGATGCTGCTCGGCCCAGTCGGTCAGGGTCAGCCCAAACTGCGCCATCCTGGGCAGCAGGTCGCCGTAATACTTTCCTTCGCCCATCTCGGCCTTCATTTCCTCGCAGAGGGCGGGGATGCGCGCATCGTCCGCGTGCTGCCTGTAGGCCACCAACAGGTCCAGCTCGCTGTTCTCCTCGATCTCCACG
>JAZQQF010000045.1:0-42905 GCA_045628925.1 Oscillospiraceae bacterium | reverse complement strand
CCACCGCCGCAGCCGCCGCCGCAATCGCCGCCGCAGCCGTCCTCCCCGTCGTGCTCCGAGCAGTTCGCGCCGGTGCCGACCAGCTCCGCGTTCAGAAACGCATCCACGGCAGCGTCCGCTTCGCCCTGGATACCGGCCAGCACCCGAATGCCGGCAGCATACAGCGCGCTTTCGGCGCCTTCGCCCAGACCGCCGCAGATGACGACCTCTACGCCCTTCTGGGCGAGAAAGTCCGCCAGCGCTTCATGACCGGTGCCGTCGGTGCCGATGACTTCGCTGGAAATGATCACGTTGTCCTCGACTTCATAGAGCTTGAAGGTCTCCGTGCGGCCGAAATGCTGAAAGATCAGCCCGTTTTCATAAGTTACTGCGATTTTCAATCGTTTGTCCTCCTGATGACAGTTTATTTCCTGCTCACAGCATACCCGAAATATGCCGCCGGGTCAAGCCCCAAAGCGCAGCGCTCAGTCTGTAAGGATGCAGCCGGTATAGGTCAGCGTCCCCGCTCCGTAATAATATTTCAGGTCATTGGCCTTGCACACGTCGGAAACGATCATGCCCAGCCCCTCCATGGGGTGGGAGAGCTTGTCCGGGAAGCGGCAGGGCGCGTCGGGATAGGTGCATTTTGCGCAGTTCATGCAGGCGGAAGCACCGATGACCATGGCGCCGGGCAGCTCGGCGCTCACCAGCTCCGCGAATTTCTTGAAGTTCTCACCGTGATTTTTGCCCAGCTCCATGAACCCGTCGAAATCCAGCGAATCGATCTCGCCGGTGGTCTGCACCAGCAGGCCGCGCTTGTAGCGGTGGATCTTCTCCGCGCATTCCTCCAGCGTGCCGCAGCCGGGCGGGCAGGACCAGTTCTTACCGTAGTTATGGCATTTGTTTTCCGCGCAGGCGTCCCGCGCCTCCTTGCGCAGCTCGATGGTGTCTACGTCCAGCGTTCCCACGTGAGAGAAGCCGCATTCCAGCGCTTTTTCCTTCCAGTATTCCAGATCGACCATGTGTGTTCCCTCCTGATATCGTATTGAATATCGAAAATATCCCGCTTACGCGCCGAAGCCCGGAACGCCCAGCAGTTCCAGCACGATCCGGATCAGCAGCAGGGTCAGTACGGTGAGGATGACGGGGGTGACGAGTTTGGAACCGTTTTTCAGCATCAGGCCCGCGCCCAGCCAGTGCCCCAGCAGGGCGAAGACCGCCGCGATGAGGCCGATGGGCACCAGCACCTTTCCGGCCATCAGGGAGGTCGCCAGCGCGCCCGCATTGGAGGAGAGGTTCACTACCTTCACGTTTCCGGAGGCGGTGGGCAGGTCCATTTTCGCCAGGCGGCAGAAGGCGATGAGCAGGAAGGTCCCCGTTCCGGGGCCGTAGAATCCGTCGTAAAGCCCAACCGCCAGCGCACAGGCCCACACGATGAGGCACTGCTTCCGGCGGCCGATCTCTCCCGGCGTTTCGGGAAAGTCCTTCTTTTTCAGCATGACGGCGGCGACCAGCAGCAGGACCGCGATGAGCACGTAGCGAAGATACCGCTCATTCACCGCCAGCTGCAGGCTGGTGCCGAAATGGGCGCCTACAATGGCGAGCACGATGCTGGGCAGAGCAAGGCCCCAGTCCACGCACCCGTTTTTCAGATACCGCACCGTGGAGGCCACGGTGCCGAGGCAGGCGGAGAGCTTATTGGTGCCCAGCGCCTGATGGGTGGGCAGCCCCGCCAGCAGATAGACCGGCAGGGAAATGAGGCCGCCGCCCCCGCCGATGGCATCCACCACCGAGGCAAGAAAAACACCCGCACAGATGAGCAGCACGGCCCAGACAGAATATCCGGCGATCAAGCGCCCGCCTCCTCTGCGGGACCATGTTGCGGTTCCGCTGATACTGATGTTAAGTATAATACAATGCGCCGCTTTCCACAAGGGGCGGCGGCGACTTTCCGTTAATTTCCCAAAGAAGAAAAATCCCCTCAGGCGAAGGATCGCCTGAGGGGAACGTTTTCGGAAATTTACTTGGTGAAGCGGAACGCGAACCTGGTCTCCACCGGATAGTCCGCACGGACGGACTCGATGGTGCTGGCATACTGGTCGCTGGCTTTCAGGTTCTTGGCCAGCAGGAGGTTATACTGCTCGCCGCGATCCTTGGCGTAGATCACGAAGTAGAAGCCGTCCTCATAGAAGGACTTCACGTCGCCGACCTGCGTCGCATCGTCGAACAGGAAATCTTCCACGGACTGCGCGGCCATCTGACCCTTGACCACATCGGAGTACAGGCCGCCCTCCAGCATCTGACCGGAGGTATCATAGAGATCGGCCAGCTCGGCAAACTTTTCCTCGGTGGGCTCGCTGTTGAAGGCTTCGAGGATGATGTTCACCGTTTCCTCCGCAGCACTGCGGGTGGCATCGGTGATCTCGCCGGTCTCCTCATCCACGCCCACCTGAATGGTGATGCCGCGGAAGTTGGCGGTCTTGAATTCGTTGCCGTTGCGTTCCAGGAACAGCAGCACGTAGAAGCCGTTCTCACCGGCGAACACGGTGGTGTCGCCGCTCTGACGCTGGGAATCCATCAGCCAGGTCTTCCAGGCTTCGTCGGAGATCATGCTGGGGGCGTTCAGACGGTGCAGGCAGGCGTCTTCATCGGCGTAGAGGTCCTTCTGATCCTCCGGTGCATACCTGGCAACGGCTTCCGCAAAGGTGGCCTGATCGCCGGTGGAGGCGATCTCATTGGCGATATCGCGGGCCTGAGACAGGGCGGTATCCGCATCCACTTCGCCGTCCTCGGGAACGCTGCCGTCCACGAAGTAAGCCATATAGCTCACAAGGTCGTATTCATCGCGCACGCCGTCGTAGTATTCGGCGAGCTCTTCCTCCGTGTAGGAGGCCATCCAGCGATCGGCCAGATCGCGGCTGTAGTAGGTAGCGTTGAAGGACTGCTCCAGCAGGTCGCGCAGGCGGCTCTCGGTGATGCCCTTGCCGTAAAGCGCACGGATATAGGCCCGGTAGTCGGAATAACCGTTGGACACGGCGCCGGTCTTGAGGGAATCGATGTTCGCCTCGATCTCGCGGAGCTGCTCGCCGCTGAGCTTCCAGCCCTCGGCCTCGGCCATATCGTTCAGCATGGCCATCTGCTGCAGCTGGGTGAGCGCCTGTTCCTCAAAGTAGTCATCCCAGGTCATGGTGTCGCTGTAGTTCTGCTTGTCCAGCGGGGTCTTGGGATCCAGCATGAGGGAAACATAGCTGCCGTAGCTGTTGTAGAGATTATCGTAGGTGTTGTAATAGGTGTTGAAATACTCGTAGTTGAAGTCTGCCGCGGTATACTTCGTGTCGCCGACCTTCACGGCGGCAACGCCGGTATAGAACAGATTGGAGTTGAAGATGACCGCCACGACCAGCAGGATCACCAGGACGATCGCCACGATCGTTCCGATGAGCTTGTTGCGCTTCTTGGCATTGTAATCCGTTTTGGCGCGGACCTGCCGCTTCTCGGAGCCTTCCGCCCGCTCCTCAAACCGTTTTTTCTTTTCTCTGGAAGCACTCATTTGTGTTACCATCCCTTTGCTTCAATGATACGCATCCCATACGCTGGGAATACAGCTAGAGTATTATATTCTTTCATGTGCATGAATGCAAGAGGAAACTTCGGATTTCACGATCCCATCGGGGGAGAAAAACGGGAGCATCGCCCGGAAGACCGGAAACGGTCTGCTCAAAATGCCCGTTTGTGAACTATTTTTCACGGCTTTTTTGTCCGTTCCCGCACTTGAAAAGCGGAGGAGGGACGAATAAAATAAATGAATACCATAGGAAAACGGAGACGAACGCGCATGAAACAGTATCTCGCCGGGATCGACATCGGCTCCACCACGGTCAAACTGGTGGTGCTGGACACGCAGGGCAACCTTCTGTTCGGGGATTACCGCCGCCACGGGGCGCACACGCAGGAAACGCTGTGCGCGCTGCTGGAGGCTGCCCGGGCGGAGCTGGGCGAATGCAGCCTGCGCGCGAAGATCACCGGCTCCGGGGCCATCAATCTGGCAAGATCGCTGGGCGTGGACTTCGTGCAGGAGGTCGTCGCGGTGGCCTCGGCGCTGAAAAAGGCCGCGCCGCAGACGGACGTGGCTATCGAGCTGGGCGGCGAGGATGCGAAGATCATCTATTTTACCGGCGGGCTGGAGGAGCGGATGAACGGCGTCTGCGCCGGCGGAACCGGCTCCTTTATCGACCAGATGGCCGCCCTGCTGCAGACGGACGCGGCGGGTCTGAACCGGGAAGCAGCGGGTTATCAGCAGCTGTATCCCATTGCCGCCCGCTGCGGCGTGTTTGCCAAAACGGATATCCAGCCCCTGATCAACGAGGGGGCGACGCGGCCCGACCTTGCCGCCAGCATCTTTCAGGCGGTGGTGAATCAGACCATTTCCGGCCTTGCCTGCGGGAAGCCCATCCGCGGCCACGTGGCCTTTCTCGGCGGGCCGCTCCACTTCCTGCCGGAGCTGAAAAACGCCTTTATCCGCACGCTGAAGCTCACGGACGAAACGACCGTGGACCCGCCGAATTCCCACCTCTTTGCCGCCATGGGCGCGGCGCTGGAGGCGGCGGGCGCGGAGGCGGCGGACCTGAGCGGCCTCATTGAAAAGCTGCACGGCGGCGTCAGCGTCACCTTTGAGATGCCGCGCCTCCCGGCCCTGTTCGGGGAAGAGACGGATTATGAGGCGTTCAAGATCCGTCATGCCCGGGCGCAGGTCCGGCGCGGCGACCTTGGTTCTTACCGGGGCAGCGCCTATCTGGGCGTGGACGCGGGCAGCACCACCACGAAGATGACCCTCATCGGGCGGGAAGGGGAGCTGCTCTGGTCCTATTATGCGGGCAATCAGGGCGACCCCATCCGCACCGCCATGACCGCCGTCGGGGAACTGAAAGCGCTTCTGCCCGCGGGTGTGACCATCGCCCGGGCCTGCTCCACCGGCTACGGGGAAGCGCTGCTGAAATCCGCCTTCGATCTGGATGAGGGCGAGGTGGAGACCATCGCCCATACTACCGCCGCCGCGTTTTTCGACCCGAAAGTGGACTGCGTGCTGGACATCGGCGGGCAGGACATGAAGTGCATCCGCCTGAAAAACGGCGCGGTGGATACGATCCTGCTGAACGAAGCCTGCTCCTCCGGCTGCGGCTCCTTCATTGAAAATTTCGCCGCCTCGCTGGGCTATACGGCCCCGGATTTTGCGCGAGAGGCTCTGTTCGCGCCCCATCCGGTGGACCTGGGCACCCGCTGCACCGTGTTCATGAACTCCAACGTGAAGCAGGCCCAGAAGGAGGGGGCTTCCGTTTCGGATATCTCCGCGGGGCTTGCCTACAGCGTCATCAAAAACGCGCTGTATAAGGTCATCAAGCTGGCCCGGCCCGAGGACCTTGGCAGCCGCATCGTGCTGCAGGGCGGCACCTTCCACAATGAGGCGGTGCTGCGGGCCTTCGAGCGCATCGCGGGTACGGAGGCCACGCGGCCGGATATCGCGGGCCTGATGGGGGCCTTCGGCGCGGCGCTCATCGCCCGGAAGCACGACCGGGGCGAGGGCAGCGCCATGCTGCCGCTGGAGGAGATCTGTGCGCTGACCTATACCAGCAAAAGCGCCCGCTGCGGCGGCTGCCAGAATAACTGTATGCTCACGGTGAATACCTTCCCCGGCGGCCGGAAGCATATTACCGGCAACCGCTGCGAAAAAGGTCTCGGCGGGGGAAAGACCGGCGAGAAGGCCCCGAACCTGATGGAATACAAGCGGAAACGCATTTTCGATTACGAGTCCCTCGCGCCGGAGAATGCGCCCCGGGGCGTCATCGGCATCCCGCGGGTGTTGAATCTCTATGAGAATTATCCCTACTGGGCCACGTTCTTCCGGGAGCTGGGATTCTCCGTGGTCCTCAGCCCGTGGTCGAGCCGGAGCATCTATGAGCTGGGCATGGAATCCATCCCCAGCGAATCGGAGTGCTACCCCGCCAAACTCTCCCACGGTCACGTGGAATGGCTCATCGCCAAGGGCGTGCGGGATATCTTCCACCCCTGCGTGTTCTATGAACGGCAGGAGACGCCGGGGGCGCAGAACCACTTCAACTGCCCCATCGTGGTCTCCTATGCGGAGAATCTGAAAAATAACGTGGAGGCCGTCACCAGCGGAAAAGTACGCTATTACCGGCCCTTCGTGGCGCTCACCAGCGAAAAGACCGCCGCCGACCGGATGGCGAAATACTGCGCCGAAATCTGGGGCATCCCGGAAAAGGAGACCCGCGCCGCCGCCAGAAAGGCGTGGGAGGAGCAGCTGCGGGCCAAGGCGGATATCCGCGCCGAGGGGAAACGGCTGCTGGCGGAGATGGAAGCGAAGGGGAAAAGCGGCATCGTGCTGGCGGGGAGACCCTACCACGTGGACCCGGAGATCAACCACGGCATCCCGGAGCTGATCGCCTCCTACGGGCTTTATGTGTTTACGGAGGACAGTATCCCTGCCGATTTCGACCCGGCCCGTCCCCTGCGGGTGGTGGATCAGTGGTCCTTCCATTCCCGGCTCTACACCGCCGCGGAGTTCGTGCGGGAGCGGGACGATCTGGAACTATTGCAGCTCAATTCCTTCGGCTGCGGGTTGGACGCGGTGACCACCGATCAGGTCTGCGAGATCATGGAAGGCTCCGGCAAGCTCTATACCCTGCTGAAGATCGACGAGGTGGCGAATCTGGGCGCGGTGCGCATCCGCATCCGCAGCCTGCTGGCGGCCATGCAGGAGCGGCGGGAGCGGAACATTCATGCCGATCCGCAGCCCATCGCCTACCGGCGGCGGGAATTTACGGCGGAGATGAAGCGGGAGAAATACACGATCCTCTCCCCGCAGATGAGCCCCATCCACTTTGATATGGTGACCCCGGTCTTTGCCAAATACGGCTATGAGATCGTGGTGCTGGATAATGATGACCGCCGCGCCGTGGATACCGGCCTGAAATACGTGAACAACGACGCCTGCTATCCCTCCATTCTGGTGGTGGGGCAGGTGATGGACGCGGTGCTCAGCGGGAAATACGATACCGACCGGCTAGCCGTGGCCATGTCCCAGACCGGGGGCTGCTGCCGCGCTTCCAACTATATCGCCTTCATCCGCCGGGCGCTGCGGAAGGCAGGGCTGGGGCACATCCCGGTCATCTCCGTCAGCGCGGGCATGGAGAAAAATTCCGGCTTCAGGCTGCCGCCGAAGCTCCTGCGGGACGCGGTGATGGGTATCGTCTACGGCGACCTGCTGATGAAATGCCTCTACCGGGTGCGGCCTTATGAGCTGGTGCCCGGCTCCGCAGAAGCACTCCATCAGAAGTGGCTCCGGAACTGCCTCGACCATCTGACAAATCCCCATACGAAATTCCGCTATCGGGAAGTTTGCGAGGGCATCGTCCGGGATTTCGACAGCCTTCCCATTGACGAAAACCTCCGCAAGCCCCGTGTGGGCATCGTGGGCGAAATCCTTGTGAAGTATATGCCGCTGGCGAACAACCAGCTGGTGAAGCTGCTGGAACGGGAGGGCGCGGAGGCCGTGGTGCCCGACCTGCTGGATTTCTTCATCGACAGCCTTTACGGGAACATCTACAAGACGAAATATCTGGGTAAGCCGAAAAAGAACGCCCTTATCGGCCGGGGCGGCGTGGACCTGATCGAGGCCATCCGGAAGCCCGCCACAGAGGCGCTGAAGCGCAGCCGCCGCTTCTCGCCGCCCGTCCCCATCGACGAGATCGCGGAGATGACGAAGCCCTTCCTCTCGCTGGGCAACCAGTACGGCGAGGGGTGGTTCCTCGCCGGGGAGATGCTGGAGCTGATCACCCACGGAACGCCGAACATCGTCTGCATCCAGCCCTTTGCCTGTCTGCCCAACCACGTGGTGGGCAAGGGCGTCATCAAACGGCTGCGGGAGGCGTATCCCCAGGCGAACATCGCCGCCGTGGACTACGATCCCGGCGCCAGCGAGGTGAACCAGCTGAACCGCATCAAGCTGATGCTCTCGGCAGCGCAGAAGGCGCTGGAGGCGGAGTCGGCAGAAACGGATGCTGCAGCGGTCTGAACGGAAAAAAGCACTTTCGCAGAAATGCGAAAGTGCTTTTCGTATAGAAAACCGCTCAACCGCCGTTCCGGCTGAGAATGACCAGCCGGTCGCCCGCTTCGGAACGGAATGCGTCCGGAAGCGCGGGGTTCAGCGTGAACGCCCCGGCAGCCGCCTTGAACCAGCCCAGCAGCACGCAGCCTCTGGACAGCGCCTGCATCCGCAGCGCGGAGACGGACTTTTCCGACCCGGCCGGGCAGAACAGGGCAGCATCCATCAGGGTGATCTCGTTACCCTCGTTGGAGAGCAGCTCCCGGAAGACCTCCGCCAGAACGGGGTCCTCTGCCAGCTGCGCCAGCACCATGCTGCTCAGGTCGGAGGCGACGATGAAATCCGTCAGGTCCGCGTTTGCCACCAGCGCCCGGTTCCGCTCCCGCTGCAGCTCGGCGGTGATCGTGAAGTGCAGGCCGAGACGTCGGCGGATATCCCGCAGGCGGATGAGCAGCATCATGTTCCGGCTGTCGCCGTCCTCCGTGCCGCCGTCCGCATAGCGAAACAGCACGACGTGGGCGGCGGAGCGCAGCAGGTTTTCCAGCCCCTGCGGGTCGGAAAGAGAGGGTTCATAGATCGAAAGCGCCACGTTCGGGAAGCGGGCGACGGTCTCCTGCAGGCGGCCCCGTTCCTGCTCGGGGATACCGGCGGCTACCACGCGCTTCACGTGGGAAGGCAGTTCCTGCAGCACAAGGGGCAGCTCATCGTTCAGGCCGATGAGCACCACGTTGCCGTTTTCCGCCTCTGGCTTCGGCAGGTCTCCCGCCTCCGGCAGATCGGCAGCTGCCTCCGTCCAGCAGGGCGAATCCGAACTGTCGGCAAAATACACCAGCTCGTCCGCTTCCGCGCAGACGGTCTCCGGTGGAGGATTCAGCAGCAGTTCCCCACCGCGTCGGAAGCCGAGCGGTACGGCCCCGTCCAGTCCGGCGGTGAGCGCCGCGAAGCTGCGGCCTTCGGCAGCCGGTATGCGGCTGACGTACAGCTCCGCGCCGGAAAAGTCGAACAGTTCAGAAAAGACCAGCGACAGGCCGGGCTGCAGACAGGCGTGGGCGATGACCCGGGCGGCCAGATTATGGGACTGCACCATGATGATACCGCGCTCTGCCGCCGCCTCCCGGGGGAAGCGGTAGGCGTCGCTGGAAACGGTGGCGATGATGTGGGGCGCCTCGGCGTGTTCCGCTTCCAGCAGCGAGCGGACAGCCAGAGCGGCACGGAGCGTGCGCGCATCATCGGTGGGAGAAATGACGACTGTTCTGCTTGTGGGGATGGAGCAGCAGCTCAGCGCCTGCGGGGAGCAGATATCCCCGGTGCGGCAGATGAGGCGCACGTTTTTCGGCAAGTCCAGCGCCTCCTGCAGGTCGCTTTCCATCTCCTCCTTGTCCAGTTCCGAGACCACGACGATACAGCGCTTTTCATCCGCCGCCGCGCTCACCAGTTCCCGCAGGAGACGGTATTCGCCCGGAACGAAGCCCAGCACCACGATGTGCCCGGTCTCCACGACGCGGGAGCTGCCCCGGCGCATCTCCGTGAGCTTTTCCTCGATGGCGCTGCCCACGATGCCGATGAGGACGCTGGTGAACAGCAGACCCACGATGGCGCTGACGGCGGTGAGGATGACGTAGGCGATCCGCTCCCCGTCATCCGAATAGGGCATCCACGCATTGATGGTACTGGCGAGGATATCCCAGAATACCTGCAGGAAGCCGCCCTCGTCCTGCAGTCCCAGAAGCACGATCAGCTCCGTGATGAACAGCACGATCAGCAGGGTGGTGATCGTCAGCAGCTTGACCATGCTGATGCTGCCCCGGGCCATGAGGTTATCGAACCAGTAGAGATAGCGGTCTTTGAATTTTGGCTTTTTCATGCTGCCTTCTCCTTGCCAGTCAGTGTACGGGCGCTGTGCCCGGAAATTCCCAACTGCAGTTTACTCCATTCCACCCGGAGCCGCAAGCGCGGATTTTCCGGCGGGATACGAAACCGGCGCGGCCCCTTTGCGGGACCGCGCCGAAAGATCTGCAATTATCGTCTGCCCCGGTCGCCGCCGCGCCCGCCGGGATTGCCGCCGCGCCCGGAGGGCCTGCCGCCGGGATTACCGCGTTTTTCTCCGCCGCCGGGGCGGGACTTGTCCATAGCGGGACCGGCCTTGCCGTGGAATTCCGGGGCGGCTTTGCCGCGCTCCTGCCGGTCGGGCCGGGGGCCGAAGTCCGCGTTCCCGTTGTGAGCGCCGCGGCGGTCGGGCATGGGAGGCTGCGCGGGGCCGTGCCTTCCGGCGCCGCGGGGCGGCTCGGGACGGTAACTCCCGTGATGAGGCGGGTCGGGCCGACGCATCGGCGGTTCCTGCCGGGGCGCGGGTCTGGGCCGGTAATCGTCATACGCGGGGCGATAGGCTGCCGCACCGGCGATGGGAGCCGCATAGGCCGCGGCGGAAGAGCTGTCCTGCTTCTGCTTGGCGGCGGCGGTGAGATAGACGCCGTTGTCCAGCCCCTGCAGGTAGACGGGGACGGTGACGCTGTATTCCGCTGCGATGGCTTTGATCTCGTTCGTGGTCATCTTATCGCCGAAATCGCCGCAGCTGCCGCTGAGCAGGTCGGAGATGCTGTCCAGCAAGCCGCCGCCGGAATATTTCGCTTCGATGGCGTGCCGCTCAAAAATGACGTCCTGCGCCAGCTGGATGGGATCGGGGATCTCAGAAGCGCTGGCAACGGGGATCTTGCCGCTGCCCTCCCGCAGCTGGGAGCCGCAGAACTCGCAGGCGGCTGCAGTGGCCGGATTGGGCGCGCCGCAGGCGGGACAGGTGACCGTTCCGGTCTGCGTTCCGGCCGGGACGATCTCATAGCGGTCATAATAGGCGTCCAGATGCTCCACGTCATAGAGGAGCGCCGTGAGCTTTTCCTTACAGGGCCTGCATTCCTCACAGGCATTGGGAAAGACCGGGCAGTTGGCCGGGCAGCTGGCACAGGGCTTCTGATCCGAATCCCCGTCCCTGCCCAGAACGCCGTTGAGCAGATTGTTCAGGATCGACATGGCGGCCTCCGTTTCTTTTCATAAACGATTTTAAGGGAATCATAGCATATTTTCCGCGGATGACAATGGATTTCGGGCGGATTTCATGGATTATTAACAGCTGGAGCGCACTTTCCGCACCAGCGGCAGCCGTTGCAGCTCCCGCGGCGCGGACAGGCCCGGCAGCGGGGCTGGATGGGGAAGTCCCCTGCCAACGGGGGCAGCTGCAGGCCGGAGCGGAGCGCCGAGACCTGCTGATAGGCTTTCGGGATGTGATAGGTCTTCCCGCCCCGGATAAAGACGTTGCCCGTGCCGGTGAAGGTGAAGCGCACCTGCGCCTGCGCGCATTCGTCATAGAGCTGCTTCACCCATTCGTAACGGAGGGGGCGCTCGCCATCGTAGTTTTCCCCGTCCACGATGACCTGACCGATCTGCCCGGTATCCAGCCAGCCTGCCAGCGTGACCGGGCCGACCATGGGCGCGCACATGACGTGCTTTTCCGAGAAGGGGAGGGCAAGCAGGATGGGGAGGCGTTCCTCCGCGCAGCGCTGGTTTTCCGCCGTGACGCAGAGGCTCACGTGGCTGTAGGCGCTGCCCCAATCGTCCGGCAGGCAGGCTTCCACCCGCCCGATGCGCTTGGTCTGCAGCCAGAAATGCAGGTCGGGGCGGAGGCGCATCAGATCCCATGCTTCCCTGCGCCACTCGTCCGCCTCCTCCAGAAAGAAGTCGCTGGTCATGCAGACGTGGACGGTGCTGCCCGGCGGGAGCTTCCAGCTGCCGTCGCGCTTCTGACGGAGCGGCAGGTCAAAGCTGTTTTTCACCCGGTAGATATCGCCGCCGTTTTTGCCGCGCTGGGCGTCCAGATAGTACATATAGCAGTGGGCGCAGCCCTCGGAATATTTCCGGCAGCCGTGCCACGGGTTCCAGATATGCTCCAGCATGAGTGCCGCCGCCTTTCCGGACTTCGGATGGGGATATGGTATCATATGGGGCAGCGGGATGCAACGGGGAAATGGGGGTCGGGCGCGGGGGTCGAATGCCCCAAGGGCACTTCCTCGCTTCGCTCGGGCGCCCTTCCGCTTCGCGGGCGGTTTCTTCACACCAGCCATCAACAAGAATGTTCCCCAGCCTCCCGAAAGGGGGACTGGGGAACATTGGTGCCGGTGGCGGGGGTCGAACCCGCACGTCCTCGCGGACACAGGATTTTGAGTCCAGCGCGTCTGCCAATTCCACCACACCGGCGTTTGCCCGTATACTATACAATACCTCTGTGCGGAATGCAAGCAAAAAATCGGGGACAGCGGCAGCCATCCCCGAAAAGAATCTGAAAATCAGAGCTTCGCCACAGCGGCGCGAACCTGACCGGAGAAATACAGACTGCCCAGCGCGGCGCAGACCCCGTCTTTCCCCGCCCGCGCGGCGACCCACTTCGCGCCTTCCTCGATCGTATCGAAGGCCTTCGCGGGAACGCCCGTCTCCCGCGTGAGCAGCTCTGCCAGCGCGGCGGGCTTCATGGCACGGGGGTTCGGCGGCTCCACGGCGGCGAATCCGGCGGCCAGCGGCCCCAGCAGCCGGGCAATGCCGCTCACGTCCTTATCCGCCATGACGCCCATGAGGAGCCACAGCTTCCGACCGGGGAAATGCGCCCGGATGCTCTCCGCCGTGACCGCCATGCCCTGCGGGTTGTGGCTCCCATCCAGAATGAAGACCGGCTCCCGGCGGAGCAGCTCGAAGCGGCTCGGCCAGCGCACCGCTGCCAGACCCTCCCGGATGGCGGCCTCGGAAATGGCGATGTCGCGGGTGCGCAGCACCTCCGCGACGGCGACGGCCAGCGCAGCATTCTTCGGCTGATACTCGCCCGCCAGCGGCAGAAACAGGTCGGAATGCATCCCGTAATCGAAGGTGATGCCCTCCAGCGCCAGCTTTTTCACGGTGATGCGGCTGAAATCCGGGTGGAACAGGCGGCAGCCCTGCTTCCGGCAGACCTCCGCGAACACCGCTTCGGCTTCCGGCTCGTTCCCGTAGCTCACCACGTCGCAGCCGGGCTTGATGATGCCCGCCTTGACCGAGGCGATCTCCCCAAGGGTGCTGCCCAGAACGGCGGTATGATCCAGCGCCATGGCGCAGAGCACGGCAGCCTCCGGCGCGGGGATGACGTTCGTCGCGTCCCACGCGCCGCCCATGCCAACCTCCAGCACCACGTAGTCGCATTTCTGCTGCACGAAATACCAGAAGGCCAGCGCGGTCTCCAGTTCAAACTGGCTGGGCGCGTCCTCCATTGCATCCGCCACGGGGCGGATGGCCTCCACCGCTTCGGCAAATTCTTCGTTGGAAATATATGCCCCGCCGATCTGCACCCGCTCGTTCCAGCAGATGACGAAGGGAGAGGTATAAAGCCCGGTGCGGTAACCGGCTTTCGTCAGGATGGACATGATGCAGGATGCGGTGCTGCCCTTGCCGTTGGTGCCCGCCACGTGGATATAGCGGAGCTTCCTTTCCGGGTGACCTAACCCGTCCAGCAGGGCGTTTATCCGGTCAAAGCCCGGCTTGAAGCCCTGAAATTTCTCCTGCGAGATGTATTCCAGCGGGGTCATTTGTTTTTGCCCTCCCTGGAAGGACGCCACAGTCCGGCGCGTTCAAAGAGCTTCGTGCGGAACAGCAGCCACGTCAGCACTACGTCGATGATGATGGTCACGACGAACTGGATGCTGCGGGTGGTGAGAAAATAGGTGAAGCTGGCGGAAAAGCTGCCCTTGCTGTTGTATACCTTCGCCAGCGCAAAACTCTGGTACAGAATGGAGCCGATGACCACCGGAGGCACGTACACAAGTCCGATACGGGGCAGGTTGGCCTGCTTGATCACGATGAAGCGCAGAATGCCGGGCAGAACGCCATAGAGGATGGGCGGGATGCAGAACAGCGGATTGTACCCGAAGCCGGAGAAAAGACAGCCCACCAGATCAGCTACGAAGCCCACACAGCCGCCCGCAACGGGCCCGAAGAGCAATCCGGCGATGACGATGGGGATCGCTTCGATGGAGAAGCGGGTGAAGGCATTGGGCATGGGGATGATCAGACGGGCGAAGATCACGCTGAGCGCGGCCAGCATGGCGCAGACAGCCAGATTCTTCGGCTTTTTCAGAACGGCCGCGGCCTCCGCAAAGGTCATCCGGTTATTCAAAATTCATTCCTCCCAAAGTAGTTGCGGACGTCGCCCACCTGATAGAGCGAACCCAGAATGCAGACAACGTCGTCATTGGCGGATTCCTGCATGGCTGCCTCGATGGCAGCCGGGATATTCTCAAACGGCGCGACGGGCGCGCCGGAATGATGCCGGATCTCCTCGGCCAGTTCTTCGGAGGAGAGCGCCCGATAGGACGGCGGGGTGACGGCGAAGAACTTCTTCGCGTGGGGCGCGGCAATGTCGATGCCTTTGCGGAAATCCTTATCCGCCAGAACGCCCAGCACGATGTTCAGCTTCTTGCCGGGGAACAGCTGATCCATGGTCTCCATCAGCGCCTCGAAGCCCTGCGGATTGTGCGCCCCGTCCACGATGACCACCGGATCCTGCTTCAGAAGCTCCACGCGGCCGGGCCAGTGGGCCTTCTCCATGCCCCGGTACAGGTCGCCCACGGTGATCTTCCAGCCCTTCGCCATGAGCCGCTCGATGACGGTGACGGCGGTGCAGGCGTTGCGCACCTGATAGCGGCCCAGCAGGGAGATCTTCAGCCCCGTCCACGGTCCGAAATCGAAGACGGTGCCGGTCACGTCCGCCTTCGTCACTTTGGCCTTCTCGTTGTCCGAGCGGGTATAGCGGGCGTGCTTTTCCTGACAGGTCTTGAAGAAGACCTCCTCCACCTCGGCGCTCTGCCCGTAGACCACCACGTCGCCGCCCTCCTTGATGATGCCGGCCTTTTCACCGGCGATGAGGGGCAGGGTGTTGCCCAGCAGCTCCATATGGTCGAAGCCGATGTTCACCATGCAGGAAATGACGCTGTCCGCCGGGAGGATGGAGTTGGTCGCGTCCAGCCTTCCGCCGAGACCCACCTCCAGCACCACCACGTCGCATTTTTCCTGCTGGAACCAGAGGAAGCCCAGCGCGGTGATCAGCTCAAAGATCGTGGGGCGGCGATGCCCGTCCGCCTCCACAAGGTCGCAGGCGGCGGCGATCTTCTCCGTCAGCTCCGCGAGGTTTTCATCCGGGATCTGCACCCCGTTCACCTGAATGCGCTCATTGAAGCGCTGAATGAAGGGAGAGGTATACAGCCCGGTCTTATAGCCCGCCTCGCGCAGGACGCTGGCGAGGAAGGCGGAGGTGGTACCCTTGCCGTTGGTGCCGGCCACGTGGATGTATTTCAGACCCACGTGGGGATTGCCCAGATGGCCCATCAGGCAGTCCATGACGCCGCGGTCCACGATATCGCTGGAATTGGGGGTGCCGAGAATGAAGTCCATTGCTTCCTGATAGCTCATGCTCATAAGAAAAGCCCTCCTGATGATATGAGCGCAGAGCGCACAGACACAGCAGGAGGGCCGAACAGCCCACATAGGGCCGGATGACCGCCATATTGTGTCAGCGGACGCGGCAAGGTGTCACAAACCATCCGGCTTTTCGTCCGCGGGCGACTTCCCATCCCAGCGGCACTTAATGCACCTTGCCTACTCTGACGTTGTTGTCTATATCATACCATGCTTTTCGCTCTTGTCAAGCATTTCCATCGTGAGCGGGGTAAATCCGGCGAAAACGGGGCCGATTCAGCGATTCGGACAAAAAGACAGCACCCGCCGGGGAAAAATTTGTGATATCCACAAGTGTGAATATTTTTTGAAAAATATTCACAATATGCTTGCATTTTCATAGGCATATGCGTATAATTATGCAATCATACGGAGAGGAGAGAAACGGAACATGACGAGCATTTTTATTGACGGCAGCGCGGGCACCACGGGCCTGCGCATCCGGGAGCGTCTGCGGGAACGGAAGGACCTGAATGTGATCGAGCTGCCGGAAGCGCAGCGGAAGGACACGGAAGCACGACGGGACGCGCTGAACCGGGCGGACGCCGCGTTTCTCTGCCTGCCGGACGCCGCGGCGCGGGAGGCGGTCAGCCTCATTGAAAACGAACGCACCGCCGTCATCGATACCTCCACGGCGCACCGGGTCGCTCCCGGCTGGGTCTATGGCTTTGCCGAGCTGAAGGATCTGCGGGAGAAGATCCCGAACTCGAAGCGCATCGCCAATCCCGGCTGCCATGCCAGCGGCTTTCTGGCGCTGGTGACGCCGCTGGTGGAGCGGGGTCTGCTCCCGGCGGGAACGCTTGTGGGCTGCTTTTCCCTCACCGGCTATTCCGGCGGCGGCAAGAGCATGATCGCGGACTATGAGGCGGAGGGACGGGACAGCCTGCTGGATGCGCCGCGGCAGTACGGTATCGGCCAGAAGCACAAGCACCTGCCGGAGATGCAGCAGGTGAGCGGTCTTCTGAACGCGCCGATCTTCAGCCCCATCGTGGCTCCATTCTATGCGGGCATGGAGGTGACCGTGCCGCTGCACGGGAGCCAGATAAACGGCACCATCGGGGACATAAAGGACGTATACGCGGACTATTATCAGACGGGGCTGGTGCATTTTGTGCCCGAGGCGGACGAGGGAGGCTTCCTCTCCGCGGGCGCCTTCGCGGGCAGGGACGATATGCAGGTCACGGTCTGCGGGAATGAGGAACGCATCCTGCTGGTTTCCCGCTTCGATAATCTGGGCAAGGGCGCATCGGGCGCCGCCATTCAGAATCTGAATCTGCTGCTGGGCGTACCGGAAGCGCTCGGCTTGAACGTATAAACGGGAGGACACGATCATGGTAAAAATCATTGAAGGCGATATCTGCTCGGCGAAGGGCTTTTCCGCCGCCGGCGTTTTCTGCGGCATCCGGAAGAACCGGACGAAGAAGGATCTTGCGCTGATCTACAGCGAGGTCCCCGCTTCCGCTGCGGCGGTCTATACCACGAATCTGGTGAAGGGCGCGCCGCTGACCGTGACGAAAGAACACATTGCCGACGGCGTGGCGCAGGCTGTCATCTGCAACAGCGGCAACGCCAACACCTGCAATGCCGACGGCATCGAGATCGCGGAGACCATGAGCGAGCTTCTGGCAAAGGAGCTGGGCATCAAAGCCTCCGACGTGGTGGTGGCCTCCACCGGCGTCATCGGCCAGCCGCTCCCCATCGCCCCCATCGCCGCGGGCATCCCGGAGCTGAAAAAGAACCTGAGCCCGCTGAACGGCGCGGACGCGGCCGAGGCCATCATGACCACCGACACGGTGAAAAAGAGCATCGCGGTGGAATTTGCACTGGGCGGGAAGACCTGCCGCATGGGCGGCATCGCCAAGGGCAGCGGCATGATCCACCCCAATATGGCCACCATGCTGGTGTTCATCACCACCGACGCGGCGATTTCCCCGGCGCTGCTGCAGAAGGCCCTGCGCTCCGACGTGGCGAATACCTTTAATATGACCAGCGTGGACGGGGACACCAGCACCAACGATATGGTGACCGTGCTGGCGAACGGCTTTGCCGGAAATGCCTGCGTCACCGAGGAAAACGAGGATTACGCCGCCTTTATGGAGGCGCTGAATACCGTGACGGTCCACCTCTGCCGCATGATCGCGGGGGACGGCGAGGGCGCCACGAAGCTGCTGGAATGCGCCGTCACCGGCGCGCCAACGGAGGCGATCGCAAAGACCGTGGCCAAGAGCGTCATCTGCTCCAGCCTGCTGAAGGCCGCCATGTTCGGGGCGGACGCCAACTGGGGCCGCGTTCTCTGCGCCATCGGCTACAGCGGCGCGGCGGTGGATGTGACGAAGATCGGCGTGGGCTTCCGCAGCAAGGCCGGGGAGATCACCGTCTGCGTGAACGGCGCGGGCGTCCCCTTCTCTGAGGAAGAAGCCAAGCAGGTGCTGCTGGAAAAGGAGATCGAAATTCTGGTGAGCCTGAACGACGGCGAGGCCGCCGCAAAGGCGTGGGGCTGCGACCTGACCTATGATTACGTGAAGATCAACGGCGACTACCGCACCTGATATCGTGGGAGGAATGAGCATGAATGCATTTACGAATGCGGAGCGGGCGGAGGTGCTGACACAGGCCCTGCCCTATATCCAGCAGTATTCCGGCAAGGTCGTCGTGGTGAAATACGGCGGCAACGCCATGATCGACGACGCGCTGAAGCAGCAGGTCATGGAGGATATCGTGCTGCTGCGGCAGGTGGGCGTGAAGGTCGTGCTGGTGCACGGCGGCGGGCCGGAGATCAGCGAGCTGATGAACCGGCTGGGCAAGAAGGCGGAATTTGTAAACGGCCTCCGGGTCACCGACCGGGAGACCGTGGATATCGTGCAGATGGTGCTGGCGGGCAAGATCAACAAGACGCTGGTGAATCTGCTGGAAATGAAGGGCGGGCAGGCCATCGGTCTCAGCGGCATGGACGGGCGGCTCATCGAAGCGAAGATGAAGGACGAGCGGCTGGGCTACGTGGGGGATATCACGGCCATCCACATTGAGCCGGTGCTGGACCTGCTGGAAAAGGGCTATATCCCGGTCATCTCCACCGTGGGCTGCGACCGGGTGGGCAATACCTATAATATCAACGGCGACACCGCGGCGGCCCACGTTGCCGGGGCGCTGGGCGCGGAGCGCCTTATCCTGATGACGGATATCGCCGGCATCCTGCGGGATAAGGACGACCCCAGCACCCTCATCGCCGAGGTCAAGAGCAGCGAAGCGCAGCAGCTGTTCGACGACGGAACGATTTCCGGCGGCATGATCCCCAAGGTGGAGTGCTGTCTGGAGGCCATCCGCAAGGGTGTGAAGAACGTCATTATCATGGACGGGCGCGTGCCCCACGCCATTCTGATGGAGCTGCTCACGGACGAGGGCGCGGGCACGATGGTGATCGGAGGAGAAGCATGAGTTTTCAGGAACTGGACAGGGAATACGTTGCGGGTACCTATAACCGCTTCCCGGTGGAGATCGTTTCCGGGCAGGGCAGCATCCTGACGGACGTAAACGGCAAAGAATACATCGACATGGGCTCGGGCATCGCCGTCACCAGCTTCGGCATCGGCGACGAAATGTGGAAGCAGGCTGTAACGGCGCAGCTTGATAAGGTGCAGCACACCTCCAACCTGTATTATACCGAGCCGTGCGCGCTGCTGGCGAAGCTGCTGTGCGAAAAGACCGGGATGAAGAAGGTGTTCTTCTCCAATTCCGGTGCGGAGGCCAACGAGTGCGCCATCAAGGTGGCGCGGAAATTTGCCGCCGAAACGAAGGGCGCGGACTGCTATACCATCGTGACCCTGCAGAACAGCTTCCACGGGCGGACGCTGACGACCCTTTCCGCCACGGGGCAGGACCATTATCATGAGCTGTTCCAGCCGCTGACACCGGGGTTCGAGAGCTTCCCGGCGGGCGACATGGATGCGCTGAAAGCCATCTGTGCGAAGACGAGGGTAGCTGCCGTGCTCATTGAGTGCGTGCAGGGGGAGGGCGGCGTCATCCCGCTGGAGAAGGGCTTCGCCGCCGAGCTGAGCGACTATCTGCAGGCGAACGATATCCTGCTCATGGTGGACGAGGTGCAGACCGGAAACGGCCGCTCCGGCAGCCTTTATGCCTATATGGAATACGGGCTGAAGCCGGACGTGGTCTCCACCGCCAAGGGCCTCGCGGGCGGCCTGCCGTTAGGGGCCACGCTGCTGAATGAAAAGGTGCAGAACGTGCTGGGCTTCGGCGACCACGGCTCCACCTTCGGCGGCAACCCCGTCTGCTGCGCGGGCGCGCTGAGCATCCTCAAACGGCTGGACGACAGCTTCCTCAGCGAAGTGAAGGCCAAGAGCGAATACCTCTTCCGGGAGCTGGGCAGCATGGAGGGTGTGGAGGCCGTCAGCGGTCTCGGCCTGATGATCGGCATCAAAACGGTGAAACCCGCCGGGGACGTGGTGAAAAAGGGCATCGAAAACGGGGTGCTCTGCCTCACCGCCAAGGACAAGGTGCGGCTCCTGCCCGCGCTGAACATCCCCATGGCGCAGCTGCAGGAGGCGGTGGAGCGCATCCGGAAGTCCATCGCGGAGGCGTAAATCCGATACGACAGGAGGGACGGCAGCAGCCGTCCCTCTTTTGCACCGCGCCTGATTTTGGGACGCGGCGGTTACCGATGGGGGCCGTAGGGGCGATTCACGAATCGCCCGCTGTGCGAATTCGCCGGAAATCCGGTGTGTCATCCGTCGGCTCTGCCGGGCGCATCGTGATGCGCCCCTACAGACAGCTCGCGGGGGATTGCACTTTTTCACGCGGTGGGGTACAATGAAACAAAATCAAAAATACATACAGGAGGCGTCAGAAATGAAATTTGAAAAGACCGGCTGGGCGGATGAATTTGGTTTCCCGGTCCTGCGGCGCATCCCCGAACCCAAGGACGAGACCGTGTATGCACCCGCGACCGAGGCGGAAAAGGCGCAGTTTGAGGCGGCGCGCATGGCGCTGGAAATGGCTTCCGGCGGGAAGAACACGCTCCTTTATGACGATCTGGGCTACCCCAGCGTCATGGTGCGCATCCCCAAATTCCGCTGGAGCGACGTGATCCCCGGCGCAAAGCCGGAGACCTGCTCCGCCTTCATCGTGAACGGCGTGGAGAAGGACTGCATCTATATCAGCAAGTATCTGAATGTGGTGGAAAAGGGCAGGGCTTACAGTCTGCCGAACAAAGACCCGGCCAACACCATCATGATCGACGAGGCGCGGGAGGCCTGCATGAAGAAGGGCAAAGGCTGGCACCTGCTCAGTAACGCCGAATGGTGCGCGCTTGCCTACTGGAGCATCCGCAACGGCACGAAGCCCCACGGCAACGGCCGCTTCGGCTCCGACCATCTGGCCCCGTGGGAATCCGGCGTGACGATCCCGGAGGGGCGGGGCTTCGGGCTGGAGGACCAGTACCGCACCCTCACCGGCTCCGGACCGGACACGTGGAACCACGACCACGGCCCGTGGGGCGTGAGCGACATGAACGGCAACGTGTGGGACTGGGTCAGCGGCTTCCGGGTGATGGACGGCGAAATTCAGATCATCCCGGATAACGACAGCGCTGCCAGCGTGGATGAAAGCCCGGAGAGCAAGCTGTGGAAGGCCATCCTGCCGGACGGGACGCTGGTGGAGCCGGGCACCCCCGGCACCTGCCATTATGACGGCGTGAAGCCCGGCACGGACAAGCCGGAGAATATCTCCATTCCCGGCGGCTATGTGCTGAATACCGAGATGAAATATCCGAACTACACCGGAAACGAGGAGGACACCATGCACCGGGCCTTCGGCTGGATGCGTTTCTTCGACCTGAAGGCCGCCGAGGGCGTGGAGATCCCGGATATCCTACGGCAGCTGGCCATCATGCCGCCCAAGGACGAGAGCTATGCCGACGGGGCTATCATGTTCCTGCGCAATTACGGCGAGCGGGTCTGCGCACGGGGCGGCAGCTGGTTCAATATGCCCAACTGCGGCATCTGGGACCTGTACCTCCGGGAGACCCGGAACTTCATCTACCCGGATATCGGCTTCCGCAGCGCATTTGTTGAACTGTAATATTTCGACTAAAAGGAACACATCGACCACAGGAGCGATACCATGGAATTACAGCTTGATCTCAGTAAAACGTACGCCATCGCGCTGGAGAGCGGCGGGGCGCGGGGCGCCTATCAGGTTGGCGTGTGGCAGGCGCTGGCGGAAACAGGCGTCCGCTATAACGCCGTGTCCGGTACCAGCGTGGGCGCGCTGAACGGGGCGCTCATGGCCATGCGGGACCTGCCGAAGGCGGTGCAGGTATGGTCGGATATCCGACTCTCAAGCGTCATGGCCCTTTCAGAGGAGGAAGAGAGCGGGATGCGCCGCCTCTTCCGGGGCGACGTGGGCCTGGACGACGTGCAGGAGCTCTGGCCGAAGGTGAAGGACGTGATCCGCAACCGTGGGCTGGACGCCGCGCCCCTGCGGGAATGGGTGCGCAGTACGGTGGATCCGAAAAAGCTGCGGGAGAGCGACGTGGAGCTGTTCGTTTCCACCGTGGACCTGCAGGAGCGGAAGGGGATGGAGGTGCGCGTCAGCGAGCTGCCGGAGGAGGAGATCTGCGATATGCTCCTCGCCAGCGCCTACCATCCGGCCTTCAAGCTGGAGCCGCTGGGCGGCAGGCTGTATACCGACGGCGGCTTCGTGGACGCCCTGCCCATCCATGCGCTGGTGGAGGCGGGGTATCGGGATATCATCGCCGTGCGCCTGCCCAGCCACGGGCGGGAAAAGCATTTCCGCATCCCGAAGGACGTGAATGTCACCACCGTGAAGCCCGAGGCCGATCTGGGCGGCTCGCTGGATTTCAACGCGGAGCAGTCCCGGAAAAACATGGCCATCGGCTACTTCGACGCCATGCGCGTGCTGTATGGGCTTTACGGGCACAGCTATTACGTAGACCGCAGCTTTACCGACCGCTTCGCGCTGGACTGGCTCCTGCAGCGGGAGACGGCGGCCGGGGAAACGAATCTGCGGCGTATCTGCGAGGAGAAGCTCCCGCGCCTTGCCCGGAAGCTGGATGCGAAGGACGGCGACTATTACGAGCTGATGGTGGCGGTCATGGAACAGCTGGCGGCGGAAAAGGGGCTGGAGAATCTGAAGATCTACAGCGACGCCGACCTGCTGCGGCGGATAGAAACGGAAAACTCCGTCATTCTGCCGAAGAACTGACCGAGATTTTGTGCAACTTGGCAGGAGATTTTCCAACCGCTTTCTGATAATATAACCTTATCTTAATATGCATACCCCAAATTACTGATACGGAGGTTCTATCAATGCTGACTGCAAAAGAAAACATGCGTCAGGCGATCATCGCCGGCGGCAAGCCCGACCGTTTTGTCAACCAGTATGAGGCCATCAAGCTGATGTTCACCCCTGTGCTGATGCACAACGGCGGCGCGCCTGCGAAGGGCATCGTCAACGAGCTGAACGCCTGGGGCGTGACCATGTCCTGGCCCGAGAACGTGCCCGGCGCGTTCCCCGTGCATACCGCTGACAAGATCGTCATCAAGGACATCGAGCACTGGCAGGATTACGTGAAGGCGCCCGACGTGGAATACACCGAGGAAGAATGGGCCCAGTTCGGCGCGCAGTACGCTGCGGTCGACCATGACAAGGCGTTCACCGCTTCCTTCTTCGCCCCCGGCATCTTCGAGCAGGTGCATTATCTCTGCTCCATGACCGCCGCGCTGGAGTACTATCTGACCTATCCCGATGAGATCAAGGATCTGATCAAGTACATTACCGAGTGGGAACTGAAGGCTGCCGAGAAGATCTGCAAGTACCTGAAGCCCGAGATCATGTTCCATCATGACGACTGGGGTTCCGGCACCAACTCCTTCCTCCGCCCCAGTATGTTTGAGGACTTCTTCGTGGACGCCTACAAGGAAGTCTACGGCTACTACCATGACCACGGCACCGAGTTCATCGTGCATCACTCCGACTCCTACGGTGCGAACATCGTCGACAGCATGATCGAGATGGGCATCGACGTGTGGCAGGGCGCCATGGAGATCAACAACATCCCCGAGCTGAACAAGAAGTATGCCGGCAAGATCGCCTTCATGGGCGATATCGACAACAAGAGCGTTGACTTCACCCAGTGGAGCGAACAGAACAACCGCAACGTCGTCCGCGCCTGCCTCGACCGGAACCCCCCCAACGGTGCCATCCCCTGCATCGTGCAGGGCGGCCCCGGCAGCGTGTTCCCCGGCGTGTACCTCAGCCTCTGCAACTACATCGACGAATACAACGCCGAGAAGTTCGGCCATAAGGTGGAAGACATCGCTGCGAACCGTCTGCCCCACGACATCATGTTCTGAGTTACCCTTAAATGCATTTCCCGGAGCCGCTCATGCGGCTCCGGGATTTTCATGAAAAAAAACAACCGCCGGAAAACTCCCGCGGGTGTTCGTATGTCCGCGTAGCTTACGCCTGCTTCTTCTGATAGCGCTTCATGATGACCATCAGGACGATGGTGATGACAGCGGTGATCGCGCCCATGATGAAGGTGAGCGCGTAGCTGTTGAGCGCATTGGAGATGGCGTTGAAGAGGATGGAGCTGAAGCCGAGGCTCAGCATGGCGACGCCGTAGTTCGTTCCGGAATACTTGGCACCGAAGAAGTCGGTGCTGGTGGCGGGGTTCACGGCGCTGGGGCCGCCGAAAGCGAAGGCGGTGATCAGCACGACGATCAGGTAGAGATAACCCTTCGCGAACATCAGCAGCATGGCGCAGACGATGGTCACGACGCAGAGCAGGATGACCGTTTCGATGCGGCCCAGCTTATCGGAGAGGGAGGACATCCCGAAGCGGCCCGCCGCATTGAACAGACCGGTGAGGGACACGCAGGCGGTCGCCATTGCGTCGCTCAGGCCGCGCTCCATGGCGAGGGGCTTGATGATGGGGTTCAGCATATTCCAGGTCGCGTTGTAGAAGAAGATGTTGAACAGGAGGCACCAGAAGGGAACGGTCTTGATGGCCTCGCCCAGCGTCATATCCTTCTTGGCGCTGATGTTTTTCGAGGAGGCAGGCTTGGGAAGCTGGGCCAGATACGCTTCATCCGGGAGCTTGATGACGAAGCAGCCCACGAGGCCCGCCACAAGGAACACGATGGAGAGGATGCGCAGCGTGGTGCTGACGGTCATGGTCTTCAGCATGGCGCCGATGACCGGGCTGAACGCCACGGTGCCGAGACCGAACGCCGCGGTGGCGATGCCGGTGGCGAAGCCGCGCTTATGGGGGAACCACTTCTGGATGCAGGAGAGGATCGCGCCGTAGGTGATGCCCACGCCCAGACCGCCGATGATGCTGTAGGTCAGATAGAACAGCACGATGCTGCTGCCAGCGGGCAGGCAGGAGGCGAGGAAAATGCCCACGCCGAAGAGGATGACGCCGATGAAGCTGACCTTCTTGGGGCCGAACTTATCGTTCAGCGCGCCGCCGCCGAAATTGCCCACGCAGAAGGCGAAGAGCATGAAGGAGGCGATCAGCTTGACCTGACCGGCTTCCCAGCCATAGTAGTTTTTCGTGGCGGTGCTCAGCACGCTCCACAGATAGATGACGCCGACGCAGAGCTGCACGACGAGGCAGCCGATGATCGGCAGAAGCGGGGGTTTCTTTGTTTTCATACTTACTTACCACCTTAATTGAAACTGTCAGATTAACCTTTATATTACACTGCTTCAGACGGTACTGTCAATCCCGAATCCGCGAATGGGATGACTTTCGCCGAGCAGAGTCGGAACGTGTCGGCGTCTGCGCAAAGAAGCGTGAAACGCCCGCTTTTTCGCCCGTTTCGCTTGACAAACCGGGGTGAAAAATGATACTTTAACTATATCTGAATAGGAGGTGCTTACGCACATGACCAAGAAGGAACAATTCTTATCCGTAATGCGCAACGAGAAGCCCATTAAGTGGATGGGCTACGGTTTCAACGGTTTCACTCAGACCATGTTCCACTGCATCATGGACCCCATTTCCATTTGGGATATCCTCTTCATGCAGGGCGAGCGGGTGCAGGACCACTGGGGCGTGTGGCATCGCTACCTGCCCGGCGATCCGGGCGTTATCCCCATGGTCAACGAAGAGAATCAGGTCATCAAGGACATCACCAAGTGGCGTGACTACGTCGTCTTCCCTGAGATCCCCTCCGATCTGGATTGGGAATCCACCAGACAGGAGATCGCCAAGGTCGACCGCGATCAGGAACTGGTCATGGTCGCTACCTTCCGCGGCCTGTTCGAGCGCGCCCACTGCCTCATGACCTTCGAGGACACGCTGGTCAACCTGTACGAAGAGCCTGAAGCCATGAACGACTTCTTCACCGCCTACACCGACTGGAAGCTGAAGGTCGCCGAAGCGCTCTGCGACAATCTGGACTTCGACGTCATCCACTCTCATGATGACTGGGGCAGCAAGACTGCCATGTTCTTCGCGCCCGAAGTGTGGCGCAAGCTGCTGAAGCCCCACTATGAGAAGCTGTATGCCTACTACAAGAAGCGCGGCAAGCTGATCCAGCATCACTGCGACTGCTACGCCACCGACGTGGCGAAGGATCTTGTGGATATCGGCGTTGATATGTGGCAGGGCGTTCTGCCCCAGAACGATATCAAGCGCGTCCAGAAAGAGACCAACGGCAAGCTGCTCCTCCTCGGCGGTCTGGATCAGGGCCTGATCGATCAGGAAGACGTTTCCGAAGAAGTCGTCCGCGCCGAAGTTCGCCGCGCCATCGACGAATATGCTCCCGGCGGCTGCTTCCTGCCCTGCATCGGCTCTCTGGAATGCCTGAACGCGTGGGTCACCCCCGTCGTCATCGACGAGTGCAACCGCTACGGCGCCGAATGGCTGGCCAAGCAGAAGTAAGGACCGATTAAAGGTTCGCGGGCCTGCCCGCAGCTATGAGCAAATGTCCCGGCACCCTGCCTTCCCTGCGGAAGGCGGGGTGCGTTTGCGTTTCCGACCGGGGCGGTCGGGTACATATTTAATATGTATCATGTAGCGCTGCGGCCCCGCTTCACCCCCCTTTGTTACGCTTGGGTTACATTTGCTTCCGGACGCTTGCAATTTTCCGGGCTATCGTTTATAGTCACAAGCGTCAAGTATCGCAGAAGGTTTCTTCTGCGGAACCCGGTGATCACGCGAAAGCGTTTTCACAACGGCTCTACCCTTTCATGTTGGGGCGGAACTGAAAAATTTAATAAGGAGGAAAAAAACATGAAGACTCTGAAGAAGTCCCTGTGCCTCGTTCTGGCGCTGGTCTTCGTTCTTGGTCTCTGCACCATCGGTGCCGGCGCTGCCAACTTCACCGATAAGGACGAGATCAACTATGAAGATGCTGTCACCGTGATGCAGGGCCTCGGCATTCTGGTTGGCTACCCCGACGGTTCCTTCCAGCCTGCCAAGACCGTTACCCGCGCTGAAGCCGCGAAGATGATCGCCTACATGATGTTGGGCGAAAAGTACGCGGAAAAGCTCGCCGCCGGCAGCGCTTTTGATGACGTTCCCGAGACCCACTGGGCCGCGAAGTACGTCAACTTCTGCGCCAGCAAGGGCATCATTGTCGGCTACGGCAATGGCAACTACGGCCCCTCTGATCCTGTCACCGGCATCCAGATGGCCAAGATGCTGCTGGTCGCCACCGGCTACGGCGAGATGGGCGAATTCACCGGCTCCAACTGGGACGTCAATGCTTTCACCGACGCTGTCGAAGTTGGCATTTTCGACGATGCTGAGACCGAAGATTTCGAAGCTCCCGCCACCCGTGAAGAGACTGCCCTCTACGTGTTCAACACCCTTGTGGCTGTTGACCAGATGAAGTGGGACGTCGACCAGAACAAGTACCAGTACTACAAGGCTCCCTTCGGCCAGACCGTTTGGAACCTCGACGTCATGAAGGGCATCGTCATCGCCAACCAGGCGACCGGCGAGGACTACACCGTCGTTGAGTACGAATACCTCAACACCACCAGCGGCACCGTGTACACCTCCACCGTGAACTTCGCGGTCGAGACCGGCCTTGACCTCATCGGTCATCAGGTCGAAATGTACTACGACTACACCGAGAAGAAGGACGCCGACAAGATCTACTACTACGATTCTTATCTGGCTGACGACATCTCCACCACCATCGCCATCGCCGGCGCTCAGAGCATCGGCGCCCTGGCCAAGCAGGTCGGCTTCGTTGACACTGACTTCAACGACGTTGCCTACTATCTGAACTACATCAAGACCGAAGACTCCCTGTGGGATGCCTGCGTTGCCGGCGGCACTGCTGGTTACTGGAGCGCCCCCAGCTTCGCGAAGACCACCAACGTTAAGGATCTGACCAAGAACCTGGGCATGGTCGCCATCAAGAACGCCAACGGCACCTCCGATAGCGACAGCCGTTACATCTCCGCCAGCACCCTGGTTCTGGACGAAGACGGCGTTATCATCAGCGCCCTGAAGGACAGCTACGCTGTCGCGAAGGTCTCCGCGCTTGACGACGAGATCGTCACCGTTATCTATGACGACGGCACCACCGACGACATCGAGATCGCCAACTGCTACGAAGGCATTGCGAAGGACGACTACGTCACCGTTATCACCATTGGTAACATCCTGAGCGCGCAGCCCACCACCACCACCACCGTTGAGGTCAACAAGGTTGACGCCAGCTGGAGCTTCATCGGCTGGTACTTCTTCTACGGCACTCCCGGCATGGCCACCTGCACCCATTCTTGCCCCAGCACCAGCTTCGTTGAAGACGACGAGGGCGAGACCGTTGCCATGGGTGACATCGTCGCCGGCAACACCGTTAAGTTCTATGTCGACTCCAAGGGCAGCGCTTTCGCCGCCGTGCTGGTTGACAGCTCCGTTTCCAGCTACATCTTCGTGACCAAGGTTTACTCCGCTGTTTCCCTCTCCTACGGCGACTACACCTACTCCAAGATGGTGCAGGGCGTTGACGCTGAAGGCAACGAAGTCAACCTGAAGATCGACGAGGCTGGCCCCTACGCCGCCGCTACCACTCCCACCTACACTGTTGCTGATCCTGACCTGCAGTCCCTGTACAAGGTTAAGACCCTGAGCACCGGCATCAGCAAGCTGGACAACGCTGCTACCGCCGGCGTGGCCGACATCACCATCGACGCCGACGCGATCGACTACTACGATGGCAAGGAAGCCCGCATTGACGGCACTCGTCTGTACCTGAACGAGAACACCACCTACATCTACATCAACAAGAACGGCGCTAAGCTGGAAGTCAGCCTTGGCGAATGCCTGAAGCTGACCGACGAAGCCACCGCTGCTGCGTACTGCTTCACTCCCGGCAAGGCCACCGAGACCGTTCCCGCTGTGTGGGTCTACGGCATGGATGCTCCCGCCACCGAAGCCAGCAACTTCATCTACGTCGCTGGCGCTGACTGGTCCTCCTTCGGCATCGGCGATCCCTACCAGGTCCTCGTTGACTGCTCCGTCCCCGCTGACCTGTCCAGGTACATGATGCCCACCACCAAGTCCGGTACTGTTACCATTGATGGCGATCTGTACGAGTACTACAACCTCTACATTGACGGCGTGTCCACCTCCGGCATGGTCATCAACCCCGACAATCTGGACATCTCCGCCATTTATGGCGCATTCAACATGAACACCGGCCTGCTGGTTGGCTTCTACACCTACAGCGTTGATGCTGACGGCATCTACACCGTGAGCAAGGTCGCCCCCGGCAAGTCCGAAGCGATCGTTGTCAGCGATAAGAACGCCATCTACAAGGGCAAGCTGCTTGTCACCGGCACCGCGATGGACGACGTCGACCTGGCCGACTACACCATCGTTGACCTGTCCGCTGGCTACAAGGATGCCAAGGGCTACAGCCATGCGATCGACTCTGCCGACGCTATGACCGCTGCTCTGTCCAACGGCTACCGCTTCGCGATGACCTACATGCTGGATTCCGATGGCGAACCCACCGGCGCCCTGTATGTCACCCTGAGCGGCTACTACGCTGACTGATCTCAGCTGAAGTAAAGCTGAAAAACAAGTTCTGAACCTGTTCCGCCCCCGGCTTCGGCCGGGGGCGGTTTTTCTGTATTCAGCTGCCCGCCGGGGTCCAACATGATGCGCCCGCTTACCCCGCAGCTCAACAGCAAACCCGGCGGGCGATTCGTGAATCGCCCCTACGACGGGTATAGGCTTCGGCCGGGGGCGGGTTTTCTGTATTCGGAAAAATAAAGATCCCGGACAGACCGCATGAGGTCTGCCCGGGATCTGTGCTCAGAGGATCAGTATTCCGCGTCTTCGACGAGCTTGGCTTTCAGCTTTTCCAGCGTTTCTTCAGAGACGCCGCAGGCCTTCAGATAACCGGGAACGCCGCCGTAGTTCTCATTCATGTGGCAGAGCGCAGCCTCCATGCTCTCAGGCACGGAGCCGAAGAACGCCCAGCTGAAATTGGGGCGACCGCGCTTCTGGGGCAGATGGTCCGCGCCCATCTTCAGATACTTGGGGCGCAGGCAGCTCATGGAGGCCGAGTAGTCCATCATGATATCCGTATCGCAGACACCCACCGCGCCCAGCACCAGCGCGGCGATGAGACCGGCGCGGTCCTTGCCGATGAAGCAGTGGAACATGGCGGGGTCTTCCCAGTTTGTCAGCAGCTCGATGACCTTCTTGGCCCAGGGCTTGCCCTGCTCCAGCATCTCAATGTAGCTGTCGCCCATGTCGAAGTCGGCGGGCAGCGGGCCGGGAGGAGGCGGCGCGGCCTTCTTTTCTCCGTCGTTGGATTTGAGGATGCGATGTTCCTCAGAGATGGGGCAGTGGATGTAGGTATGACCGGGGACGTTTGCCATGCCGCTGGGCGTGCTTTCCACTTCATCCACGCCGCGGAGGTCGATGGACAGGGTCACGTGATGATCCAGCAGGAACTGCTTGTCTTTTTCGGAGATGCCGATGGGGCAGTCGGTGCGGATGAAAACCCCGTACTTGGTGACCTTGCCCAGCCCGGCGGGGAAGCCGCCCAGATCGCGGGTATTCACCAGCGTTTCCATGGGAATGCGTTTGTAGTAAACCATAGTTCGCTCCTCTTTTCGTATTGAATGCCGCAGCGCCTGAATGGCCTGCGGAAGGTTTTTTACCGTGTCGCCTGCGGTCATGGAAATGTCGCCCATAGCCGCCTCTGCCAGTTCTCCCGCTTTCCCGGCGAGATATGCTCCCAGCGTGACGGACAGGGGCGCGTATTCCGCCCAGCCCAGCAGACCGGCGAGGACTCCCGTCAGCACGTCGCCGCTCCCGGCGGTGGCCATGCCGGGGCAGCCAGCGTCCGTCAGCCATGTTTCCCGCCCGTCGGTCACGATGGTCGAGGGGCCCTTCAACAGGAGGATGACCCCGTTTTCGGCGGCGTAGCGTTCCGCTGCGGTGACCGGATCCTGCTGAATCTCCTCCCGGCTGCACCCGCAGAGACGGCTGAACTCCTGCAGATGGGGCGTGAGAACGCAGCGCGCCTTCGTTTTCCGCAGCGTGTCCGGCGGGAGCGCGGCGAGGGTATTCAGCCCGTCCGCGTCCAGCACCAGCTTGCCGGTGAAGTTTTCCAGCACGTAGGAGAGGATGGCGGCATTGTCCGGCCCCATGCCCCAGCCCATGCCCAGCGCGAGGGCCTTCACTTTGCCGAGGATACCATCCAGCGCGGCAGGGGCGAAGCACATGAAGCCATCCGCGTCCGGCAGGGGAACGAGGGTGCTTTCCAGCAGATAGGGAGTCACGCTGTCAGCAAGGCAGCCGGGAACCGCCAGCATACTCACGCCGCAGCCGCATTTCAGCGCTGCAAGGCTGAGATTACTGAGTTTCGCCGCGCCGGAATAGCTGCGGCAGCCGCCCAGCAGAGCCACGTAGCCGTAGCTGCCCTTGTTGGCGAAATGCTTCCGCGCTTTCAGAAGCGGCGCAAAATCGCCCGGTTCCGCGAGACGGAGAAAGTTCTCCGGCGCGGGGATGCCGATATCCACGTTTATGAGATCCCCAACCGTGTCTTTGGCCATATTCAGATAGTGGCCCGGCTGGGGGAACCCGATGGAAACAGTCCGGTCCGCGCGGACAACGGCCTCGCCCAAACCGTTCTGCCCGTTCAGACCGCTGGGGATATCCGCGGAAATGATCCGCGCACCGCTGTGATCCATGGCTTCGATGACCTCTGCGGCGAGCCCCTGCGGGGCGCCATGGAAGCCGGTGCCGAAGATGCAGTCAACAAGACAGGCGTAAGCTGAGAAGTCGGGCGCCTCCGTCAGCAGCTCGTCCGGGATGCCCGCTTCGATGCACCGGTCATAGTAATACCGGCCGTCCTCGGAGAATTTCTCCGAGAGGCGCAGGAGGCGGCAGGGGACGCCCGCCTGACGCAGCAGCAGGGCCAGCGCATACCCGTCGCCCGCGTTGTTGCCGCTGCCGCAGACAATGCCCACAGGGCCGCGCCATTGTTCCGCCCGGAAGATGCCTTCTGCAGCCCGGGCCATCAGGGTGCGGCCGGGCGTTCCGGCTGCGATGGTGGCGGCGTCCGCGTCCCGCATGGCGGAAACGGTGAGGATCTTTTTCATGGCCCGTCCTTTCGATAGACGCCCACGCCGAACTCCAGCGTGACGGTGAGCGCCTGCGCGTCCGCCGCCTTCTGCTGGTCGGCGCGGCTGGTTTTATAGTAGTAGGGAGTCATTTCAAACAGGGCCTGTATCTCAGCGGAGGAGCTCAGATGGATGGGATAGCGCAGCTCCTTCGATTCCAGCAGGGTAAAGCCCTCGCAGACCGGGTCGGCGGGTTTGTTGGGATAAGGTTCGTCATAGATGAGCGTTTTCAGCTCCCACAGGTGCTTTTCCAGCGGCCACGCCCGCAGGAGGATGCCGCCGGGCTTCAAGACCCGCAGAAATTCTTCCCGCGCAAGGGGACTGAACACGTTCAGCACCGCGTCGGCGCAGCCGTCCATCAGCGGCAGAGCGCTGCTGCTGGCCACCAGCAGGGTGAGCGATTTGTCCCGTCGGGCGGCATAGATGAGCGCTTCTTTTGAGATATCCACGCCCACGCCGGCGGCGGTTTTTCCCGCGCTGCGGAGGGCGGAGAGCGCGTCGCAGGTGTATTTTCCTTCGCCGCAGCCCGCGTCCAGCAGGAGGACTTCGCTCCCGGTGTATTCACAGCAGAGAGACGCTAAAAGGCCGGAAAGCGGATCGTAGAAGCCGCGCTCCAGAAAGTCCCGCCGGGCGGCGACCATGCGCTTATCGTCGCCATGGCGCTTGCCGCTGCCGGAGTGGAGCAGCAAATTCACATAGCCCTGCCGGGCGATATCGAAGAAGTGGCCCTTCTCGCAGGCACAGGTCTTTTCCAGCCGCGTCAGCGCTTCGCCGCAGACGGGGCAGCGGAGAAAGCTCATGCCTCCGCCTCCATCCAGGCCCGGAAGGCTGCCGCCGTTTCCGCCGCGAAAGCTTCCGTCAGCGCGGGCGGGAAGGCTTCGGAGGCGATATCCGCCGCGCTTTCCCGGGTCTTTTCGATGAGGATGGAGCGGAACAGCTCGATGCCCTCCGCGTTCACCGGGAGCGTATCCGGCAGCTTCGTCAGGTCCACGGTGAGGATGGCCGCATTGGCAGGCTCCGCCCAGCTGTAGCGGTGGTAGAGCTGATACCCGGCGGCGTGCAGCTCCCGATGATAGCCCGCAAACCATTCCGGGTCCTGCTCATGGGCAGCCCGGTAAGCGGCAAGATGACTGTCGTCCCACCGGAGGTCGGTGAACAGATGGAGCAGCCAACCGAGAGAAAACGGGTCACTTACGTCCACAATCTTTCTCAGCTCGTTCAGAGCGGCCATCCGGTCATCCCGGTCGCGCAGGTGGTTGGAATCCTTAAAGGCCCGTTCAAAGGCGTAGTCCGGCGCGATACAGCCCAGCAGGAAGGGTGCTTCCCCCTCCGGCAGATAGTCATGGGCTGCGAGAAGATGGATCATTGCAGCTGGCATTCTTCCGCCTCCAATTCATTAAGCAGCCGCTGTTCCCGGCTCTGGCAGGTGAACAGCAGGATCTGCCGGTCCTTACTCAGCTCCCGCAGGAGCCGCAGCGTATCTCTGGCGCGCTGATCGTCATAGCTCAGCAGCACGTCGTCCAGGATCAGGGGGGCGGGCTCCTCGCCGCTGAGCAGCAGGTCGGTGATGGCAAGGCGTACCGAGAGATAGAGCTGGCTGCGGGTCCCGTCGCTGAGATATTCCAGCGCGTGTACGTCCCCTTCGCCGCCGCGCTGGGCGGAGAAGCGCATCTCCCGGTCAAAATACACGCCGGTATAGGCGCTGTCGGTCATCCTGCCCATCAGGGCGGCGGCGCGGCGGCTGATGAGCGGGCTGAACAGGGTCTGCAGCCGGGCATTTGCCTGCCGCATGGCGTCCGCCGCCAGCTCCAGTGCGTCATATTCTTCCTGCAGGCGCCGGGCCGTTTCGTCCAAACGCGCTTCCTCCGTGGCCAGCACCAGCGGGTCGCCCAGCAGGTCGAAAAGCCCCTCGCCCCGATTCAGATCCCGGTTCGTGCTGCGGAGCCGTTCCTCCGTGCGCAGCAGATAATCCTCTGCGGCGGCCTTCCCGAGGCGCGTTTCGCCCTCCAGCTCGTCCTCCGGGATCGGCTCCATGGGCGCAGCCGGACTGACCTCCAGCCGCTCGGCCAGCTTTTTCGCATTGTCGGCGATGATGACGGCATCCCGCAGCTCCCGCAGCAGACTTTCCGCCCGGTCGGCGGCAGCGGCGGGATCGGCGTCCGGCCCCTCGCCGAGGACGGCGGGCGCCTCCGTCAGCGCGGCGCGGCAGCCGTCCGTTTCCTCCGTGCAGGCGCGGAGCTGCGCTTCCGCGCTGTCCTTCGCCTGTTTGGCCAGCTCCTTTGCCTGCGTTTCGGCGGCCAGCTTTTCCCGCACCTGCTTTCGTCCGGAAGCGAGGAGCAGACAGGCGACCAGCAGCAGGATGAGCCCTGCGGCGATCAGCCCGATGGCTGCGCCCACGGGCAGCGGCAGCAGGGCCATGCCTACGGCAAAGCCGCCCAGCAGCGCGATGACGCCGAGGATGAACAGAATGAGCATCGGCGTTTTCTTCGGATTCGGCTCCGGCTGCGGATCGGGCAGGGCGGCACAGGCGCTGTCTTTTTCATGGAAGGCGGCTTCCGCATCCCGGCGGTCATGCTCCGCCTCCTGCCAGCGGACGGAAGCCTCCCGCACCGCCGTGACGGCGGCGCTGTTCAGATTGCCGACCTGCTCCCGCAGCGCCTGCAGCCGGGCGTCAGCCTCCGCCGATTCCGCCACCGCGTCCTGATAAGCCTGCTCGGCGGCGGCCTGACGGGCCAGCTCCGCTTTGCGCTCATCCCGCTTGTGCAGCTGCAGCTCCCGTTTCAGCAGGTCGATCTGCTGGCCGTACTTCTCCTGATCCTCCCGCAGACCGCTGAGCCGCTTGTTTTCCAGTTCGATGCGCACCAGCTTTTCCCGCAGCGCCTGCTTCTGCGCTTCCGCTTCGGGCAGCGCGCCGGAATTGCGCCAGCGGCGTTTCCGCTGCCAGCGGCGAAGCCGGTCGTCCGCCTCCGTATAGGAGCTGCGCTCCTCGCCGGTGGTGACGAGGCGGGTGATGCGCTTTTCCAGATCCGGATCCGCGTCCACCGCGAGGGAAGCGCCGGAAATGAAAGCGCTGCGCCGGTAGACCGGCTCCGTCACGCCCAGCAGCACATTGCCGGGCACGTCCTTTTTCAGCTCCGGAACCGCTTCGCCGGTCCCGGTATAGACGGCGTTCACCTCCGCCATGGGTCTGGTGGGGTTGGGGGAACTGCGGCGGAGCGTGATATCCTGCTCCTGCCAGCGCAGCTCCACCGTGCCGGACATGGGCGCGCCGCTCCACGGCTGGTAATGCTTTTTATCCGGAATGGAGCCGTTTTTGCCCCGTTCAGAGGTGGAAACTCCGTAGAACATGGCGCGGAGAAACGCGGCCCACGTGGATTTGCCTGCCTCGTTGGGGGCTTCGATGATATTCAGACCCGGATGCAGCTCCAGCTCCTCGCCGTTCAGACGGCCGAAAACGGCCTTGAGTCGTTTCAGTTCCATCACAGGTCCTCCCGGTAGTCCAGCGCGGCCAGCCCGTAGCGGGCGGCCAGTATGATCTTCGGCTTTTCGGCTTCGGACGCCGCATCGTATTTCTCTTTCAGTACCCGCAGGAAGCAGCCGCGCAGGCTGTCGTCGCTGACGGCGTCCCACAGATCGCGCTGCAGCCGCGTTTCATCCCGCACCTCCGCCTGATAGCAGAAGGCCGAAAGCGCCTCCGCCAGCGCGGCGGTATTGGGCTTTTCGGGCCATTCGCCCCGGAGCAGGATGCGGAAAATGTGCTTTTCCGCGCCCTCCGGCAGCTTTGCACGGATGGCTTCGGTCAGGTCCTCCGCGTCCGTCACGTTCACCGCGACCTCGGCATACTGCCGACCGGAAAGCGGCACGAACTGCGTGCGGCAATCGTCCCCGTCCAGTTCCACGCGGAGGAAGCCCTTTTCGCCCTGCTCATCGAAGCCGCGGCCCATGAGGCAGCCGGGGTAGGCCCAGAAGGTGTCTCCGGCTTTCATAAGGCCGGAGCAGGCATGGACGTGCCCAAGGGCCAGATACTTTAGTCCGCTGGCGGCAATGTCCGCTTCGCTGATCGGCCCGTAATCCCCGCCTGCGGCGCCTACGTCCCCGTGCAGCAGCATCAGGTGCGTCTGCCCGTCCTGCGGGGCGGAAAAGCTGTGCAGCAGACCCCGGCTGCGGCGGGCGGTGAAGGCCGCGCCCCAGACGGTGCAGCCCAAAGCGGGCAGCTCCACCGGCGTAAGGGTGGAGTCCGAGAAAATATGGACGTTGTCATGTAGCTTCATGCGTGCATAGGGGCTTTCCGAGGCATAATAGTCATGGTTGCCCGGCGCGAGGAAGACCTCGCCCGGCAGGCTGTTCAGAAATTCCTCCAGCGCCGCGGCGGTCTCCCCGTGGCAGAAGCCGCTGTCCAGCAGGTCGCCGGGCAGGAGTACCAGATCGGCGCCTGCGGCAGCATCCCGCAGCTCACGAAGCAGCGCCCGCTGCTCCTTCCGGCGGAGGGCGGCCTGCGCCTCCGTCAGCGCGGCAAAGGGGGAATCCAGATGAAAATCAGATGCGTGTATGATCCTGAGCATGGTGTTCTCCTTAATCTTCGATGCGCAGCGCTTCCGCGCCGGTGCAGAGGCCGGTGGCGTCATCCAGCGTGAACAGCGCGCCCTCCAGCTTTGCGGGGCCGGACGCGCCGGTGAAATTCTGCCGGGGATTGCCGAGGAACAGGTTGATGCTCTCCTCCGGCTTTACGCCCAGCACGGAGACCTGCGGCCCGGTCATCCCCAGGTCGGTGATGTAGCCCGTTCCCTTCGGGAAGACCGACGCGTCCGAGGTCTGCACGTGAGTGTGCGTTCCCCACAGGGCGCTGACCCGCCCGTCCAGATAGTAGGCCATGGCCAGCTTTTCCGAGGTGGCCTCCGCGTGAAAGTCTATGAGCGTGAAGCGGGCGGGATGCGCCTTCAGCAGCCGGTCTACGGCAAGAAAGGGATTGTCCGGCCCGAAATCCATGCCGCAGCGGCCGATCAGGTTCACGGCCAGCAGCGGCCCGCAGCGCGTGTCAAATTCCGCCCAGCCGCGGCCCGGCACCTGCGGGGCAAAGTTCAGCGGGCGGAGGATGCGCTCGTTATCATCCAGATAATCGAGGATCTGCTCCCGGCGGAAGGTGTGGTTTCCCAGCGTGATGAGATCGGCCCCGGCGTCCAGCATCTCCTCCGCCTGCCGGGGGAAAAGCCCGGTCCCGGCGGCGTTTTCCCCGTTTACCACGGTGAAATCCGCCCCGGTGAAGCGGATGAGCCCCCGCAGCTTTTTCGAGAGGAAATGCAGCCCGCTTTCGTTGACCACGTCGCCCACCGCCAGAATCTTCATACCGTTCCGCCCCGCTTTCCCTGCAATTCGATGATATCCAACAGTATACCATAATTCTAACAGATTCCAAAGCAGAAAAAAACAAAAATTCTACTTTACAAGCAGAAATCTCTGTGTTAAAATGATTTGCCTTAAATAGGAGCCCCACCGCCTGGTCACGGGATATGGAACCTTTCCCGCCGTGACCCAGCCCTGCGGGTATAAAATTTGGAAAGGAAGAAAACCACCATGCTTCAGAAAGCCGACAAGACTCAGATCATCGAAGCCAACCGCGCCCATGAGACCGATACCGGTTCTCCCGAGGTTCAGATCGCCATCCTCACCGCCCGTATCAGCCAGCTGACCGAGCATCTGAAGGAGCATCCGAAGGACAACCATTCCCGCCGCGGTCTGTTCAAAATGATCGGTAAGCGCCGCAGCCTGCTGGACTATCTCATGAAGAAGGATATCGAGCGCTATCGTGCCGTTATCGCCAAGCTGGGCATCCGCAAGTAAGTCTCACATAGGGCCGCCCTCTGCAGGGCGGCCCTGCCGCATTTCCTCTGATATCAAAATCTGCCCCATTTTTACAAAAGCGGGAAGATTCCGACCTTTTTAGCAGTTGAACCAGCGTCGGCGCGTCCGGCCCTGCTTCAAGTGCTAAAGGGCAAGGAGCTCCCGCGGAAAGGAATCGAAATGATCATCACCAAAAGAGAGTTCCCCAATGAAAAGACCTATTCCATGGACTACTGCGGCCGCAAGCTGAGCTTCACCGTGGGCAAGTTCGCGGAGCTGGCCAATGCCGCCGTCATGACCCAGTACGGCGAGACCACCGTTCTGGTGTGCTGCACCGCTTCCCCCCGTCCCAAGGAGGGCGTGGATTACTTCCCCCTGAACGTGGACTTTGAAGAAAAGCTCTATGCCGTGGGCCGCATCCCCGGCGGCTTCCTCCGCCGCGAGGGCAAGCCCAGCGAGAAGGGCACCCTTGCCTCCCGTATGATCGACCGGCCCATGCGCCCCCTGTTCCCCAGCGACCTTCGCAACGACGTGGTCATCTCCTGCCTCGTGCTGAGCGTTGACCCCGACTGCAGCCCCGAGATCACCGCCATGCTGGGCGCCTCCGCCGCCACCGCCATTTCCGACGTGCCCTGGGCCGGCCCCATCGGCGGCGTCGTGCTTGGCTGGGACGGGGAGAAGTATCTGTTCAACCCCACCGCGGAAGAGAAGGACAGCAGCAAGATGACCGTGACCATCGCGGCTACCGCGAAGAAGGTCGTCATGATCGAGGCCGAAGGCCAGGAGATCCCCGAGGACGTGATGTTCGACGGCATCATGGCCGCCCATGAGACCATCAAGCCCGCCATCGCCCTCATCGATCAGATGGTCGAGGAGATCGGCAAGCCCAAGTTCAGCTATGAGCACACCTCCTTCAATGAGGAGCTGTTCGCCAAGATCGTGGAAGAGTACTACGAGAAGACCAAGTACACGATGGATACCGATGATAAGAACGTCCGTGAGGCCCGCTGGAATCAGGTCGCCGAAGAAGTCTTCGCCGAGTTCCAGGAGGAGTACCCCGAGGTCGTCAGCCAGTGGGAGGAGATCACCTACCGCATCCAGAAGAAGGTCGTCAAGGAATGGCTGCTGCAGGGCAAGCGCGTGGACGGCCGCGCCATGAACCAGATCCGGCCGCTCGGCGCGGAAGTGCATCTCATTCCCCGCGTGCACGGCTCCGGCCTCTTCACCCGCGGCCAGACGCCGGTGCTGAGTATCTGCACGCTGGATACGCTGGAAGCCCAGCAGAAGCTGGACACCATCTGGCCCGAAGAGACCAAGCGCTATATCCATCACTATAACTTCCCCGGCTACTCCACCGGCGAAGCCAAGGGCTCCCGTTCCTCCTCCCGCCGCGAGATCGGTCACGGCGCGCTGGCGGAGAAGGCCCTTGCCGCCGTCATTCCTCCCGTGGAGGAGTTCCCCTATACCATCCGCGTGGTGAGCGAGGTCCTGTCCTCCAACGGTTCCACTTCTCAGGGTTCTGTCTGCGGCTCCACGCTGGCACTGATGGATGCGGGCGTGCCCATCAAGGCCCCCGTGGCCGGCATTTCCTGCGGCCTCATCTCCGACGGCGACAAGTGGAACACCTTCATCGACATTCAGGGCGTGGAAGACTTCCACGGCGAGATGGACTTCAAGGTGGCCGGCACCAAGACCGGCATCACCGCCATCCAGATGGACCTGAAGAACGACGGCCTCATCCCCGAGGTCATCCGCTCCGCGCTGGACATCACCCGCGAAGCCCGCATTCAGATCCTCGACGAGATCATGCTCCCCGTCATCCCCGAACCCCGTCAGGAGCTGCCCGACAACGTGCCGAAGATGCTCAGTATGCGCATCGACACGGAGAAGATCCGCGAGGTCATCGGCTCCGGCGGCAAGACCATTCAGAAGATCGTGGCCGAATCCGGCGCGAAGGTGGACGTGGAGGAGGACGGCATGGTCTACTTCTCCTCTCTGGATATCGAAGCCTGCCGCAAGGCCATGAAGATGGTGGAATCCATCGTGTTCGTGCCCGAGACCGGCGCCCTGTATTACGGCAAGGTCACCCGTGTCATCCCCATCGGCGCGTTCGTGGAGCTGGTGCCCGGCAAGGAAGGCATGGTCCACATCAAGGATCTGGAGTTCAAGCGCACCGAAAAGGTGGAGGACGTGCTGAACGTGGGCGACATGACCTGGGTCAAGTGCCTTGGCGTGGACGAGCGCGGCCGTCTGAACCTGAGCCGCAAGGAAGCCTACAAGGAGATCGAACGCCGCGACGCCGAGAAGAAGGCGGAAGCGAGCGCGAAGCCCGAGGCGTAACAACGAAACAGAATCCCTCCGAAGCAGCAGCTTCGGGGGGATTTTTGCGTGTGATTCCGGGAAAAAGAATCATAATCTTCGGCTCAGATTTCGGGTGTTCTGCCGGAACCGGATGCCGGAGACGATGCCCATGGCGGCAAAGCAGCTGACGATGGAGGAGCCGCCGTAGCTGAAAAACGGGAGCGTGATGCCGATGACCGGCGTGAGCCCCACGCACATCCCGATATTCTCAAAGGTCTGGAAGGTGAGCATTCCGGCGAAGCCCATGCACAGCAGCATATCCCGGTAATTCCCGCAGCGCAGACCCACGAACAGCACCCGCAGGATGATGGCCGTCAGCAGGATGACGATGGCGGCGCAGCCGATCAGCCCCAGCTCCTCACCGGCCACGGAGAAGATGAAGTCCGTATGCTTGAAGGGGAGCAGGTCGCCCTGCGCACGGACGCCATGCAGATACCCCTGACCTTCGATGCCGCCGGAGGCCAGCGCCACCTTGCTCTGCCGCGCCTGCCATGTGACGCCCAGCCCGTCCGGGTCGATCTGGTCGGCAAAATAGGGGGCAAGGATACGGTCCCGCTGATCCTGCCGGAGGAATTTTTCCCAAAGCGTGGGCGCGGCGGCGGCGCAGATGCCGATGGCCGCGAGGAACCACCAGATCTTCAGCCCGCCCGCAAAGCACATGGCGGCGAAGATGAACAGGAAAACGAGGGCGCTGCCAAGGTCCGCGGAAATGACCACGATCAGTCCGAACATCAGCGCGAAATGCGCCACCAGCTGGATGACGCTGAACACGCCGCTGAGTCCCCGTTGGCTCTCCCTGAGGCGGGACATCTGCTTGGCCAGCAGCATGGCAAAGGTGATCTTGATGATCTCCGAGGGCTGAATGCCGATGGGGCCAAAGCGGAGCCAGCTCTTGTTGCCGGTGTCGCCCTCCGAACCGAAGAAGCGCAGCACCAACAGCAGCGCAAGGTTGAAGCCCAGGAGAAAATACCAGCGGTCCGCGATCAGGTCCGTATCCACCAGCGAGAAGAAAATAAACAGAAGGAGCCCCAGCAACAGCGCGACGCCCTGCACGACGAGATAACGGTTCGATTCATAGGAGCGGGTAGCGCTGAAGATCAGCACCATGCCGAAGGCCGCCGCCAGCAGGCAGAGCAGCAGGAGAAACGAATCGGTCATTTTCAGATAAGCGCCCAGCAGCTTCCGGAACTGTTTCATTCGCATCGCTCCTTTCAATCAGTTTCAGCCTGTCCTATTCTACCACGTTTTGCAGAGGCTTACAAGCACCCGGCGCGTGGGAACTTCCGGCGGAAGGCAGGAATTGCGATTGAAATAGGCGGACGGATATGCTATACTGAGATGATATGCAAGCTGGGTCTGTGCGGCCCTGCGAAGGGAGGCAAATGCCATGGTCATCGAGACCCATTCGGAACAGGAAACGGAAGCGCTGGGCGAGCGGCTGGCAAAGTGCCTGCCTGCCGGTCAGGTCGCCGCGCTGTACGGCGATCTGGGCGCGGGAAAGACCGCCTTCGTGCGGGGCATGGCCCGCGGTCTGGAGATCAGGGAGCCGGTCTCCAGCCCCACCTTCACCGTGGTGAACGAATATCCGGGCGACGTGCCGCTGTTCCATTTCGATCTGTACCGGCTGAAAAACGCCGACGAGCTGTTTGAGATCGGCTGGGAGGACTATCTCGCACGGGACGGGATCTGCGTGACGGAGTGGAGCGAGAATGTGGAGGAAGCACTGCCGGAGGATTGTGTCCGGGTGCGCATCACCCGCCTCAGCGACAGTGACCGGCGTATTGAGATCGAGGGCATGGTATGAAGATACTGGCATTGGAATCCTCCGCCGTGGCGGCGTCCGCGGCGCTGTGCGAGGATGGGAAGTGCGTGGGGCTGACAGTGCTGAACTGCGGTCTCACCCATTCGGAAACGCTGCTGCCTATGGCGGAAAATCTGCTGAACGGCTGCCGCTGGGCGCTCAATGACGTGGACCTGATCGCTGTGGCCCACGGGCCGGGGTCCTTCACCGGGGTGCGCATCGGTGTCAGCACCGCAAAGGGCCTGAGCTGGGGCGCGGATAAGCCCTGCTGCGGCGTGAGCACGCTGGAAAGCATGGCATGGCAGGGCGCACATATGGAGGGGCGGCTTTTATGCTGCACGATGGACGCAAGGCGGCATCAGGTCTATAATGCCCTGTTCCGCGCCGAGGGCGATCAGCTGACGCGCATTACCGGGGATCGGGCGCTGAGCCTTGCGGAGCTGCTGCCGGAAATACGGGGGGAACCCGTCCTCATCGGCGACGGCTCCATTGTCACCGCAAGGGCGATGGAGGAGGCGGGCATGGCCTATACCCTCGCGCCGGAGCCTATCCGCATCCAGAGCGCGTGGGGCGTGGCGCTGGCGGCAATACACGCACCGAAGGAAGCCTGGGGCGAACCGAACCCCGTTTATC
>JAZQQF010000044.1:0-5211 GCA_045628925.1 Oscillospiraceae bacterium | reverse complement strand
GACCTCTCCGCCGCAACAATGACCGTCACCGTCCCGCAGGGCAGCACCGGCGACCGCAGCTATACCGCCACGTGGTCCCCGGTCGGCTACAGCATCACCTACTCGCTGGATGGCGGCACGAACGCCGCTGCCAATCCGGCTTCCTACACCGCCGAGACTGCGGACTTTACCCTTGCTGCGCCCACGAAGGACGGATATGATTTCGCGGGCTGGACCGGAACGGACCTCACTGCGGCGACCATGACCGTCACTGTCCCGCAGGGCAGCTCCGGCGACCGGAGTTATACCGCCACGTGGACGCCCGCGAACTTCTCGATAAGTTTTGACTGCGGCGCGGTCTACACCGGCACTGCCATCGACCCGCAGACGGTCACCTACGGCAGCACCTACGGAGCGCTCCCCACGCCTGAACAGGCCGGTTATACCTTTGACGGCTGGTTCACCGCTGCGACCGACGGTGACGCGGTCACCGCGAACGACACCGTGACCGCCACCGCCGACCATGCACTCTATGCGCAGTGGACTGGGATCAGCTACGCCGTAACCTACAGCATCAACGATTATCTGGACAATAATAAAAACGAGCCCGCGATTCCCGGCGGCAGCACCGGAAAGACCGTCACCTTCGGCGACGCATACGGGACGCTCCCCACGCCCACGCTGATCGGTCACCGCTTCCTCGGCTGGTCTCTGGTCCCGGCCAAAACCACGACCGAGTTTATCACCGCCGATTCCATCGTTTCCACGGTTGGAGACCACACGCTGTATATGATCTTTGAAGAAAACGTGACCGTCAATGTCACGTGGACACTGCCGGACAGCGATGCGGAGCTTTTGCCTGTCGACGCCGTGGAGGCGGTAACCTCCGTCGACATTCCCATCGGCGACAGCTTCGAGTTCTATGTGATGGACAACAAGGAGACCGCCGGACACAAGCTCCGCTGCGATGACAGTCTGAGCCTGACCTATATCCCCGACAGCGGCAGCTGGCGCATCAGCAACGTATGGGCGGATGCTGTCATCGAGGTTTACCGGCCCATTCTGGTCAACTCGGAGGTCGAAACGGCCACGATCACCAGCGCCGATTCCGGCACTACGACCGTCATCGAGCCGGAGCCAGATTCGGGCGACTATGTGGAGATTAGCGCCGGGACCGGCAGCACCGTGAGCTTCAAGGTGGAGGCTGACAGCGATTTCGTCGTGTGGCTGCGCAACGAAATCAGCCAGCAGCTCCTCATACCGGATGCCAGCGGCGTCTACAGCTTTGTGAACGCCGGCAGCGGCTATGTGGTCTCTATCAATCCCGTTTTTGCGGTCACCACCGCAGACGAGCTGCAGACCGCGATGTCAGCGAACGGCGACATGCCGATCTTCATTACCGGCGATGTTACTTATTCCTCAGACGCGGCTCTGGCAAAGGAGCTGATCATCAAGCCCGGCGCGGCCCTCACCCTTGACGGAGAGTTTATTATCAACAGTTATGTGACGGTCTCCAATTACGGCACCATCAGCGGCGGCTTCATCAACAGCGGCTACATCACAAACAGCGGTAAGATCGAGATTTCCCGTGATTCCGTCATCGGTGATGTCTGGATTGAAAACGACGGCGAAATCGCTTTGGTCACAGACGGCAGCGTTCCCCAGTTTACGGGCAACACCCGGATCTACGCTGATGACGATTCGTTCTTCAAGGATTTCACCGACAGATACATGATCAGGTATATCGACAACATGGATTATTACACCATCGAGCCGGACAACAGTCTGTAAGGAAGCCATGACCGGAACGCATAAACAACTCTTCATCCGCATCGGGGCGGCGCTCCTTGCCGCCCTGCTGCTCACCGGCATTGCCATGCTGGGCGTGCTGGACAGCGTGGACTACACCGTCTCCGATGCGCTCTACCAATCCCCCCGCGCGACTGACGGGGAGATCGTGGTCATCGGCATGGATCAGGCCGCGGTGGACCAGCTGGGCCCCATGCCGTGGCCCCGAAGCGTCCTCGCGGAAGCGATCAACTATCTGAACGCGGACGAGAGCCGGAAGCCCGCCGCCATCGGCATCGACGTGCTGTACGTGGGCGAGAGCGCGGAAAGCGAGGACGCGGCGCTGGTGGAAGCGGCAAAAAACGGCGGCAACGTGCTGTTCGCCTCCGCCGCCACCTTCGGCAGCGGCCTTGTGACGGACGACGGCGTGAACTTCTATATCGACACGAAGGCCGTCCTCGCATGGGATTCCCCCTTCCCCGCGCTGGCGGAAGTCTCCCGCACCGGGCAGATCAACGCCATGGCCGATAAGGACAGCCTCATCCGCCACGCCATGCTGTATATCGACGTGCCGGATGCCGGGCGGGTCTACAGCTTCTCCCGCGTCCTCTATGAAATGTATGCGGACTATCACGGCATGGAAAAAACGCCCCTGCCGGAGACCGACAGGAAGAGCTTTTTCTACATTCCCTTCACCGCCGGACCCCGCAGCTATTATGACAATATCTCCATCGCGGACCTGCTGAACGGCACGGTCGACCCCGGGTACTTTGCCGGGAAGGTCGTTCTCATCGGCCCCTATGCCGCCGGGATGCAGGATGAATACCGCACCAGCATCGACCATGCCGCCCCCATGTACGGCATCGAGATCCAGGCGAACCTCATTGACGCCTACCGGGCGGGCTTCTACCCGAAGGAAGTCAGCAACGCGCTGCAATATGTGCTGCTGTTCCTCATCTCCGCCGCGGCCTTCTGGTGGTTCTGGGACCGGAAGGTCATCCACGCCCTCATCGGCTGGCTGGCGGTCTGCGCCGTCTGGCTGGGGGCCTGCTTCGGGCTCTATCGCGCCGGACTCATTCTCCACGTGCTGTGGGTGCCGCTGGCCGTCACCGTGCTGTTCATTGTCACCGTGGCGTTCAACTACATCCGCGCCCAGCAGGAAAAGCGCCGCGTGACCGCCACCTTCGGGCGGTACGTGGATCCGGCCATCATGAAGGAGCTGCTGGCGCAGGGCTCCGCCGCGCAGGACCTTGGCGGCAAAATGTATAACATTGCGGTGCTGTTCGTGGATATCCGCGGCTTCACCACCATGAGCGAATCCCTCGACCCGCCCACCGTTGTGGACATCATCAACCAGTATCTGACCCTGACGACGGAATGCATCATGCGGCACCACGGCACACTGGATAAGTTCGTGGGCGATTGCACGATGGCCTTCTGGAACGCGCCCCTCCCCCAGCAGGATCCGGTCTATCTCGCCTGCTGCGCCGCCATGGACATGGTGGAAGGCTCCAAGGCGCTGGGCGCGCAGCTGCAGGAGCGCTTCGGGCGGACCGTCTCCTTCGGCGTGGGCGTGAACTACGGCCCCGCCGTCGTGGGCAATATCGGCGCGCCGAAGCGCATGGACTACACCGCCATCGGCGACACGGTGAACACCGCGTCCCGTCTGGAATCCAACGCCCCCGGCGGGACCATCTACATCTCCCGCGCCGTGGCGGACGAACTGGGCGACCGGGCGAAAACCACCTCTCTCGGCGGAACGATCAAGCTCAAGGGCAAGGCGGACGGATTTGAGATCCTCACGCTGGACGCCCTTGATTGAACGGAAAGGAAGAACTGACATGAAACGAACCATTCGGATGCTCCTGCTGCTGGCGCTGGCCTGCGCCCTGCTCTGCGCTTCCATCCCCGCGATGGCCGCGGAGACGGAAGCCTATCCCGGAACGCTCTCCGGCATCCTGACGGACGGCGGCGCGCTGATCGTCACGGATACCTATAACAAAGTCGTCTGGCGGCTCACGGAAGAGGAAGTGACCGCCATCGCGGGCTGCGCCGACTACCGGGATGTGACCGGTGCCGCCATCCCCGATTATCGGGACGGCTCGCTGGAAAATGCCCGCTTTATGGAACCGTGGGCCATCGTCCCCTTCCTCGATGGCTGGGCTGTGTCCGACGCGGCGGCCAACGTGGTGCGCTACGTGGGGCCCGAAAACGTGCAGACCGCCGCGGGCAGCGGCGAAGCGGGCCTGAAAGACGGCTTCTGCCTGGAAAGCAGGCTGAACCATCCCACCGGGCTTGCGGTAGATGACAGCGGCTGCCTCTACATTGCGGACACCGCCAACGGCGCGATCCGGAAACTGAACACGAAGGGCGACGTGAAAACCTACTATCAGGGCCTGAAAGACCCCACCGCCCTCTGCTGGAAGGACGGCGTGCTGTACGCGGCGGAGACCGGGCTGAACCGCATCGTGCGCATTGAAAACGGCGTGATGACCGTGGTCGCCGGTGTGGCCGATGCCGAAGGCGGCTTCGCGGACGGCAGCGCTTCCAATGCGCTCTTCCGCAGCCCGCAGGGCCTCGCCGTCGCGGACGACGGGACCATCTACGTGGCAGATACGGACAACGGCGCGATCCGCCGCATCCGGGACGGGCGCGTGGTCACCGTCGCGCTTTCCGCCGACTATCCGGAATCACTGGTCACGCCCCGCGGCCTTGCGCTGGATGGCGAAACGCTTTACTGCGCCGACCAGCTTTCCGGCAAGGTACTGGCGCTCTCCCTTGCCGCGCCGGAATACCCGGACGTTGCCGATAGCGCGTGGTATGCCGCCGATGCGCTGAGCGCCACCGATATCGGTCTGCTGAAGGGCACCGACGTGGGCTTTGAGCCGGAAAAGAACCTGACCCGCGCCATGTTCGTCACCATCCTCGGCCGCCTGCAGCAGATGCTGGACGGCGATCTCATCATCGACGGCGAGACGCAGTTTGGTGACCTGCCGGACGGCAGCTGGTATACCGAAGCGGCCCGCTGGGCTGCCGACGCCGGCATCGTGAAGGGCATCGACGGCAGCTTTTCCGGCAATCTGGATATCCCCCGTCAGCAGCTGGTGACCATGCTCTACCGCTTCGCGGAGGCCAACGAGCTGGACGTTTCCGCCCGTGCGGACCTGAGCGTCTATCCTGACGGGAGCAGCGTTGCTTCCTATGCGCAGGAGGCCATGAGCTGGGCCATCGGCGCCGGCATCATCAGCGGCTTCACGGACGGCACCCTCTCCCCTGCCGGGACCGCCACCCGCGCCCAGACGGCTGCGATCCTCATTCGCTTCATCGCCGCCTGCGGCATCTGAAACGAAGCAAGCCAAACGAAAACGTCCCCCCCGCCCATGGGAGGGGGGGCGCCGGGGATTAAGGGGAAATACTTCTTGGGGAGGGGGGGGGCCCTGTAAA
>JAZQQF010000043.1:0-16691 GCA_045628925.1 Oscillospiraceae bacterium | reverse complement strand
CGCCTCGGCGGTCTCGCCGTGTTCTTCGGCTTCATCCTCAGCACGCTGCTGTTCGCCAATGTGGATATGCAGGTGCGGGGTATGCTGCTGGGGTGTATCGTCATCGTCACCACCGGCGTGATCGACGATATCGTGCCGCTGAAATGGTGGGTCAAGCTGCTGTGTCAGCTGGCGGCGGCGGTCCTGGCCGTCTGTCACGGCATGCGCGTCGAGATGGTCACCACTCCGGTGCTGTTCGGGCACAGCGAATGGCTGGTCCTCGGCTGGCTCAGCATCCCCATCACCGTTTTCTGGATCGTTCTGGTGACCAACTCCGTCAACCTCATCGACGGGCTGGACGGGCTTGCCGTAGGTGTGAGCGCCATCGGCAGCGTGACCATGCTGGTCATCGCCCTGCTGGTGAGCGAGGTGAACGTCGCCATCATCATGGCGGCGCTGGCAGGGGCCTGCATCGGCTTCATGCCCTACAACCTGAACCCCGCGAAGATCTTCGCCGGGGATACGGGTGCGCTGCTGCTGGGGTACGTACTTGCCACCATGTCCGTCATCGGTCTGTTCAAGACCTATGCCATCATTTCGTTCATCCTGCCCTTCCTCGCGCTGGCCCTCCCGCTGTTCGACACGATCTTTGCCATCGTGCGCCGCGTGGCCCACGGGCAGAGTCCCATGCACGCCGACCGGGGTCACGTGCATCACCGGCTCATCGACATGGGCCTGAACCAGAAGCAGGCCGTCGCCATCCTCTACTGCATCAGCACCGTGTTCGGGCTTTCCGCCGTCATCCTCGCCACCTCCGGCACGATGAAGGCGCTCGTCCTTGTGCTGGCCTTTGCCGCCATCGGCGTCATCGCCCGCTTTGTTTTCTCCAAGCAGCACCATGAGCAGGAGGCTGAAAAGCCCGACCAGCCTGCGCAGGAGGCTCCTTCGCAGGAAGACCCGAAATCGAAATGAAAGACCGGGGGAAGCTCGTCGTTCTCAGCGTTCTGATGGTCCTGCTGGCCTGCGCCGCCGTCTGGCTGGCGCTGCGCTTCGGCTGGTTCCGGACGGACACCGCGCCGGTCATCCTGCCGCAGACCACGGCGGCGATCCCCCGCGGGGAGGACACCGGCTCCGGCGACGTGCTGACCGCCGAGGTCACGCCGGAAACGGTTCAGGCCGTGGTGGGAACGCTGGTCCGGCCCGACAGTTATTCCCGTATGCTCACCGTGGAGAGCTTCTGGAGCGGCGGCAGCCAGAAATGGAACGTGCAGGTCTGGCAGAAGAACGGCGCGAGCCGCATCCTGATGCAGGCGGCAGATGGGTCGCAGGAGCCGAAAAATGTGCTTGCTTCCGGCAGCACCGTGCGCATCTGGTACGGGGCGGACACGCAGAACGCCGCGTCCTACGCGGTCTCCGACCCGGAGCTTTCGGACACGCTGCAGATGCTCCCCACCTATGAAAATGTGCTCTCCCTCGCGCCGGAGCAGATCGAGGACGCCGGATACGTCCGGCTGAACGGCGCGTGGCGTATCATGGTCTCCGCCCGCGAAGCGGCGACCGGGTACCGCATGACCTACTATATTTCCATCGAGACCGGCCTGCTGGAGGCAGCCGAGCGCCGGGATGGCGACACGCTCCTCTATCGCATGACCGCGGGCGCGCCGGAGCTGGCAGCCCCGGCGGACAGCCTGTTCGTTTTCAGCAGCTGAATTTCACAGACTCATGACCAGGAGGGCGGAGAGAAGGATCAAAATCTCTTCGTCCTCCTTTTCCAGCCAGATGAGAAACAGGATGAGGAGCAGCAGCAGGTCGCCGGTATCCAGTTTTCCCGGCAGCTGCAGCAGCGGCCCCCGCTGTTTCGGCTGTTCCGGCGGCGAAGCACACGCTTCCGGCGGCTTTCCGTTTTCCAAATCCCCCGTCCTTTCAGCTGCCGGGCAGCAGCTCCGGCAGAACGGCCCGCGCAGCCCGGGCAAAATGGGCAATGCGCATGGCCTTTTCCAGCTTTTCCGCCCGCTGGGGCTGCAGCCACGGTTTCAGAGACGCTACCAGCTGCATGGCCTCCGAGCTGGTCGAATAGGCGCGCAGCAGCTTCCCCAGCAGCTCCGTCAGGCGGCTGTCCACCGGCGGCAGCGCGGGAGCCGCCGCTTTTCCCGCAGGCTCCTGCGCGGGCGTCCCCATGCCCATCGTGCCGCCGAGGGCGGAGGCCAGCTGCTTGAGCCGCGCCATGGCCTCCGGGTCGGACAGCATGGCCCCCAGCGTTTCCTCAAGTCCGTCCATCAGGGCTTCCTCAGGATCGCGCCCAGCTGAGTGAACAGGCGTTTTCCCTCCTCGGAGCGGAGAACGGTCTCCATCGCGGCCCTGAGCGCGGCGGTGTCCCCGTTCTGAATGGCCTGCGTCAGCTTCGCCTCGTCCCCCAGCATGGCGCGCACCTTCTGCCCGTCCGGCGACTGGCTGAGTGCGGCCAGCTTCTCCCCGTCCGCGCCGACGGGAAGCTGTGTTTCGGCCAGCGGCCGAAGTTCCTTTTCCAATTCCAGCACCTCCCCCTGTTCCTGCCCGGCAGCTCTGCCGCCGGATCATTCTATTCCGATTCTATGACGGAGGTTCCGTTTTATGAAACTGCTGATCCTTTCCGATTCCCATGGCGAGATCGACCTCATGGAAAATGTCGCCCTGCAGGTCAGGCCCGACCTGCTGCTCCATCTGGGCGACCATTATTCCGATATGGAAAAGCTGCAGGAGCGCCTGCCGCAGCTGAGCTGCATCGGCGTGCGCGGCAACTGCGACCGTCCCGGTCCGGCGGAGAGCCGCCTGCTCACGCTGGAAGGCAAGCGCATCCTGCTCACCCACGGACACAATCAGGACGTGAAATATGACCTTGACCGGCTGTATTTCTTCGGCATGAAGAACGAAGCCGACCTCGTCCTGTTCGGCCATTCCCACCGGGTCTGCCGGCAGGAGGAGGACGGGATGCAGTTTCTGAATCCCGGCAGCATCGGCCGGGGCTGGCCCCCAAGCTACGCCGTCGTGCGTCTGGAGGGCGGGCAGATTGATACCGAAGTCATCATGCTGGAGTAAGCACAGCGGGCGGATACCGAGATCGGTATCCGCCCGCTGGTTTTCGTTTTCTAAGTCCGGAAGCCGCTTCGCCGCCGCTTCCGCGATTTTCTTCCCTTGATGCAGGCAGGAAAACGTAGTATACTGTTCCCAGCTCCGGTTGCGCCGGAAATTCCGAACAGGAGGTCCCGAAATGAAGCCGATTTATACCAACACCGCATCCATTACGAACAATCAGAAGACCGGCGAAGTGACCATCTCCTTCTCCCAGGTCTACAATGAGCATAAAATGAGCATCGCCGGCGGTTCCCTCACGGACGCCAGTATGCCCGTGGTCAGTGAGGAGGCCTGCGTGGTCATGTCCCGCGGCAGCTTTTTCGCCCTGAAAAAGCTGGTGGACGAGATCGCCGGTCAGATCGAGGCGCGGGGAAATGGCTGATATCGCTGCCGTCATCGCTTCCGAACTGGGGAAGCCGCTGCAAAGCATTCAGAACGTCATCAGCCTGCTGGACGAGGGGAACACGATCCCCTTCATCGCCCGCTACCGTAAGGAAGCCCACGGCGCCATGGACGACACTTCCCTCCGCCAGCTGGAGGAAAGGCTCCGCTACCTCCGTAATCTGGAGACCCGGAAGGAGGAAGTCCGCCGCAGCATTGAAGCGCAGGAAAAGCTGACGGACGAGCTGTCTAAAGCCATCGACGAAGCAAAAACGCTGGCCGAGGTGGAGGATCTTTACCGGCCCTTCAAGCCAAAGCGCCGCACCCGCGCCTCCATCGCCAAGGAGAAAGGGCTGGAACCGCTGGCCCTGCTGCTCATGGCGCAGGGAAAGCAGCTCCCCGACCCGGCGGAGCTGGCCAAAACCTATCTGGACCCGGAAAAGGGCGTGAACACGGTGGAGGAAGCGCTGCAGGGCGCGTCCGACATCATCGCCGAGGCGGTGTCCGATTCCGCCGATGCGCGGAAGCAGCTGCGGGAGCATCTGCAGAAGCGCGGCAGCATCCGCACCGTGCAGGCGCAGGAGGGCGACAGCGTCTACCGTCTTTATTATGATTTCAGCCAGCCGCTGCCCAAGCTGCAGGGACATCAGATCCTCGCGCTGAACCGGGGCGAAAAGGAGGGCTGGCTGAAGGCCAGCCTGCAGATCGACCGGGAGCAGGCCGTGGGAATGCTGGAACGGCAGCTCATCAAACCCGGCAGCAGGGCGGAGCAGTTTCTCCGCGCCGCCGTGGAGGATGGGTACGACCGTCTGCTGGCTCCCAGCCTCGAAACGGAGGTGCGCAGTGCGCTGACAGACTATGCCTGCGAGGGCGCGATCCGTTCCTTCGCGCTGAACCTGAAGCCGCTGCTGATGCAGCGCCCGGTGAAGGGCAGCGTCACCATGGGGCTCGACCCCGGCTACCGCATGGGCTGCAAGGTCGCGGTGGTGGATCCCACCGGCAAGGTGCTGGATACCACGGTGGTCTACCCCACCCACGGCGAAAAGCAGAAGGCGGAGTGCATCCGCACGCTCGCAAATCTCATCCGGAAGCACGGCGTCAGGCACATCGCCATCGGCAACGGCACCGCCTCCCGGGAGACGGAGCAGATGACCTGCGAGCTTTTGAAGGAGTGCCCCGGCGTGAGCTATATGGTGGTGAGCGAGGCGGGCGCCTCCGTCTACTCTGCTTCCAAGCTGGCGGCGGAGGAGTTCCCCCAGTATGACGTGAACCTCCGCTCTGCCGTTTCCATCGCCCGGCGGCTGCAGGATCCGCTGGCGGAGCTGGTGAAGATCGACCCCAAGGCCATCGGCGTGGGGCAGTATCAGCACGATATGCCCCAGAAGCAGCTGGACGAAAGTCTGAACGCCGTGGTGGAGGACTGCGTGAACGCGGTGGGCGTGGATCTGAACACCGCGTCCCCCTCCCTGCTGCAGCGCGTGGCGGGGCTGAACAGCGCCACGGCGAAGAACATCGTGGCCTACCGGGAAGAAAACGGCGCGTTCACCGCCCGGAAGCAGCTTCTGAAGGTGCCGAAGCTGGGGCCGAAGGCCTTCCAGCAGTGCGCGGGCTTCCTGCGGGTGCCGGAGAGCAAAAACGTGCTGGATAACACCGCCGTCCACCCGGAGAGCTACGACGCGGTGGAAAAGCTGCTTACCCTCTGCGGGCACGATCTGAAGGACGTGAAAGCCGGCAAGCTCACGGAGCTGCCGGAGCGCGTGAAGGAATACGGTGAAAAGAAGCTGGCCGAGGCCTGCGGCGTGGGCGTTCCCACCCTGCGCGATCTGGTCTCCGAGCTGCTGAAGCCGGGCCGCGACCCCCGCGACAGCCTGCCCGCGCCCATCTTCCGCACGGATATTCTGGAGATCAAGGACCTGCAGCCGGGCATGGAGCTGACCGGGACCGTCCGCAACGTGACGGATTTCGGCGCGTTCGTGGATATCGGCGTCCATCAGGACGGGCTGGTGCATATCTCCGAGCTGGCGGATCGCTTCGTGAAGCATCCCAGTGAGGTCGTGCGCGTGGGCGACGACGTGCGTGTGGTGGTGCTGGAGGCGGACGAGAAGCGGAAGCGCATCTCCCTGTCCATGAAGCAGGTCGGAAAGAACAACTAATCACACGCCTGTTGGAATTTGAAAGAAATACACAGCCGCCCGAACCCGGGCGGCTGTTTCCTTATTTATACACGTCCTCGCCGTTGTAGCTGGTGTTCTCCACGATGGAGAAGTGGAAGATGGGCTTGTCCACCCGCAGGATGTGCATGGGATTGTGCGGCACATTCGACGGCACGAAGATCATGGTGCTGCGGGTCAGGCGATGCTCCTCCCCGTTCAGCGCGAAGACGATCTCCGCGTTCAGATTGTAGGGGTCCTCCGGGTCGGAGCCGAAAAAGCCGATCAGCTCACTGTAGGGATGGGTATGCTCATTGAAGATGGGGTCCCGCTCCGGGACGGCGCAGTACCACGCCGTATTCATCTGAAACGCGCCGGGGCACACGTCCCCGTCCATCCACAGGATGCGCTTGGCAAACTTCTGATAGAGCTTCTGAAATTCCGGGGTCGCCATCCCGTCCGGATACTGCAGAGACTGGACGAAATACTTTCCGTATTCGCCGCCGTTGTTGTTCTCGTAGATCATGGTGCCGCTCCTTTTCTCCGTTCCCCGCCCCGCGTGGTCGGGGAACCATGTCGTTTACCAGTAGTAAACACCCGTTTTCCGCAAAAATCAAATGCAATTTTCACTTTCTTCATGCAGAAACCGCATGAACTTTTCCCAGCCGCTTGCTTTTTCTTCCGGTTTTTCATATAGTATATCTGAAAATCTGCGGAAGGCGGCGCTGCCGCCGGGAGGGATACCGTGTCTGCCAGCTTTGACGCATATAAAATCTTCTACTTTGTCGGCCGCTACAAGAACATCACGCGCACCGCCAATGCGCTGTTCCTGTCCCAATCCACCATCAGCCGCTGCATTCAGAATCTGGAGACGGATCTGGGCTGCAGGCTGTTCATGCGCTCGCAGAGCGGCGTGACCCTCACGCCCAAGGGCGAGATGCTCTATAACCACGTGGCCCGCGCCTGTGAGCATATCTTCCTCGGCGAGGAAAAGCTGCGGCAGATGCAGCGGGGCATCCGCACCATTCGCATGAACGTGTCGGAATTTTTCCTCTGGCAGTTCATGATGCCGGTGCTGGACGAATTTCACGCCGCCTACCCGGACGCCTGCGTGGAGATCACCACCCACACCCTCGGCACCCGGAAGGAAGCCATGGACGAGCTGGCCTCGGGGCTGACGGACGTGGTCTGCACCATGGCGCCCGTCACGAATCCCGGCGGCGCCAGCATCACGGAGATCGCCATTTTTGAGGATGTGCTCATCGCGGGGAGCAAGTTCAGTGAGCTGCGGGAGGGCAGCCGCTATCTGGCCGACCTGCGGGATTATCCCTTCGCCGCCCTCAGCACGCAGGAGAACGGCCCCAACTTCTATGATAAGCTCTTTGCCATGCAGGGCATGGACGTGGTGCCCGCCTTCAAGGTGGATACCGCCTCCCTCCTGCTGCCGCTGGTGCGCCGGGGACTTTGCCTTGCCTTCATCCCGGCCTCCTTCCTCCCGCAGGTGGAGGAAATGGGCGATGTGTTTCAGGTGCGCATCAAGGACGAGATGCCCGCGCAGAGCATCTGCATCGCCGCGCCGGAGGCGGACGCCCAGCAGCAGATCCTGAAAGATCTGCTGGAACTCATTCGGAAATACGCCAGCACGCTCCGGGCCTGCGACCGGCTGCCGGTCTGAGCGGAAAGGACAGAGGATGAACGAACTTGAAAAGCGCCCCGTGAAGCGGGTGCAGGATTCCGAGACCAGTCAGATACAGGTGGTGAACCAGAGCCATCTGAACGGATACGACCGGGTCTTCGGCGGTCAGCTCATGAGCTGGATGGATATCGTAGCCGCCGTGGTCGCCCGGCGGCACAGCGGAAAAAACGTGACCACCGTGCGGGTGGAGGATCTGGAGTTCACCGCGCCCGCCCACGCCAACGATACGCTGGTGCTCACGGGGCATATCTGCTATGTGGGCAGCAGCTCCATGATCGTCACCGTCCGGGCCTACGTGGAGGCGCTGGACGGGTCGCGCAGCATGACCAATCAGGCCCGCTTCGTCATGGTCGCGCTGGATGAAAACGAAAAGCCCACCGCCGTGCCGGGTCTGCTGCTGGAAACGGAGGAGCAGCGCCGGGAATGGGCGGAGGCGGAGCAGCTGCGGAAAAGCTGGAAAAAGTAACGGGGTGCATAAGGAATGAAATCAATACCTGTCGAAAAGAGAAATCTCTGATCGACAGGTATTTCTTGTCTCGTAATGAAGCCGCTGACGCGAATGAAGTCACTCGCGTCGCTCGTTCATGTAGATTTTCATCGTTTCACCAGTACACGGAATAGCCCGTGGCGGTTGCAGTACGCATAGAGATACCGCACCCTTCCCCGTGGGAAGCGGGCCGCGCAGTCCCCCTCCGGGTAGAGCTTCACGAGCCGCACCCGGTCGTCCCCCACAGCGGCAAGGAAGGAAATGTGGTGCTCCCGGGTCATCGCATGGTCGAGATGCACGTAGCTTTCATCCTCCACCGGGTCGATGCATATTTCATGGGCTTCGTCCGGCGCTTCCGCTTCCAGCGGCGGCAGGGTGATGCCGCAGCAGGAGATCACCGCCTCCCCCGTGGAATGGAGGATATTCCCGCAGACGGGGCACACGTACCACTTGGAGCGCAGCAGGTTCCCGCTCCGGTTCCGGTTCGTCACGTCCGACCCCTGCAGCAGCTCCATCACGCTGACGCCCAGCGCCCCGGCGATCGGCTCGATGAGCGTGATATCCGGGTAGCCCTTCCCCGTCTCCCACTTGGAAACGGCCTTATCGCTGACGCAGAGCTTCGCCGCCAGCTCCGATTGGGTCATCCCCTGTGCTTCCCGCAGCCTGCGGATCATGGCTCCGGTCACGTAGCTGTTCATCCGGCATCCCTCCCCTTCCCGCAGAGCATAGCAGTTTTGCGGCAATACCGCAACCTACGATGGGTAGAGCTTGCGTTTTTTCCCGTTTGCGCGTAAAATTTCCCCGGAAGGAGGCGAAAAGCATGACGAACGCCGAGCTGGAACGGGCGGTCTGCGCGGTCATCTGCCGGTCGGACGGCGTCAAGGCCCGGGAGATCGCCAAAGCGCTGAACGCGGAGCGGCAGGACGTGAACCGCATTCTCTATTCCTCCCCGCTTCTGAAGGAGCTTTGCTATTCCGACGGGGACTACTGCTGGCACGGCATCGTCCGGCAGACGCGGCCCCATGCCGGGCTGCGGGAATTTGCCGGGTATTACGGGCTGGTGAAGGACTTCATGGCCCTCAGCGAGGACGAATGGCTCACGGAGCTGACCGAGGGCTGCACGAACATCGGCCGCAGCCTCAGCGATACCCGCGGCCTGATGCACTCCTTCCGGGACTGCCGCGCCGTGCTGCGCCGCCTGTTCGATGATCTGCTGGAAATGCTGGGCAGCGAGATCGGCAGTTGGGAGGTCGCCTTCGAGCTGCGTCTGAAACGCTCCAGATGGGTGCGCATCTATGCCGACGTGCTGGTCATCACGGAAAACCGGGTCTTTTCGCTGGAATTCAAGATGAAGGACGCCGTCGACCCGGACGAGGTGCTGCAGGCGGCGAAATACGCGCCCTTTCTGGAGATCGTCTTCGGCCCGGAATACGAGGTCATCCCCGTGCTGGTGCTGACGGCGGCGCGGGAGCTGTTCCGCTTCGAGCCCATCGGCGGCAGGGACGCGGTGCTGCCCGTGGTCTCCGGCGATATGCTGTTCAATGTGTTCGATGAATATCTGGGATTTCTGAGATAGCGTCCCGCAGGCAAACCGCATAAGGATACAGAAAGCCCCCGGAAACCTTGCGTTTTCCGGGGGCTTAGAGAACTCCGGCGCAGACGGGTCACGCCTGCGCGTTTTCCGTGTTCCGATCAGGAATGGGCGGACGGGCCGCTACCCGGACCGCGGACCAGCGGTTCCGGTTTTACCTGCGGGATCTCCGGCGGCTGCAGCTCCTGTTTCGGCGCCGCAGGACGGACGCGGTTCCGGAACGCCGCGTAGGCCCGTTCCGCCATGCCGGGCTTCGCCTGCAGCAGATGCTGCACATCGTCCGGCGACGAGGCGGCCATCATCTCCGAGAACGTGGTGTCGGTGGTGACCAGCGCGGCGACCGCTTCCTTCAGCGTGTCGTAGTTCAGAAGCGCCCGTTTCCCGCCGGCAAAGCCCGGATTCCGTGCGCTTCCGGCCTGCGCCGCCGCCTGCTCCAGCGTGATCTTGAAGGCCACGTCATAGACCCGTCCGTCGGGCGTGTCCACTTCGTCCGCCGCCTCTTCGGCCAGCTTCTGCAGGCCCGCAATGACCGAGAGCCGGTCGATCTGCCGGGCGCTCAGCTTCGTGAGACCGGCATGGGTGTTCTGATAGGTCTTGCCCAGCTCCACCACGCTTTGCAGCACCTGCGCCACGCCCCGATAGCCCCGGTCGGCGTTGTTGGGAGAGTTTTTCAGATTGCGCAGCTCGCCCGGGATCGTCAGCAGCTTCTCCCGGAGATTCGTATAGCTTTCCGTATCCGAGGAGAAGGCGGAATCCGTATCCAGCAGCGCTTTCAGCAGCGCATCCGCCCGCTGCGCATAGCGCTCAAGAGGCGCCGCCCTGACAAAGGTGTCCGCGCTGCCCACATAGATCAGCTCCGATGCGTCAACGCGGATGACGTCGCCCTGCTCCGCCGCCCGGTAGAGCCGGTTCATGGTCTCATAATCCGGGCCGGGGCCGAAGGTCTGCCCCGCGGCGTCCGTGATCCGGTCGAAAGGCAGCTCCTGCATGGAGCGGACCTCGAAGCGCCGCATGAGCTTCTTTTCAAAGCTGGCGCATTCCTCGCAGTTGGTGAAATCCTGCGACAGCTGCTCCGTCTCCGCCGGGGTGCGCAGCATCTCCGGCGTGACGCTCGCCTTCGCCAGCGTACTCTGCTGTTTCCGGCCCGCCTCCGTGGCGAACCAGTCGGGATGCTCCATGGCCCGCCCCGTGACCCGGTTGCCGAACCGGTACCACACGGTGCTCCGGTTGACCTTTTCCTGCTGTTCGGTCAGCCGTTTCGTCCGGCGTTCCTTCCGGGCCGCTGCCTTCGCCGGATCGTCGCCCGGTGCGCCGATCGGGGCGTCCTTCTGGTCATCCAGCAGAGAGATGCAGTTAGAGAACGTGGAGCCCATGTAGGACTTGACCATGGCAAGCCGCTCGCCCACACGCCGGACCGCCGCGATCTCATCCCGCCGGAAGCCGTGTTCCTCCAGATCCTGCCAGTCCGCTTCCTGATAGGTCGCCGGGTCATGCATCGTATTCACGTGCAGTTCGCCCACATAACCCGTCAGCTGCGCGGTCCCATTCTCCGCAACCTTTGCAAAGCAGAAATTGCAGCTGGCGTCCGGCTCCATGGACGGATGCTCCAGATAGAGGCGATGCTCCTGCGCCAGCCGGTAAAGCTGCAGCTTCTCCGCCGTGCCGAGCTGCGCCGGGTCCTGCAGGGAATCATGCAGGAAGCCCGCGTAATCGTCACCCTGATAGGGCATCATGCCCCGCAGCGAGGCGGGCAGGAACGCCGAAAGGCTGACGGTCGCCCCGGTGCGCAGCACCTGCTGGGCGGCTTCCACCGTGTTCGCCCCGTCGGCCATGGCCACGAAGGCGTTCTGATCGAACTGCGGGTTGAGGATCTTCACAAAGCTGAGGGACAGGGGATTTTCATAGGAGATGCCCCGCTGCCGCAGCTCCTCCGTGAAGGACGTAAACCACGCTTCGGCAGCCTGCTCCTCCGCCGTCAGTTCCCGCGCATTCTCCGCGGCGCGGGCAAGCTCCCGCTTTTCCGCCGGGGTCATCTTCGCCCTCCGGCAGACCTCGGGCAGCTGCACGCCCTTAGCCTCCATCGCTTGGAACAGCTCCAGATCCCGTGCGTGCTCCCTGTGCGTCCCCGGAAGGAGATCCCGGATCAGCCTGCAGGAACCGCTGAGATCCAGCAGCCGGTTTGCGGCGTTCTGTTCCGCAGGCTGCATCCGGACCCGCTCGGTGTCCTTCGGCATTTCCCGCTCGAGGGCGTCATACACCGCCGTCACCGCGGGCAGCAGCCTGTCAAGATCATCCAGTTCCAATCCCTCGGTCCTGTGCAGGCGTTCATACGCGCTGACCGCGTCCTGCATCTTTGCGCAGCTTTCGGCATATCGCTGCTCGGGATGCGTGGCGACAAAGTCCGAAAAGCCGCGGAGCAGGTTCTCGGTGAGCGGAACCAGATAGCGGTTATAGCCGCCCGGGACCGTCGGACTCGTGATCCGCTCCAGCAGCCTGATGGCGTCTCCCGTGTCCATCTCAAACAGCTTCGCATATTCCTCCGTCTCCGGGCGGATCCGCTGCTCGATGATGGTCTCGATGAAGGCTTCGCGATCCGCCCCCATCAGGGATTCGTAATAGCCCAGTTCGCGCCTGGCCAGGATTTCCTGCGTCTTTTCCTCCGCATCGGCGGTCATGGCCGTATAGAGCATACTGCTCTCATTGGCGCTGCTCTTCTGGATGTACTGCAGCGCAAGGAAGCGCTCGGCCTTGGCCCGGAAGGCCGGGTCGGCCATGGGCTTCGCCGGAGAGTTCCGGAAAGACGGCGCCGCAAGGCTTTCCACCAGTTCCTTCCGCAGCGCCTCCTGTTCCACCCAGTTTTCCTGCTCTGCGATGTAGAACGCAGCCCGATTGCGCCGCTCCTCGGGGATCTCTGCCAGCCCCTTCAGCGGCTCCTTATCCAGCAGGTCAAGGCAGTCCTTCAGGGTCTTTGCGCAGAAAAAGTTCATCTGCCCGCCCTTATAGAGCGTGCTGGAAATGCGGTTCAGGCAGACGTCGAAGGAATAGAACACCGCCTGCGCCAGTTCCTCCCGCCCGCCCTGCGGATACTGCTGCACCATCTGCTGCACGCTGCGGCGCGCCGACGGGACCGCAAAGCGGTTGAAGTGCATATTGGCCCGGTTTTCGCCCTGACCGATCACGTTGGTGAAGAAATTCGCCCGTGCGGCGTCCGCCGGATCCTTCACGTCCCAGAGGGAGGAGCCGCCTTCGCTCTGCTTCTGCGCCTGCTGGTAGCTGTCGGCCAGCGCCTTATCTCCGTGCAGGAACATACCCAGAACGGCATAGCGGATGGCGGCAGGCTCCAGCCCGTCCGGCACGGGGATCACAATGGCGTTGATCTCGTCCTGCAGCGCCCGGAACTGCCCGTCATACGAATCCGGGCTGAAGTGCATGAGCAGATCCGTCTCGTCCGGCCTGCTGTCGTACAGGCCCCTCATAAAGCTTTCCGCCGGGGTATCGTGGATGCGGTGGAATTTCTCGTCCGCTTCCCGCCACATCCCATAATCGTCAAAGCGATCCGTGACCGCCCGGCTGGAATCCTGCGCATACCGCGCAAGTTCGGCTTCCAGCTCGTCTCCTTCCAGACGGTTGAAATAGCAGAATTCGCCCGCCGTTTCCTGCTTCATCCGCTCGTCATACACCGACTTGAGGCGTTCCAGCTCCCGCTGCTTCCGTCCTTCATCCCATTTGGCCTCCGCCCGGACTTCGCGTTCATAGTGCGCAAAGACCAGCGTACGCAGCCGTTCTTTATCTACCGGCATTTCTGTTCACTCCTGTTCAGGATCGTAAATTTTCATGTTTCTGATTATATCCTGAAAACCGGTCACACACAAGAAAAAGTTACCTGCCGGGCAAAAAATGACAGGACCTGCTGCGCGCCGAAGTCTCATCGGCGCAAATCTGAATTATGTCTTGTTTTCACGCGGTCCGCGCGATATAATACTGTATCTGATTTGATAAGCATACCGAAATCGCCGTGAAACCTTTTGGCCCCTTTTCGGGTATTCCTTTCGAGAGAGAAAGACATCCTGCAAGACAGATCGCAAAGGAGAGAATAAAATGGATCAGTTGCATGAGAACATCATCGCAGACCACAATATGAAAAACGTGGCCGATAGGCTCTTATCGGATATCATGAAGTTTTCCGTTCTGAGCAAGTTAGGCACGCTGATCGATCGCATGAAAAATTCGGAGATCACGCCGGAATTTCTGGCACAGTATCAGCAGGTCTCGAATGCCGCAGACCCGGAACAGGAGCTGAAGGATAAGCGGGCGGCGCAGCTGCGGGATCTCAATGAAGCGCGAGACCAGTTTCGTGCGCTTGACGGCAGCCTGAGACGCTATTCCGCCTTTGTGCAGCACTCCACGAACGAAGAGGAGGTCGAGCAGGAAACGGAGCTGCTGAATACCATCGTGCAATCCGCGGCGGCAGCGCAGCGTCTGCTGAAAGGGGTGATCGACGATTTTGCATACCCCGAAGATGATACGAGCCTGATCGAAGCGGCATGGATCGCGCAGATCGCCGATCATCATCTGCGCCAGCCGGTAGAGGGCAGTCTGGATCTGAACACGGCGGAATACCGGGCTGCGCAGCAGGATGACCGGGTGATCGTTGTGAAGTCGGATATCCGCAGAAAAGAGCCGAAACAACCGGAACAGCCGGAAGCACCGAAGCAACCGGAAAACACGGGCTTTTTGACCGGTATGTTCAACAAAGCCAGGAAGCTCGGTAAGGACTTTGTCAATTATGTCGGGGATGTGGCCGCGGATGCTGTGGATGGCGCGAGATACATGGCGACCGGCAGCAAGACCAATGACCTGAGCAAGCTGAAGCTGTTCCCGCACGATCCTTCGCCGGAAGACGTCAGACAGGGCAATATCGGCAACTGCTTTTTGCACACGGTTCTGAATACGGTCACCAGACAGGCGCCGAACCTCATCCGCGAAAGCATGAAGGAAAGCCAGGACGGAAGATCCGTGACCTGCCGCTTCTTCAAGCCCCGGGTGGGCAGCAAGCCGCAGGAGCCGGTCTATGTCACGGTCCCCAAGGAACAGATCGTCCGTGAATATGAAGCAAGAGGCTCGCGGGGCGCGCTCTGGACCATTATGCTGGAGACCGCATTTGCCAATTCGGGTCTGGGCAAAGCAGTCGACGCGGAGCTGATCCAGGCGGATGCAAAGGACGCGGTCCTGTATTCCATGGAAGGCGGCTCCATCACCGGGTTTGCCGAAATGCTTCTGGGCGATCAGGTCAATGAATCCACCAGTATGGCGATCCAGCCGAACAATATCGATGCGCAGATGCAGCAGATGCACGACCTCATGGAAGAAGGCGGCATCCTCGGCTGCGGTCATCCGGATCCCACTAAAACGGATAGCGATATCGTGGCGCACGGCGTTTACTACAACCATGCCTATGGCATCATGGGCATTGATATGCAAAGCAAAGAGATCACCCTGCGGAATCCGCACAATGAAAAGGGGCAGGCCGGCGCAGAGTTTACGATGAGCTTCAAAGACTATGCCGAAACGTTTACCGACTGCCGCATCAGCAAGGTGAAGGACGTTTACAAAACGCGGGATATCCAGACGGTCAAGGATAACTACAAGCAGATCGTGGACAAACTGGACGCGGCGCTGAACGCACAGGACAGCTTCTTCCTCCGGGTCTTCAAAAACAGCCGCCAGTTCACCGATCTGCGGCGCACCGTCACCGAACTGAAAACGTCCCTGAACAGCAAGACCGCCTCCGTGCAAACCATTAAAGAGCAGATGGACAAAGCCTATCAGGCTGCGTTCGCTTATAAAACCTACACGACCAACAAAGAAGCCAATACGACCCGTGCGAACCGCATCGCCATCGCGGACGCTATTGTGGCGCTGAGCGAAACGATGTCGGTCGATGTTCTGACCAACCCGACGGAATCCTACAACAGCCGGCTGAAGGGCGTGGTCGCCCAGAAGATCGCCAGCGGCTTCAACCAGAAGCTGAAGCTCCCGAGGGAGCAGCAAATGAAGAAGGAAGATTTCATCAATACGCCTTCCTTCGCGAAGCTGTTCGCTAATACCGAGCAGCTGGAGGAAGCCGCCTACTCGACTTCCACCACGAACCTGATGAATCGGATCCAGAAAGAGCTGCAGAAGAGCAACCAGCAGATCGCTCCTGCGAAGCAGAAGGACGCCGCCGTCAAGCAGGCGCAGGCTGGCGTGAAGGACGACGGCCCCAAGATGAGCGGCCCGAACTGATTCAGGTACATACGGGAATATCGCGATCGCCGCGCTTCCCCACGGATATGCTCCCTTCATGAGAGACAGTGAAATAAGAGCACTGTCGAAGATGAAGGGAGCATTGCTGTGCAGATCCCGTCAGGATCGGATCGCACAAAAGGTGCAAAAATCCCGGAATCCGATGGATTCCGGGATCTTTTCTGCATATATGCGGTCGTTTTGTTCGAGATCAGCGCTTGCTGAACTGCGGCGCACGACGGGCGGCTTTGAGACCGTACTTCTTGCGTTCCTTCATTCTGGGGTCGCGGGTCAGGAAACCGGCGGCCTTCAGAGCGCCGCGATAGTTGGCGTCCAGCTGGAGCAGGGCGCGGGCAACGCCGTGACGGATGGCGCCGGCCTGGCCGGAAACGCCGCCGCCGGAAACGGTGGCCACGATGTCGACCTTGCCGAGCAGGTCAACGGTGTTCAGGGGCTGACGGACGAGGAGCTTCAGGGTCTCGAGGCCGAAGTAACCGTCGATATCACGGCCATTGATGGTGATGGCGCCGGTGCCATTGGGGAAAAGATGCACTCTGGCAACGCTGCTCTTGCGGCGGCCGGTGCCATACTTATATTCCTTTTTGCTGGTATACATCGTTCTTTTCCTCCTTAACCCTGGTAAGCTTCGGGCTTCTGGGCGGCGTGCTTATGCTCGCTGCCGACATAGACCTTCAGGCGCTTCAGCTGAGGGTCGCGCAGCTTGTTCTTGCCCAGCATACCCTTGACGGCCAGCTCGAACGCGAACTCGGGGCGCTTGGCCATCAGGTCGCGGTACTTGGTCTCATGCAGACCGCCCGCGTAGCCGGAATGGGTGCGGTAATACTTCTGGTCCAGCTTCTTGCCGGTGAGCAGGGCCTTGTCGACATTGATGACGATGACGAAATCGCCGCAGTCAACATGGGGAGTGTAGGTGGGCTTGAGCTTGCCGCGAAGCAGGTCGGCAGCGATGACGGCGGTACGGCCAAGGGGCTTGTCCGCAGCGTCAAGAAC
>JAZQQF010000042.1:0-10951 GCA_045628925.1 Oscillospiraceae bacterium | reverse complement strand
TTCGCAATCGGGATTTTTCATGGTGGACAGTAAGGGACTCGAACCCCTGACCTTCCGCACGTCAAGCGGAAGCTCTACCAGCTGAGCTAACTGTCCAAACGCGAGATAGAATATAGCGCAAATTCGCCCGTTTGTCAATAGGAAATCCGAAAAAACTGTGAAAAAGGGAAAAAGACGTTGAAAAGACCTTCAACGTCTTTTTCAATCAAAAACGGATTCTCCGGCGAGAAGCCTCGCAGAGTTCGCCGCTGCGCACGGCGGCGAAGAAAGTCAAATCATTTTTCGCCGCGACCGGTGCGTGGCGAAAAATACATCTCGGTCTGCGTACCAAATCGCAGCCCAGCGAAGCGGGTGCGATTTGGAGAGGAGCGGCTGAGTCACTTCTGAGCAAGACCGCTTGCGGGCTTGCGAAGCCGTGACCTCGTGCCGCGACGAAGTGCGGGGAGCAGACCGCAAACCTTCTCGCAAAAGTCCGTGGACTTTTGCGAAACAAGTTCAGTGGATGGTCACGGGCAGGCCGTACTCTTCCATGATCTCCTTCAGATGCTGCATCTGCTCGTCCGTGGGCGGTGTCGCCTCCGCAACGGGCTTATCGCTGATGCGCAGATACTTGGTCACGCCCAGATTGTGATAGGGCAGCAGCTGGATGACCGTCACCGCGTCGCCCAGTTCCTTGCAGAACTCGGCGGTCTTGCGGATGTTGGCCTCGTCGTTGTTGAACATGGGGATGGTGGGGATGCGGATCTGCAGCTTCTTCCCCGCCGCGGCCAGCTTGCGGGCATTCTCTAAAATGACCTCGTTGGGCACGCCGATGACGGTCTTGTGCTTGGCGCTGTCCATGTGCTTCAGATCGTAGAGATACAGGTCCACGTAGGGCAGGGTGCGCTCCAGTGCCTCCCATTTGGCAAAGCCGGTGGTATCCAGCGCGGTGTGGATGCCCTCCTCCTTCATGCGTTTCAGAATGGCCACGGTGAAATCCGGCTGGCTCATGGCTTCGCCGCCGGAAATGGTCACTCCGCCGCCGCTGCGCTTCCAGAACTTCCGATCCTGCAGGAGCCGCTGGGCCAGCCGCTCCACAGTGTAATCCTCGCCGCAGAGATACAGCGCCTTGGGGTAGCAGACTTTGGCACATTCGCCGCAGTTATCGCAAAGATCCCGCTTCACGTGGATGGTGCGCAGCATCTCATGGGTCTTGGCATCCTCCCGCTCCGGTCCGTATTCGATGGCGCCCTTCGGGCAGGCTTTGATGCAGCGTTCCTCGCAGAGTGCGGTGCCCTGGCAGCGCATATCGATCCAGCTGAGCTGAGGGAAAAACTCCTGCGATTCCGGGCTGTGGCACCACGGGCAGCGCAGCGGGCAGCCTTTCAGGAAGGCGGTGGTGCGGATGCCGGGCCCGTCCTGCACGGAAAAGCCCTGAATGTCATACAGCTTGCCGACGATCTTGCTTTCGTCCATTTGTTATTCCAACCTTTATTCGCGTTTTGAAACAGAGGGGGACTTCCGTCCCCCTCTGACTAAGCCGGGAAGTTTACATACTGAGTTCGGTTCTGCGGATCAGGTCATCCTGGCAGCCCTTGAAGACTTCCACGAAGTAGGCGGAGAAGCCGGCCACGCGCACCACCAGATCGCGGTAGTTCTCGGGATGCTTCTGCGCGTCGCGCAGGGTATCGGAGGAAACGATGTTCAGCTGCAGCTCCATGCCGCCCTCATCGAAATACGTTTCCATGATGCTGCGGAGCTTCATCAGACCGTCCGCGCCCTTGAGGGCGGTGGGATGGAACTTCATGTTGCAGAGGGTGCCGTTGCCGTACAGCGACTGGTCGAAATTCAGCACGCTGTTCAGGAAGCTGACGGGGCCGTTCTTGTCCATGCCCTGCACGTTGGAGATGCCGTCGCTGAGGGGCTCGCCCATGGCGCGTCCGTCCGGCGTCGCCCAGGTCATGTAGCCGAAGAGCACGTTGGCGGTCACGGGGTAGCAGCCGGCGGGAAAGTGGTTGCCGCGGGGGCCGGTCGCCCCGTTGATGGCGTTGGGATAGGTAGGGGGGGTGGAGTCCACGTACTTGTCGGCCTCGGGGTCGGCATTGCCGTAACGCGGCACCGCGCCGTTGATCTTCTGCCGCAGCTCTTCATAGCCCTTCCAGTTATTCTTGATCGCGTCGTACATTTCCTGCGTGGTGCAGATCTTCTCGCGGAAGCAGCAGTAGTCGATGATATTCAGGCTGTCCGCCACGTTGCCGAGGCCGATGCAGCTGTTGCCGGTGGAGTTGTACTTCGCGCCGCCGGCCTGGCAGTCCTTACCGTTCTCCATGCAGCCTTCCAGCGTCGCGGAGACCATGGGCAGCGGGGTATGGAAGGAGGACATACTCTCCCACGCGTTGACGCAGGAGCACTGCCACTTGCAGAAGAAGTCGAACTGAGCCTTCACGGCGGCCAGCACTTCGTCCATGCTCTTCATCTCATAGAGGTAGCCGGTGGCGGGGCCGTACTGCTTCGGGGGACGGCCGGGGAAGTTCATGAAGCTGCAGCCGTTGTTGATGGCCATGAGGAAAGCGTTGGCGATGTTCAGATAGCTTTCGGTACCGGTGCCGCCGGGCTGCGCCCATTCATAGCCGCCCACGCTGGGTTCCACGCAGCCGTTCAGGCAGTAGTTCCGGGCGTCCTCAATGGGCACGCCGCGCTTCATGATGGCCTCAATGATGACCTTGTCGCTCTCGAAGGTGGGCACGCCGCCGCAGCGCTTCGTGGTCTCGATGGCGGCCTCCCACAGCTCGTCGGGGGTGTTCTCATGGATGCGGAGGGCCTGCGGAGGATCGTGCAGCACGAGGCGGCCGGAGGCCTGCAGCATCATATAGGTCACAGCGTTGGTGGCGTCGTTGCCGTCCCGGTCCACGCCGCCGAGGGTCATCAGCTGACCGGAGGTGTAGCCCGGGCCGGACTTGGTCGCGCCCTCGGACCAGATCTTATTGCATTCGGCGACCTTCAGATAGAACAGATCCATCAGCTCCTGCGCGTATTCGGGGGTGATGGTGCCGTTCGCGATATCCTGCTCATAGTAGCGGCCCAGATACTGGTCCACGCGGCCGTAGCTGATGCCGTGCTGCTGGCCGTCCATGCACATACTCAGCTGATACAGGTAGATGCACTGGATGGCGTCATGGAAGTTGCGGCAGGGGTTCTTCATGATCCAGTTCAGGCAGTCCGCCATTTCCAGCAGCTCGGCCTTGCGCCTGGGGTCGGTGCAGGCGTCCGCCTGACGCTGGGCCTCGGCGGCGTAGCGCTCGGACCAGTGGATGATGCCTTCGCACACGATGTCGATGGCGCGGTAGAAATTATACTTGTAAATGGTGTCGCCGAAGATGCCTTCTTCCTCATACTGGTGCATCTTGGCCAGCGCTTCCTCGCGGATGGCGCCGAAGCCCTTCTGGGTCGCGGTCCAGAAATTCGCCACGAAGTGACCCACGGGGCTCTGGCAGTTGTCCTTCGCACCGAAGAAAACGACGCCGTTGCCGTTCTCCTCGTCCCGGTACTGGCGGGGGATGTACTCGTCCACGATGGCGCTCATGGCGTTCTTATCCCAGAAATCACCGGTCTCCAGCAGGTATTTCTCGTCCTCGGGGTCGATGTCGTAGGGGTCGGTGTCGCGCTTCGGGATGGTGCCGGCCCGCAGCTCCCGCATGAACCAGTTGAAGCTGGTCTCGGGATACAGCGCGCAGCAGCGGTAGCTCGCGCCCTGCCAGCCCACGATGACCTCGTCCTCATTGATGAGAACGGGCATATTCTCAAACAGGTTGCGCAGGTTCTTGGCGCGCTTCAGGATGCCGGTGAGCTGGGGGTTCTGCATATAGAACTCCGTCACCAGACGGTAGCGATTGATGTCGATCTTCGGCTTGGTGGTACGGTACTTCTCGCGGATCTTCTTCACACGATCCGTCATGGGTTTCAGTTCGTACATGGTGTTCTCCTTTCCGAAAGGCCCGCAGGCCGTTATCTGCGTTTCAAAGCGGCGAATTTTCGCCTGTTTTCTGTGGATATCTTACCGCAGGCAGGAAGGCTTTGTCAACCGCCGTCACACGTTCATGGCGGCGTAGAAGCCCTCGCGCACGGCGGAGGTGATGTTGCCCTGCCTTGTATTGCAGTCGCCCACAACGTAGGTCTCCTCGCAGATGCCGCTCAGTTCCTCCACGAGGCCCTTCCGTGCCCGGAGGCCCAGACTCAGCGCCACGGTGTCGCAGGCGATCTCCGTCAGCGCGCCGTTCTTCTCCTTGCCGATCAGGCTGGTGGGAGTAATGGAGGTGAGCGCGAATTCTTCCTTGAACTGCACACCCGCTTCCATGGCCAGCCGGTGGGCCTTGAAAACGGCCTTGTCCCGCGCGCGGACGGCGGCCAGCGGCAGCAGATCCATGACCAGCACCTCATGGCCCTCTCTGGCCAGCGTGATGGCGGTCTCCGTTCCGGTGAGGCCCGCGCCCACGATGATGACCTTCTTGCCGGGCTTGAAGACGCCCCGGTCGAGATCGGCGGCGAGGCAGACGTTCTCCCCGTGCACGCCCTCCACGTTGGGCACGATGAAATCGCTGCCCACGGCGATGGTGAGCGCATCGGGCTGCTCCGCCGCCACCAGTTCCTTCGTTGCTGCCGTTCCGAGGCGCACGTCGATCTTCGGGTCGTTCAGAACGGTGCGGACGCTCCAGTCGGCATAGCGCCGCGCATCGCCCTTGATGGGGTTCGTGCCGGCGGTGCGGAGGTTGCCGCCCAGCTCGGCGTTTTTCTCAAAGAGGACGGGCTTCAATCCGCGTTCCGAAAGCCGCCGTGCCGCTTCCAGACCTGCCGCGCCGCCGCCCACGATGACGACCTTCTTCCCCGGCTTCGCGGGCTCGATGGTCTCAAACAGCGGCTGGCGGCCCTGCGGGACGTTTACAGTGCAGCGCAGGGGCTTGGGGCAGCCATGAGGATCGTCGCCGGTGCAGTTATTGCAGCGGAGGCAGGGACGAATTTCGTCCGCCCTGCCCGCTTTTGCCTTCACCAGCATCTGCGGGTCGGCGATGAAGGAACGGATCATGGCTACCATATCGCATTCGCCGTTTTTGATGGCCTGCTCGGCGGTGAAGATATCATGGCTGCCCACGCTGTTCACGGGGATCTTCAGGCCCGCCGCCTTATACTGCGCCGCGATATACAGGTTCGTGGGCCGGGGCTGGTAGGTGGAGGGGATGGTCCGGTCCATGGTACGGGGATCGTACATACTGCCCGCGGAGATATGCACCATATCGATCTTATCCTGCAGGGCCTTCACGAAGCGGATGCCGTCCTCCGCGTGGACGCCCTCGGGATACAGCTCGTCGCCGCTCATGCGGATCTCGATAGCCATATTGGGGCCGATGCGCTGGCGCACCATGTCGATCAGCTCGTCGGCAAAGCGGATGCGGTTTTCAAAGGTATCGCAGCCGTACTCGTCGGTGCGCCTGTTGATGGCGGGGGAATAGAAGGTGGCGGCGGTGTGCCCGTGGCCGAAGTGCAGCAGCACCATGTCGAAGCCCGCCTTGCGGCAGCGCTCCGCCGCGTCGGCAAAGGATCGCTGGATGCCGTGGATCTCCTCCACGGTGAACTGCGCGGGCAAACGCTCGTCCCGCAGGTTCAGCTCGATGGAGGCGACCGCGCCCCAGCGATGGACGGCGTCGGTCACCTTGGTGAGTCCGTGCACCACCATGGGGTCGGCCAGATTGATGGCGAAGCGGTTCTGCTCGGCATAGGCCTGCGTCACCGCGCTGTCGCCCACCGTGACGATGCCCGCCCCGTATTTCGCATACTGGGCGGTATAGGCCACAAATTCGTCTGTCGCCAGCCCGTCCTTCGTGCAGAGGAAGGGCTCGGCCGGGCTTACCTCGATGCGGTTGCGGATGCGCAGCGGCCCCACCTGCAGGGGCTGAAAGATCGCGGAAAACTGTTCCATGAAAGCGCTCCTTTCGGGCCTGCGCTCCGCAGGCCCGTTTTATATATGTATGAAAGCAGTATAGCATATTTCCCGCCGCAGAAAAAGAGCGCCGCCGGAAGTTTTTTCGATTTTCCGGCAATTCCCGCCACAGGCCGCGAAGCGTGCCGGAAAATCGCGGAAATGTAAAGAATCTGTAAACGCCGTTCTTGACAAGCGCCCTCTTTTCGATATAATAAACTTGTATGCGCAGGATCGCTGCGCAGTTTTTCACGGAGAAAACCCGTTTACGGAAAAAAGAAAGGAAACGACATGAAAAAGATTCTCGCACTCGTTCTGGCAGCTCTCATGCTGCTCTGCTTCGTCGGCTGTGCCGATTCCGGCAAGACGAACAGCGGCGCCCCCGCCGGTGATTCCGGTTCCTCCTCCGGCTCCGCTTCCGGCAGCAGCACCTCCGCCTCCGGCAAGACCCTTGCCTACGTCCTCGCGGAAAAGGGCGACACCTATTCCCTCGGCCTGGCCAACAACTTCAAGTCCGCTTTTGAAGGCCTCGGCGGCGAAGTCGTCATGGAGACCTTCCCCACCAACACCACCAACTTCTCCGACTATCTGCAGAAGGCGCTGGACAACAAGGCGGCCGTGATCTTCGCCCCCAACTCCACCACCGTCGCCGCCAACCTGCTGAAGAACGCCAACGACCTGGGCATCGAGTGCCCCATCCTCGCGGGCGACACCTGGGAATCCAGCGTTATTCTGGACGCTGTGAACGGCACCGATCTGGAAGTCTACTGCTCCACCTTCTTCGATGAGAGCGACTCCTCCGGCGCTGCCAAGGATTTCGTCTCCGGCTTCAAGGCGTGGCTGAACGCCAACCCCGAATACTATGACATGAACGGCGGCAACGACATCGTGGCGGCCGTCTCCGCGCTGGGCTTCGACGCCTACAACGTGGCCATGAAGGCCATCCGCGCCGCTGCCGACGCGAAGGGCAGCGCCCTCACCAGCGTCGACGTGGCCACCGCTCTGTGGAGCCTGACCATGGACAACGGCGTGACCGGCAAGATCCAGTTCGATAAGAACGGCGACGCCATCAAGGACACCGCTTATATCAAGAAGGCCGGCGCGGGCGCTTTCGAGTTCGTGAAGGTCCAGTCCACCCCCAACGACGCCTCTCAGGGCGAAGTTTACAACTACGGCGACGTGGCCGGCGTTGCGCTGGACACTGCGGGTAAGAAGATCGTCATCGGCGTCTATGAGCCCACCAGCGGCGCCAACGGCGCGGGCGGCAAGCAGGAAGTCATCGGCATCCAGTACGCCAACTCCCTCGACAACATCATCACCATCGACGGCGTCGACTACAAGGTCGAGCTGTACGTCAGCGATAACGGCTCTCTGCAAGAGAATGCCGTCACCGCCGCCAGCAACATCATTTCTCAGGGCGCTCTGATCTCCCTCGGCTCCTACGGCTCCGGCGTCTCCATCGCCGCCGCCAGCACCTTTGAGGCTGCGGGCCTCCCCGCCATCGGCGTCAGCTGCACCAACGCCAGCGTTACCGAAGGCAACAACTACTACTTCCGCACCTGCTTCCTCGATCCGTTCCAGGGTTCCGTCATGGCCCAGTTCGCGTGGGAGCTTGCCTCCAAGTAAGATATCCTTTTTGAGTACGGTAGGGGCAGCACCCTACCGTACTTTCTTTCAATATCGACAAAATGCACGCATTTTGTCGATAAGGCCTGCGGGCAGCGAACTCTGCGAGGCTTTCGCAGTACACCCCTGCTCATTCCCCTGTTTTCGACACCCACGAAAAGAGGTTTTTTATGAACATTCTTCCCTATTTCATCCGCGGTCTGGCGACCGGCGGGCAGTTCGCCCTCGTCGCCATCGGCTATACCATGGTCTATGGTATCCTGAAGCTCATCAACTTCGCCCACGGCGACCTGTTCATGGTCTCTGGTATCCTGCTCATCTACATCTGCGCCGAATTTCCCGCCCTGCCCATCTGGGTCAGCATCGCCGCCATGGTGGTGCTCACGGTGGTCATCGGCTACCTCATCGAAAAATGCGCCTATTCGCCCCTGCGCAGCGCGCCGCGAATGAGCGTTATGATCTCCGCCATCGGCGTGAGCTATCTGCTGCAGAATCTGGTGAGCTACATCACCGGCGGTCTGTCGAAGCAGTTCCCTGATATCCCGCTCATCAGCCAGAGCGTCCGCTTCCTCGGCGTGAAGGACAAGCTGACCGTGTTCATCAGCCCCGTGGTCGCCATCGTGCTGATGGTGGTGCTGGTGCTGATCATCGACCATACCAAGTTCGGAATGTCCATGCGCGCCGTCTCCCGTGATTTCGAGACCAGCCAGCTCATGGGCGTGAAGATCAACCGGGTCATTTCCATCACCTTCGGCATCGGCGCGTTCCTCGCCGCCCTGGGCAGCGTGCTGTATTTCGCCAAGAACTCCGGCATCAACCATCTGGCCGGTTCCACCCCGGGCATCAAGGCCTTCATCGCCGCCGTCGTGGGCGGCATCGGCTCCATCCCCGGCGCGGTGGTGGGCGCGCTGATCATCGGCGTGGTGGAATCCCTCGCGAAAGCCTTCGGGCTGGCCGATTTCAGCGACGTCATCAGCTTCGCGCTGCTGATCATCATTCTCGTCGTGAAGCCCACGGGCATCTTCGGTGAGACGACGACGGAGAAGGTGTAAATGATGAAAAACGGATTCTGGGACCGCAATAAGCGGACGATCTGCAATCTGGGCTTCATTGCCCTTCTCTATGTCATTCTGGTGCTCATCCAGTGCTTCGCCCCCAGCACCTCCATGTGGTTCAGTGTGCTGCGTAAGGTCTGCACCTTCGCGCTGGCCGCCGTGAGCATGAACCTGCTGAACGGCTTCACCGGCCTGTTCAGCCTCGGTCAGGCGGGCTTCATGCTGCTGGGCGCCTACTGCTACGCCATCTTCACCATCCCGGTGGACGCCCGCGCCAGCGTATTCCGCAACTACGGCGCGAGCCTGATCCAGTTCAAGCTGCCGCTGGTGGTGGCACTGCTCATCGCGGGCGCGGTGGCCGCCTTTTTCGCCTACCTGATCGGTCTGCCGGTGCTGCGCCTCAAGAGCGACTATCTGGCCATCGCCACGCTGGGCTTCGCGGAGATCGTGCGCGGTCTCGTGCAGCTGCAGCAGTTCGGCAGCGTCACCAACGGGCCGGACCCCATCAACTACTTCACCGCCCCCAAGAACATCCTCATCTACGCCGCCATCGCGGGCGTGTGTATCCTGCTCATCGTGCTGCTCATCAATTCCACCTACGGGCGGGCCTTCAAGGCCATCCGGGATGATGAGATCGCGGCGGAGGCCATGGGTATCAACCTGAGCCACCACCGCCGCCTGAGCTTCATCATCTCCAGCTTCTTCTGCGGCATCGCGGGCGCCATGCTGGCCATGTGCAACACGAGCGTTTCCAGCGTCTCCTTCACCAGCAGCATGACCTATCAGATTTTGCTGGTGGTGGTCATCGGCGGCATCGGCTCCGTCAGCGGCAGCATCATCGCCGCGTTCATCTACTATGCCTCCAGCGAATGGTGGCTGAAATTCCTCGATGTGGAGGCCTTCACCAAGTCCGGCGCGCGCATTCCCCTGCTGGGCCCCGGCTTCCGTATGGTGGTGTTCAGCGTCCTCATCATGATCGTGGTGCTGTTCTTCCGCAAGGGCATCATGGGCACGAAGGAGATCTCCGTCTATGACGGGCTTGTGAAGTTCGCCGGTCTCTTTCGGAAAAAGAAGGAAGGGGGCAAAGCCTGATGGCCGAGAAGCAGAGCGTTCTGCGCATTGAAAATGTGACCATGCAGTTCGGCGGCGTGGTCGCCGTGCGCGACCTGAGTCTGGAAGTCAACCGGGGCGAGATCGTCTCCCTCATCGGGCCCAACGGCGCAGGCAAGACCACCGCGTTCAACACGATCACCGGCGTCTACCAGCCCACCAACGGGGCGATCTGGTTCAACGACAAGCTGGTCATCGAAAGCTACCCCAAGGGCAAGATGAAAAAGCTCTATGCCTCCGGTCATGCCGGGGAGTATAAATCCTATCTGAAAAAGACGCCCGACCAGCTGACGAAGCTTGGCATGGCGCGAACCTTCCAGAATATCCGTCTGTTCAGCTCCATGACGGTGTTTGACAACGTGCTCACCGCCATGCATCTGCGGCGTACCAGCAACCTGTTCACCGCCGTCCTGCACCTGAACCGTAAGGAGGAGCAGAAGATGCGGGAGGAGACCATGGCTCTGCTGGAGCTGGTGGAACTGACCGACGCGAAGGACGAGCTGGCCACCAGCCTGCCTTACGGCAAGCAGCGTAAGCTGGAGATCGCGCGTGCGCTGGCGACGAAGCCCACCTTCCTGCTGCTGGATGAACCGGCGGCGGGCATGAACCCTCAGGAGACGGAGGAGCTGACCAGCTTCATCCGTGCCATTCGCAAGAAATTCGACCTGACCGTGCTGCTCATCGAGCATCACATGAATCTGGTCATGGATATTTCCGACCGCATCTACGTCATCGACTTCGGCAAGAAGATCGCTGAGGGCACGCCGGCGGAGGTGCAGCAGAATCAGCGCGTGATCGACGCATATCTGGGGGTGGCGGACGAAGATGAGTGAGAAAATTCTGGAGATCCGAAACCTTGACGTGCGTTTCGGCGGCATCCACGCCGTCAGCGGCATCTCGCTGGACGTGGAGCAGGGCAAGATCGTCACCCTGATCGGCGCGAACGGCGCGGGAAAGTCCACCACGCTGCGCTCCATCAGCGGCATCGTGAAGCCCTTCGGCGGTGATATCCTGTTTGAAGGGCAGAGCATCATCGGCAAAAGCCCGGATAAGATCGTCTCCCGCGGCATCACCATGGTGCCGGAGGGCCGCCGCGTTTTCCCGAACCTGACGGTGCTGGAAAACCTGAAGATCGGCGCGTATCTCCGCAAGGATAACTATTCTGCCGATCTGGACCATGTGTACGAGCTGTTCCCCCGTCTGAAGGAAC
>JAZQQF010000041.1:0-13543 GCA_045628925.1 Oscillospiraceae bacterium | reverse complement strand
CAGGAATAGCCCTGCGCGGCGATGTCCGTCAGCTCGGCGGAGGCGTCCACCGGTTTCAGACAGCGGATGCCGGGACTATCCATATACGGGCGGCGACGGCGGAGGATGTTTTTCAGAAGCGGGCCAGCCATCAGCGCCGCGAGGAAGTTCACGGCGACATACCTTGCCCAGCGCTTATCCCAGCACCAGTAGAGGAAACCCAGCAGCGCCACCATGACCAGCTCTTCTCCCACATTGGAGAAGAGCGGAACGATTTTACCGAGAATTCCCCCTGCCGAGCCCTGCAGCCATTCCATCAGACGTACTTCCCACGGGAAGAAAAAGACCGTACCTTCCAAGTCAGAACCTCCGAAACAGAGAATATACAGAGTATACACGGTTTTCCCGGAAAAGTCACCCGGTCGCTGCAAATATGAGAAAATATCCGGGAATGGGACTGGATTTTTCACGCCGGATGTGTAAAATAGAGGATAGAAGAAAACATAAATTAAAATAGATAAAGGAGCGATCGACCATGATCCGCAAAGCTACCGTAGAGGGCGGCATCGTAAAAGGCATCCCTGCCGCCGACCCGCGCATCACTTCCTTCAAGGGCATCCCCTTTGCCGCGCCCCCGGTGGGGGAAAACCGCTGGCGTGCCCCGCAGCCCGTTATTCCGTGGGAGGGCGAAAAGGAGTGCTTCACCTTCGCGCCCATCTCCATGCAGCACATTCCCGGTCTGGACAAGGACAACATCTATTCCCGCGAATGGAACGTGGACCCCGAGATCCCCATGGACGAGGACTGCCTCTATCTGAACGTGTGGACGCCCGCGAAATCCGCCGATGAGAAGCTGCCCGTGTTCGTGTGGTACTTCGGCGGCGGCCTGCGGGAGGGCAACCCCGCCGAGATGGAGTTTGACGGCGAACGCCTTGCCCGCCGCGGCATCGTGGTGGTCACGGTGAACTACCGCCTGAACGTGTTCGGCTTCCTCTGCCATCCCCAGCTCACCAAGGAGCAGCCCGACGCGCCCGCCAACTTTGGCCATCTGGATCAGCAGGCCGGTACCCGCTGGGTGAAGCGGAACATCGCGGCTTTCGGCGGAGACCCGGACAATATCACCATCGGCGGCCAGTCCGCCGGCGGCGGCAGCGTCTGCGCCCAGCTCACCAGCCCCCAGAACGAGGGTCTGTTCCAGCGCGCCATCATCCAGAGCGGCATGATGGCCGGGGTCTACAACACCTTCTTCCCCGGCGCGAAGCGCGACTTCGCCTCTGCCGAGGAGCAGGGCGTGAAGTTCTTCGACTTCCTCGGCGTGAAGACGCTGGAGGAGGCCCGGAAGATCGACGCCGTGACCCTGCGGGATAAGTGCGAGGAATTTCGCGGGATGTTCGGCACCGCGTCTGACGGAGTGTTCCAGCTGGGCGAAGCGAACGTGAACCTGCAGAAGGGCAAGCGCTACCCTGTGCCGCTGATCGTCACCCGCACCAGCGAGGAATTTGCCTCCGGAATGATGGTGAAGACCGAAGAAGAGTTCAGGGCGCAGGCGAAGGAGATCTTCGGCGAGAACGCGGAGAAGTTCATCAGCCTCTGCGAGGGCGACCCGAAGAAGAGCGTGGTGAACGGGCTGGAGGTCGCCGTCACCAGCCTGCAGCGGCAGCAGAAGGAGCTGGGCATCGACGCGCCCGTCTACTATGCGGTGTTCGATGCGGAGATCCCCGGCTGGGATCATCCCGGCACCTTCCACAGCGTGGATCTGTGGTTCTATTTCGAGACGCTGGCCAAGTGCTGGCGGCCCTTCGTCGGCAAGCACTATGACCTGAGCCGCAAGATGGCGAATTACTGGACGAACTTCATCAAGACCGGCGACCCCAACGGCAATGACGCCGACGGAACGCCCATGCCCGAATGGAAGCCCACCACCGCCGACGCGCCCTATGCCATGATCTGGGGCGATACGGTGGAGGTCTGCACGGAAGGCCCCGACGAGCTGGTGAGTCTGATCGCGGATACCTACCGGAAGGACCTCTGAGCCGGCAACACCGGAAAAATCAGATAACGCGGCTGCGATGCAGCGATACAGTACCGCCGAAGGGTTTGACCCTTCGGCGGTTTCCTTTTGCGGTTTTTCTGCGGGGCTTCGGGCGAGAGCGGTTCCACGCGGCCGTCCGTCCTTTCCGGTGCGGGCTGCAGCGGAAAGCCGCAAAATTCGATACCGATTTGATAAATCGCGCTTGTAGTTTTGCGGTTTTCAGGTATAATGAAAAAAATATACTGGCAGTACTGTCAGCAAAAACGTCGCACAGCACGACCATCCTGAATTTGCGGAGCTGACGACCTCACGGACCGGGGGCCCGGGAGGTCTGATATGAATCGAAAAAACCGGATCACACTTGCACTCTCCATGGCGGCGATACTGGTCATCATCCTGTCTGCCGGCATTGCCATCCTTTTTCGGTCGGCAAAGCAGCAGTTTCTCAGCTCCGCCGAGATCATGGCCTCGCAGATCACGGACCTGATCCAGCGCAATGAAAATGAGAAGACCGAGCTGCAGGAATCGCTGAAGGAGGAATACATCTCCCGGGCGAGGGCGCTGGCCTATATTCTGGAGCATGACCCGAGCCTTGAGGAAGACTATGATGAGCTTTGCAAGGTCGCCGAGCTGCTGAGCATTGACGAGATCAATATTTTCGGGCAGGACGGACTCATCGCCTACAGCACCGTTCCGGATTATGTGGGCTTCAGCGTCTACAGCGGCGGGCAGATCGCGTTCTTCGAGCCGATGATGGCCGATCACAGCCTCGCCCTCTGCCAGGACATGACGCCGAACACCAAGGACGCCAAGCTCATCATGTATGCCGCGGTCTGGCGCTCGGATGACGAGGGCTTCGTGCAGGTCGGCATCACGCCGGAGCGTCTGCTGGCCGCCCTTGAGAAAAACGATATCTCCCGTCTGCTGGATAAAATGCCGGTGGATCAGGCGGCTTACTTATTTATGACACGCAGCAGGACCGGATCATTTCAGCGACCGACCGGTCTCTGATCGGGCGGTCGAACCGGCAGGTCGCATATGAGCTCCATCAGCACAGCGAGCGCGCGGAACAGATCGAGGTCGGCGGCGAACTGCGGGTCTATTCCACGTTCGACAGCGGCGACTATATTATCGGCATCAGCGAGAATCGGAGCCGCGTCTACCATGACGCGGAGGTCGACTCGATCCTGCTGTCCGTGTTCACGGTGATCTGTCTGGCAGGCCTGTTTTTCACCATCCTCGTCATGTCGAACCGGGAGCAGAGTAAAGAACGGCAATACGTAAAGGAGCTGCAGGATTTTACCGACCAGCTCTCCAGCTACAAGCGGGCCATTCTGTCCGATGCGCTCATTTCACTGGAAGTGAACCTGAGCCGGGATGAGCTGTATTACGGCGTCTGGAAGGATGACGCCGGGAAAGAGGTCCCGCTGCAGGAGATCATCGGGCTGGAAACGCCGTGCAGCTATGATGAGTACATCAAAATCTGGAACCAGCGCTTCGTGAAGCGCGTCGTGGGCGGCGCCTTCACCGGCAGCACAGACCGGATGCATCTGCTCAGCGTCTTTCAGGACGGGACGGCGGAGATCACCTTCGACTATGAGGCGAAGACCATTTCCGGCAGAAGCACATGGCTGCGGCGCAGCATCTGCATGACGCAGAATCAGGCTGGCGACGTGATCGCCTATACGAGCGTCAAGGATATTTCGGCGCTGGTCGCGCAGAACAAGCGCGAGGAAGCCTTCGTCCGGGCGTTGGCCACGGAGTATGACAGCATCGCGGTCGTTCAGGTGGCGGAGGACAGGGAACAGGACAAGGTCGTCGTTCACAGCCGCGTATCGGACAATATTGCCGCGCTCGTCGACGAGGAGACCCTTCAGGAGACGCGCTTCAGCCGGAAGCTGGCCCTGCTGGAGAGATTCGTCCACCCGGAGGACCGGGAGCGCTTCCGCTCCGAGGTCCAGCGGGAAAAGGTGCTGGCGTCCTTTGCGGAGGATCAGACGCACAAGGTGGATTTCCGCCTCATGAAACCGGACGGTACGCATCTCTATTATCAGCTGCGCTTCGTCCCGCTGCGGGATGACGAGGGGAATGTGACCGACCAGATCGCCTGCCTGCGGAACATCGACGATGAGATCCGCAAGGAGTTCGGCATCCGGCAGGAGCTGGAGGATGCGATGATCGCGGCGGAGGCCGCCAACCGGGCCAAATCGTCGTTCCTGTTCAATATGTCTCACGATATCCGCACGCCCATGAACGCCATTATCGGCTTCACGGATATTGCGGAAAAGCACATCGACGACCGGACGCGCGTTCTGGAAGCTCTCGGAAAAGTGAAAATGTCCGGCGAGCATCTGCTCAGCCTCATCAACGACGTGCTGGATATGTCCCGCGTGGAATCCGGTCAGGTGAAGATCGAGGAAGAACCGGTATGCATCGATACGGCAAAGGACAATCTTTATAGTATCCTTGTGGGGAGCGCGGAGGCGAAAAACCTCCTGCTCACGTCCACGCTCGATCCGTCGCTGACGCATCACTGGATCTATGCGGACCGGCTGCGGCTGATGCGCGTCCTGACCAATATCGTGTCCAACTCCGTGAAATACACGAATCCCGGCGGGCGGATCGACCTGCTGGCGGAGGAGCTGCCCTGTGAGCAGGAAGGCTGTGCGCACTATCGGTATACGGTCACCGACACCGGCATCGGCATGAGTCAGGAATATCTCGCGCATATCTTCGAGCCCTTCACCCGCGCGGAAAGCGCCACCAGAAGCGGCGTGATCGGCACCGGTCTGGGTATGGCCATCACCAGATCGCTGGTGGAGCTGATGGACGGAACGATCGCCATCGAAAGCGAGCTGGGGAAGGGCACAAAGGTCACGCTGGAATTTGTGAACCGCATCGCGGAGCCGGTCGAACCCGTGCTGCCGGAGGACGAATCGTTCTTTGAGGAGCTGGAGGGGAAGAAGATCCTGCTGGTGGAGGACAACGAGCTGAACCGGGAGATCGCCATGGAGATCCTGGAGGAGGAAGGCGTCCTTGTGGATACGGCGGAGGACGGAGATATCGCCGTGGAGAAGATGGCGGCTGCCGCGGAAGGGCAGTATGATCTGATCCTGATGGACATCCAGATGCCGCGCATGAACGGCTATGAGGCGACGAAGGCCATTCGGAAGCTCCCGAACGCCTATGCCGCGTCCATCCCCATCATCGCCATGACCGCGAACGCCTTTGATGAAGACAAGAAAGATGCCCTCGATGCGGGCATGAACGGACACGTTGCCAAGCCCATCGACGTGCCGAAGCTGCTGCACACGCTGACGGAAATGCTGAAGGGACAGTAGGCCGCTGCCCGATGGGAAAAAAGAATAACCTTTGCCGTTCCCGCAGGGTATTCCCTGCAGAGAGGCTGAAAAGGAGACGATTCAAATGCCGAAAAAACAGAAATACAAGTCGGAAGATCTGAAAAAGACGAAGCCCTATTTTACGGAGATCGCTTCCGGCAGAAGCGTCAATATCACGGAGGAGCTGGATGCCGACGAGCTGCGCTTTCAGGTGGAAACGGATCCGCAGCGGCTGGCGGACAGACTGAATGAAGACGCGCCGATCTATGAGCTGGCGCTGAGTGATAACGACCTGCAGACGATGCTGCAGGAGGCATTTCCCGACCACGTCAGACCCGATGCGGATACCCGGCGGGAGCGCCAGCTGCTGCAGGAACGGCTCAGCCGGGAGATCCACTCGATGTATATGAAGCACAACATGGTTCTGAAAGCCTATCAGGACCGTACGAAGCAGCTGGAGCGGCAGATCACCAGCGCGTTCCTGTTTACGGATTTTTCACCGGAGGGGCTGGCGGAAGCGCGGGATTACCTCCGCGCCTTTGAGAGCGACAGCACGGAGGCGCAGGCGGAGGCCCTGATCGGGATGCTGCAGAAGGTGGCGAGGATCGACCTGACGCAGCTGGATCCGGGCAAAACCGAGACCTATGAAAATCACCTGGCAGATGTGATGCAGGTGGCGCAGGTGGGCGCCGAGGCGCAGAAGTATTTCGCCTTTTTCCGGCAGAAGGCGCCGGAAAAGCTGGAGGATCCGCGCCTGCAGGAGTTCCTGAGAAAAGCGAACGCCATGTATGAGCTGAGCGGCGTGCTGAAGCCCGGCCTTGACCTGCTCTGCTCGTCTCTGTATCCGGAGCTGGGCTTCTGGGAAAATCCGGCGGTCGCGGATCTGGACACGGAGCGCCCGGCCATGCTGCACCCGGAGGATGCCCCGGGCGATTACGCATGGGATGACCAGACCGAGGTGGAATCCACCGTGGGAGAAAAGTATATCGACGCCGACGGCTTTACGCAGAAGGATGGTTCCGCGTATTCCTATCTGAAACAGGCCGTATGGGTCAAAAATATGGCAAGCCCGCTGATGGACCGGAATCGCACGATGCAGGAGCGGCTGGATGCGTTCGACCGCATGGACGATCATTTCCAGATCAAGCAGTACCGGAAGAACGCGCCTGCGGCGCAGCCTGCGAGAACGCCGCAGCTCCTGCCGAAGATCGGCGTCATCCCGCTGGAAAACACAGAAACGCAGCGGCTGCTGGATGATTATCTGTATCGGAACGGCGCGGAGGGCATCCCCCAGTTCCATCCCGGCCTGCCGGGCGACGTGAGCCGCCTTTACGTGAAGAACGACAGGGGCGTCTTCGTGCCGGCCTGTATGCAGGGCCAGTCGCGCCTGACCGAGTCGCAGGTCCGCGATGTGCTGACCACCAGCGGCAAATACCTCTGCTTCCCCGCGGGCGAGACCGCGCCTCAGATCTTTGAGAACGGAAAGCTCACGAAGGTCGAAAAGCCGGAAGCGCTGAAGCTGGGCGACGAAGCGAAGAACCGGATGCAGAAAATGCCGGCGGAACTGCTGGAGCGGGAAAAGCAGGTGCGGAAGCTGGAGCGCGCCGCCTTCAGCCTGAACCGGGTGGAGCAGATGGAGAAAGCGGTCTTCGGCCCTTCGCTCACGGACAGAGGCAGCGAGGAAGGGCGGAACTACCAGCAGGTGCTGGTGGATCTGCTGGCGAAGCGGCCGGGTACGGAATATCCGGACGTGGGCGGCCGCCTTTCGGAAAAGGACATCACGGCGCTCACCATGCTGAGCATCGCCCGGCCGGACGTGAACGGCGGGAAATACCCCACCGGGACCCCGGAGGGCAACGCCTACGGCGGCTTCTCCATGCTGGTGAACGACTTTTATATCCAGCGGAAAAACAGCAACACGAACTATTTCACGGAATGGGCCGTGTCCGGGCGGCAGGCGATGGCGACGGCGCTGGACCGCTTCGTGAAGGCGGACGGCGACCCCGCCGCGCTGGCATCCACCGTCGTGAAGGGCATCGGCGTTCTGAATCTGGCCTGCAAGAACCGGCTCCAGCTGGAGGGCGCTTCCCTTGCCGAGCTGATCCCCGCTCTGCGGGTGACGGAGCTGCTGGAGACCCGTCCGGAGCTGCTGGCGGCGGCGAGGACCTATGCCGAGTCCCACGGCGTCGCGCAGCAGTTTGAAAGCGATTGGAAGGAGTGCCGCGCCAGCGCCGGACTCTTCCGCACCATGCGCGCCGGCATGGAAGCGGAGCGCACCCTGCTGGAGACCTCGATCACCGCCGTGGAAAAGGACGGCTGGGTGACCGTGGAAAAGACGGAGCCGCCGAAGGAGGCGGTGCAGCAGGCGCGGCTGAGCAGCTTCCTGAAAGAGGAATATAAGGACTATGTGAACCGCACGAGCCTGAAGCTGGGCGATCAGCAGGACGCCATCGTGTCGGAGATGGTGGAAAAGACCGCGCAGTATCAGGGCGAAGAGCAGGTGAAAGCCACCAGCGGCTATCAGGCGATGATGGATATGCTGCTGCTGGAGGAGCCGCTCAGCCCCGCCACGCAGCTGGCCTACCTGCACGAGGGCGGTCTGGAAGCGCTGAACCGGGTCGTCGAGGGCGCCGGTACTCCGCTGGAGACGGAAAAGGTCCTCGGAACGCTGGAGGACTACGGGCTGATCCCGAAGGCCGGGGAGAACGCCGAGGCATTTGACTATGACCGGGCGATCTCCGATTTCAACGTGAAATACGCGGGCAGCTTTGCCCCGTCGAAGGATGCGGAAGCGAAATACAAGGCGTTTGCCGAGGAATACGGTCTGGAATATGAGGACCTGCGCGATCTGGCCGCCAACAAGGGCATCAGCATGGATGAGTATATCCGGCGGGCGACGGCGGAAAACCGCCGTGAGACCATGACGGGGCTGGAGGACGTGAAGGAACGGCTGCGGGATGATAAGATCCGCGAGCTGTCCCCTGAGATGATGTGCAGCACCTTCAAGGAGCTGAACTACATTTCCGCCACGAATACGGACGATCTGAAAACGCTGGGCCAGTGCGAAACGCTGATGAACCGCCTGTATATGCACATGGTGGCCTATGAGAAGCTGAACCCGGAGTTTTTGCAGGTGAAGGACAAGCATCTGAGACGGCAGGATTATCTGGACGCCAGAGATACGGTGCGGCGCGGCGTGGTGGCCGTGCAGAAGCTGACCGGGCGGTACCGCGGAAAGGATGCGCAGAAAGACCTGCTGCCGGACGTGCCGGAGCTGCAGGTGCCGAAAAAGCCCGTCCCGCAGCGCGGCGGGCCGAGCCTGTGACGGCTGCGTCTCCCCAAAACAGGATCAAAACCAAGAGGAGCCTGTGCGAGAAATCGCACAGGCTCCTGCGTTTCGGGATTCGGATAGGTTATTCGCTGTAAATGATCTCGCCGGTCTTCGCATCTCTGCGATAGTGACGGAACAAGTCCCACGCGATATCGCCGTAGCCCGGCCACAGGGAGTGGACCAGATACTCGGTGACGTTCAGGCCCATCAGAGGATAGCCCTTCGTGCCCTTCATCAGCCACTCGAAGCTGCGCCACTCGCCGTTCACGGTGGTGAGCTTCATGCTGTCGGTTTCCTGGCCCACGAAGGGATATTTCGCGAAGTCGAACTGCTCCGGCACCGCCATGCCGTTGAAGCCCTGATAGGTGCGGAACAGGAGCTGCGCGCCGTCATTGATGTGGTTGTTCGCGGGATCCCACGCGGCAAAGTCATAGGTGGAGGAGCAGAGCATCAGCGGCATTTCCAGCTTCTCAAACTTCGCCGCCGCGCCCTCGGGCACGCCGAACAGCGGCATGGCCATAGGTACCGCCGCCGCATAAAGCTCCGGATGTGCCGCGAGGCAGGCATAGGAGGCCGCGCCGCCCATGGAATAGCCGGTGATGTAGACCCGTTCGGGGTCCAGCGCCGGGTACTTTTTCAGCATATACAGCACCAGCCGGGACAGGATCTCGCCCACCAGCTCGCCGCCCACGAAGGTCAGGCCGCTGTGCATTCCGGCAGCGATGGCGAACTGCTGCTGACCGGCCGTCAGCAGGATGCCCGTTTCATCGAGGAACATGAGCAGATCGTCGCCGCCGCCGTGGTTGGCCAGCAGCAGGGGCACGCTGTGTTCCGGCGCGGTATTGTTCAGCACGCTCTGGGGCAGCACCTCGTACCACGCGTCCAGATAGTCGTTCTCATCGGCCATGAAGTTCTTATACATCCCATCGGCCTGATTCACGGTGACCTTCACATCCTTGAAGGTCTCGGAGTCATGCACGAAGATAAGCTGCAGGTCGCCGATGACGGTGCGGTCATTGAAGACCGGGTTGCGGGCGCTGAGGGCATAGCGGGAGATCTTCGGGGCGCGGACGTAGCCCTGATAGGGATTCGTGACGGCGGGTTCCGGATAAGGCGTGGAGAGGTTGGCGGTGCGCTGGAGGAACATGAGCATCTCCCGGTAGGCCCGGACCATCCACTTCCCGGCGTCGCCCCCTTCGTCGCAGGCGACGCGCACCTGACGGAGAGGCTGCTGCTGGTTATAGAAGCGCTCCACGCCCTCGCTGCGGGCATAGGCGTTGCACCCGTTGGCCTGACGGAACTTCCGCACGGCGGTGCTGCAGGGGTTGACCAGATAGGCGGGCACGTAGCCGTTCACCCGGACTTCCTCGCTCATCTCGCCGCCGAAGGTGAAGTAACCGGCCACCCGGCCGATCAGCTCATCCCGGGAGCAGGCGATGAAGTTGTTCATGAAGGTCGCGCCCTGACCGACGCCGAAGAAGTAGTTCTTCCCGTAGCCGCCGCAGTATTCGCTTTCGGCGGGGCAGGCCATCTCGCCGTCCACCTCCACCCGGCTTTTCTGGGTGAAGAGGGCGTTGACCATCGTGTAGCAGTATTTCAGGTCGCTTTCCGTGTAGCCCGTGTCGGCGCCGGGCATGACGAGAATGATGCTGCCGATCTGCGCGTCGATCAGCTCCACAAGGCCCAGCTGCTTCAGCGCGGCAAGCGCCGCCGCCTTATCGGGATAGCGCCTGTCGGCAAAAAGGACGAACGTGGTGTTGTTGCGGGCAGCGGTCTCGCCGCCGTAGAGATTGGGGGAGCGGTAGACATAGAGAAGATCCTGCGGGAAATCCTTGAAAGCGGGGTTGGCGATCAGGCGCGTGCGCCCGTTGCCGGAAAGACCGGCGACCGCCGCAGGGGCACTGGCGCAGACCTCGGCGATGGTCTCGAAGGTGGCGGCATTGCCCTGTCGGTTCTGATAGTTCAGCATCGTGTTACCTCCTTGTGACGTTTCAAATTTATCCTTTTGCCATATCATAACACAGCTGTTCCGCGCTTTCAAGGCGAGATTGCCGCTCCGCCAGTCACGGTTTCCCCGCGCGGCGCGGGCGGCTTTGGCCCCGGAAAACCGGGATCTCGGGAAAATTTCAGAAAAAACGGAACAAACTGCAAAAAACTGCGTCTATCATCAATGCGCACGGAACAGAGCCGAAAGCCTTGAACGTTCCTGCGGCAGATTGTATAATAGACGCGATACTTGTGACAACGGAGGAAAACATGAACAAACGCAAAAAGATCCTGACACTTCTTCTCTGCGCCGCGATGGTCCTGTCCCTCGCCGCCTGCGGAGGCAAGACCGGCAGCGGCGGCAACAGCGGGACCGGTTCCGGCGCGAACTCCACTCCCGTACCCACCGGTAGCAGCGGTTCCGGCAGCGGCAGCACGCCGGTGCAGGATACATACGTCTACGTACCCGAATACGTGCCCATCAGCAGCGAGCTGGACGGTTATCCCAGTTCACTGCTGTACGCGGACGGCCGCTTCCTCACCTCGGTCTACGGGGTCATCCGCTCCGAGATCCCCGAGGGCGTGACGCCGGAATGGGAAGGTCAGTACGATATTTACGGCAACAAGTTCTACTGGATGAATCTGGACGGCAGCATAGAGGCGCTTTCCGGCTATGAGCCGATGCCCGCGCCCACCTTTGAGGAAGGCGTCGACGGCAGCGGCAGCAGCTACGTGAACCAGTACACCCTCACGCCCACCGGCGATCTGGCCGTGATCGAGGAGGTCTATTCCTACTGGTATGACGGGCCGTCCGAGCCGGAGCGCTATAGCGACGCATGGTATGCGGCCGGCTATTACGTCTATGAACACAGCGAGGAGCGCTTCTATCTCCGCCTGCTGAACGCGGACGGCAGCGAGAAGGCCTGCATCCCTCTGAACGACCTGCAGCAGGATGAGGAAAGCTATTTCTACATCGGCCGCTTCGCGGCGGATGCCAGCGGGTATTTTTATCTGACCAGCGACATGACCCTGTTCATTCTGGACGGCGAGGGCAAGCTGGTGAAGACCCTGACGACGGAAAACTGGTTCGATTCGCTGGTCAACCTGCCGGACGGCCGTGTGGCCGCCAGCCAGTGGGACATGAACGGATACGTCCTGCTTCCCATCGACCCGGTGACGCTGGAGCTGGACACGGAGAACCCCATCCCGCTGGGAAACGGGATGTACGATTTTTACGGGATGTCCCCCTCGGCAAACGGGGAATATGACTTCCTGTTCACCAACGGCTCCAACCTCATGGGTTATAAGCTGTCCGACGGCAGCACTGCGAAGATCCTCAACTGGATCAACTCCGACGTTGACCCCAACGAGCTGAGCAACATGGCCTTCATGCTGCCCGACGGGCGCATCGTCGCGCTGGAGACCCAGTGGAACGACGATTCCATGACCACCTCCAGCAGCTTCGTGTTCCTGAAGCAGGTCCCGGCCTCCAGCCTCGAGCAGAAGCAGATCATCACGCTGGCGACCCTTTATCTGGACTATCAGACCCGGAGCCGCATCGTGAAATTCAACCGCTCCAGCCCCGACTTCCGCATCGAGCTGCGGGACTACAGCGAATATAACACCGAGGAGGATTACGAGGCGGGCCTCACCAAGCTCACCGCCGAGCTGATGGCGGGCAATATGCCCGACATCCTCAGCCTGGACGGGATGCCCGTGGGCCAGCTGGAATCCAGAGGGATGCTCACCGACCTGTATCCCCTGCTGAACGCGGACAGCGAGCTGAACGGTCAGCTCATCGAGGGCGTGCTTCAGGCGCTGGACTCCAATGGCAAGCTCTACCGCACCGCGCCTTCCTTCCAGCTCTTCACCGTGATGGGCGGCGCCAGCGTGGTGGGCGATACCCCGGGCTGGACGCTGAAGGACTTTGAAACGGCCCTGAGCAATATGCCCGAAGGCTGCGAGCCCTTCAACAGCTACATGACCCGCGGCACTATCCTGAACTTCATGCTGAACATGAACTGGGATCAGCTGGTGGACTGGGACACCGGAAAATGCTCCTTCGACACCGGACTTTTCGCGGATATCCTGAAATTCGCGGCCCGTTTCCCGGAAACCTATGAATATGACGAGGACTACGTCTGGACGGAGGAGGACGATGAGATGAACCGCATCGCTTCCGGCAGGCAGATGCTCCTGTATACATGGCTCTATGATTTCCGCGACTGGCAGTATTACACCGCCATGTTCGGCGGCGACGCCACCTGCATCGGCTTCCCCGTGAGCGAGGGCGTAGGCAACGCCTTCCAGTTCGACGGTTCCGGCTATGCCATCACCACCGGCTGCAAACATCCAGAGGCCGCGTGGCAGTATATCCGCGCGACGCTGACGGCGGATTATCAGGAGAAGAACGTGTGGACCTTCCCCACCAACAAGGTCGCCTTCCAGAAGCGGCTGGAGGAAGCCATGACGCCCCGCTATCAGACCGATGCGGACGGCAATTTCATCCTCGATGAAAACGGCGAAAAGATCGAAGAATTTGACTACTGGGGCTGGTCGGGCGGCTCCGTGGCGATCGGCGCGGTGACACAGGAGGAGGCCGACAAGATCCTTGCGGTCATCGATTCCACCACCCGGGTCACCGAGTATGACGACGAGCTGTACAGCATCATTTTGACGGACTGCGAGGCCTTCTTCGCCGGTCAGAAGAGCGCGGAGGAAGTATCGAAGCTCCTGCAGAGCAAGATGACGATCTATGTGAACGAGCAGCGGTAAGTCCCATCGGGGACGTCGCCCGTATCAGGCGTCAGCAAACGATACCCCATCCAAAGAAATACGAAAAAGAGAGGGAGTGGTGGGAACAGCACGGGAGAC
>JAZQQF010000040.1:0-3887 GCA_045628925.1 Oscillospiraceae bacterium | reverse complement strand
GCGGCAGGCTCCGGCCTGCCCTTCATCCGCCACAGCACCGTTACGAACTGGGCTCTGCCGGTCTTTTCATCCGGGTGGAAGCTGCCGTCGGGGTAGCCGCTGAACAGGCCTATCTCCGCAGCGGCCTCGATATCCAGCTCTGCCCAGTGGCCTGAGGTGTCAATGAAATGTCCGGGTGCCGCCGAGGGCAGCGGCTCCGGGTCCGCCGCCGCTGCCGGGCAGATTGCCGCTAACAGAACGGTCAACGCGGCCAAAATGCGCAGGATCCGATTTTTCATGCTCTGTCTTTCCTTTCGCAGCCGTTTTGAAACCAGACACTCCGATGATAAAACAGAATGTACGGAATTGCAAGCCCCTCAGAATGGATGAAGCGCTTGGAAATACTTTGAAACCGTGATATACTGGCCCCGGAAGGAGGTGCGGAAGGATGGCCTGTTTTGAAAGCGGCCCGGTGGTGTTTACCGCGTCCGTACTGCCGCTGCAGGACCCGGAACTGTATGCGGAGGGATTTTCCGCTCTCCCGGCGGCGCGGCAGATGCAGCTCCTGCGCCTGCGGGATCCGATGGACCGCTGCCGCTCGCTGGCGGCTTCGCTGCTGCTGCAGGCCGCGCTCAGACAGTACGGCCTTCCGGCGGACAGTGATTGGCAGCGCAGCGGTTCGGGCAAACCCTTCCTGCCCGGCAGCGGCATTCGATTCAATCTCTCCCATTCCGGCGACTATGCGCTCTGCGCACTGGCCGGAACGGAGATCGGCTGCGATATTGAGCGCATCCGTCCGGTCTCTCCTCGAGCCGCGGAGCGCTTCTTCTGCCCGCCGGAGGCTGCGGATATTCTCGCGCAGCCCACTTTGGAAGCCCGCACGGAGCGTTTTTTCCGATACTGGACGCTGAAGGAGAGCTTCGTCAAAGCTGTCGGAACGGGTCTCCGGCTGCCCATGCGCAGCTTCTGTCTGGCGTTCTCCCCTTCGGCGCAGCTCGTACAGGGCGGCCCCGACGGGCAGTATTTCTTCCGGGAATTTTCCGACCTGCCCGGATATCGCTGCGCCGTCTGCACGGCGGACGACCCGCGGGAGCCGGTCTTCCATCTGCTGGACCTTTCGCAGCCCCGATAAATTCTGACCCGCCTGCGTGTGCAGGCGGGTCTCGTTTTGCGTTCAGTTCATGAATTCCTCGTGGAACTCGGCATAGACCTCCGGCAGGATGGCCGCCAGATTCGCGAACTCCTTGATGTTGTGGTGGAGGAGCGCCTTCACCGGCTCCAGCGTGGGGAATTTCATACCGTCGGGCAGCGCCTTGACCATCTTGCCGTTCTCGACCTTGTAGCCAAAGAAGAAGCGGGTGCGCAGCTCGCAGCCGTTGGCGGTCGGGCGGAAGAAATGGACCATGTTTCCGGCGGCGGAGCAGACGATCGTCCCATCGAATGCCGCGAGCTTTTCCTTGCTGAATCCGATATCGGCCGGGTTGCAGAACGTGATCTTCAGCGGCTGCTTCCCCATGTTGCAGTCCTCTTCGATATCGTGGGTGGTGTTCCAAAGGCGTTCTCTCAGGGAGAGGGACTTGTTGAGCGCGATCTCCGGGTTCATGGTCTGGCAGTAGTAGTGCTGATCCCGGTTCCAGATCTTGTAGCGCATGGATTCGACCGGATGCCACGCGAACCAGAAATCGAACATCTCAACGGTCGCGCCCGGGAACTCGGTCAGGTTGGCGAGGATGGCGCAGCCGTCGGGCAGATAGCCGTAACCCAGCTCCACGGGCATATAGCCGGGCTCGAACAGGTTATCCAGGTGGAGCGCGCTCTCTTCTTCGGGAAAATCGATCGGCTCCTGCGTCTGCGCATACTTCTCCGGCGCCGGCTCGACCATATCTCTGATGAAATACTTGTAAAGCGGCCCATTCTTTTCAGCTTCCGTAATTGGTACCATGGTGTTTCTTCCTTTCTTTGTTTCTTTAAGCACCGAAACGGTGCGATTTTGCAAATATGTGATCTTCGTTCACCGGCAGCCGCAGCCTCGCCCGCAAAACGGACGAACTCTGCCGGAATAGGGACTTGCCGCTCCGGAATAGGATGGTCTTATCCCATGAAAGGAGCAAAGCAATGTCGGCTTCGATCTTTGCGGCACTTCTGAACTCCGCCTTTCTCATGCTGCGGCTGGGCGGCACCGGTTCGTTCCCCCGCCCCCTCAGCGCCGAGGAGGAACGGAAATACGTGGAGCTGGCCCGCTCCGGCGATCCGTCAGCGCGCAGTACGCTGATCGAGCACAATCTGCGTCTCGTCGCGCACATCATCAAGAAATACTACTCCGCCACCTGCGATCAGGATGACCTGATCTCCATCGGCACCATCGGGCTCATCAAGGGCATTTCCTCCTACAGGCCGGAAAAAGGCGTCCGCCTCGCCACCTATGCCTCCCGCTGCGTGGAAAATGAGATTCTGATGTACTTCCGAAGCCAGCGGAAATCCGCCGGGGACGTTTCCCTCTCCGATGCTTTGGAGAGCGACGATGGGGAAAGCAGCCTGAGTATTCAGGACGTTCTCTACGAGGAGGAGGACCTGCTGGAACGTCTCTCCCTCCGGGAGGACAGCCGCCGTCTGCGCGCCTGCGTGGATGCCGTTCTGACCGAGCGGGAAAAGGAGATCATCTCTCTGCGCTACGGTCTGGACCGCCGCCCGCCCCTGCCCCAGCGTGAAGTCGCGGCAAAGCTGAACATCTCCCGCAGCTATGTTTCCCGGCTGGAAAAGAAGGCGCTGGAAAAGCTGCGCGCGGAGATGGAAAAAGGCGGCGGATAACAAGACATTGCGCACATTTCGTGCGCATGGTCTCTCAGGTCTCCATGACGATATCCTGCATTCGCAGCTTTTCCCAGCGGAACTCCTTCGTCAGCTCCGCAAGGGACACCGCTTCTTCCTTCGGGATAAGCCCGCAGCGGGAGGCCAGCAGGCCGAGGATCTCCTCCGGTGTTTTCTCCTGCCGCAGCGCGCCGAGGTCGAGCGCCGCGTCCCGCTTGGAGAGCTTGTTGCCCTCCCGATCCGTCAGCATGGGTACGTGGCAGTATTCCGGCTGCGGATAGCCCAGCAGCCGCTGCAGATAGATCTGCCGGGGCGTTGAAGACAGCAGATCGCAGCCGCGCACCACCTGCGTCACGCCCGAAGCCCCGTCGTCCACCACCACGGCCAGCTGATAGACGAACACACCGTCCGCCCGGCGCAGGACGAAATCGCCGCAGGCGTCCTTCAGATTTTCGCTGTAGTCGCCGCAGAGCCGGTCGTGAAACGACACCGTCAGATCCGGCGCTTCCAGCCGCCACGCGGGGCTGCCCTTCATCTTCGAGCGCTCTTCTGCGCTTCGCTCCCGGCAGGAGGCCGGGTGGATGGGATGCCCGTCGGACGCGTGGGGGGCGTTGATGAGATTCAGACTCCCCCGGGTGCACCAGCAGGGAAACACGCTCCCCCGCTGCTTCAGTATTTCCACGGCGGCCTCGTAGGCCTCCGTCCGTGAGCGCTGGGGTGGGGGCTCCCGATCCCAGCTGAGGCCCAGCCACAGAAGATCCTCCCGGATGCGCTGGGCGTTTTCCGGCGTACAGCGCAGCGTGTCAAGATCCTCCATGCGCAGGAGCAGCTCCCCGTCCTCACTGCGGACGGCCAGCCACGCCAGCAGATAGGCAAAGGTATTGCCCAGATGCATCCGCCCCGAGGGCGTGGGCGCGAATCGCCCGACAGGATGCGTTCCCATTACTGCACGCCCGGCACATACCAGCAGTTGAAGCGCTCCTTCAGGGTCTTCATATACGCTTCGTCCCGCAGCTTTTCCGGCTCCTTCGCTTCCAGCCGCTCCACTTCCTCCAGCAGATCCTGCAGGAGCATGGCGCAGTCCAGATCCATCATGCGGC
>JAZQQF010000039.1:0-8520 GCA_045628925.1 Oscillospiraceae bacterium | reverse complement strand
AACTGCTCCGTGAACACCTCCGACAAGGTGATCCACACCTATATGGGCACGCTCCTGCCCCGCATGGCCAACGCCACCTATGCCACGGCGGGCGAACTGAGTCCCCTGCTGAAGGACCCGGAGCTGCGCACCATCGGCATCGGCACCCGCGTTTTCTTCTGCGGCGCGCCGGGCTACGTGGTCTGGGAGGGCACCCAGTGCTTCCCCGGCTATACGGAGTATGAGGACGGGCAGCGCTCCTATTCCGGCGCCACGCTGGCCCTCATCGGCGACATGAAGAAAATGAGCACGGAATACATCCGCGCTGCCAGAGTGTATCAATACGGCGTGAGTATGTTCGTGGGCGTGGGCATCCCCTTCCCGGTGCTGGATGAGGATCTGTGCGCCCAGCTGGCGAAGGGCAACGACGAGCTGTTCACCGAGGTGAGCGATTACAGCGTGCCCGTGCGCTCGCGCCCCATCCTGCGGGAGCGGGTCAGTTACGCGGAGCTGCGCAGCGGCTTCGTAGAGGTGCAGGGAAAGAAGATCCCCACCGCGCCCATGACCAGCCTGAAAAAATCCCGGGATATCGCTGGTGAGCTGAAACGCCGGGTGCAGGTGGGCGAGTTCCTGCTGACGGAACCTTCCGCCAAGCTGGAGCTGGAGACCGCGAAGCACGTCCTTCACGCCATCGACGACGTGTGATCCGGGAAAGGAGCAGAAATCATGGAAAAATCCGTCAAGATCCGGCTGCGCTTCCGCCCGGAAGATACGAAGCAGCCTTTCGTTCATCTGTTTGCCACCCGCTTCGGTCTGGTGTTCTCCATCCTGCAGGCGGATATCACCCCCGATGAAGGCGGCCGTCTGGTGCTGGACCTGACCGGCGAGCAGAGCGCCATTGAGGACGCGCTGAAATACACTTCCGAGCAGGGCGTGAGCGTGCAGGTGCTGAGCCGCGTCATCCGCTGGGACGATCAGGTCTGCGTCCACTGCGGCAGCTGCACGGCGGTCTGCGTCCAGCGTGCGCTGACGCTCGACCCCGAGACCGCCATGCTATCCTTCAATAACGCCCACTGCGTCGTCTGCGAGATGTGCACGAAGGCCTGCCCCACCGGCGCGCTGAAGGTGGAGCTGAGCGAGTGAGCATTCCCGACCCTTATGCCGACCGGGAAAGCTACCGCACGAAGCACGCTGCGAAGGATCTGACCTATTTCCGCGTCAGCATCGATGAAACCGACCTGCACATCGGCGCAAAGCGCGACCTGAGCCGGGAAGCGGCGGAGGCGGCGCTGGAAGCCCGCAGGCAGGTGCTGGAGGCCATCGAGACCCGCCCCCGCTTCCGTACTTCGCTGGAACCGCTCCGCAGCCACGGCACGGAGACGGCCCTTGTGGAAGGGATGCTGGAGGCCGGGCGTCAGGCGTCCGTCGGCCCCATGGCGGCGGTGGCGGGCGCCATCGCGGAATCCGTCGGCCGGGCGCTGCTGCCCCTGAGCCGGGAGATCATCGTGGAAAACGGCGGCGATATCTTTCTCTATGGCCCGCGGGAGCGGCACGTGGCCGTGTTCGCGGGGGATAATCCCCTCTCCGGCCTGCTGGCCGTGGTCGTTCAGCCCACGGAGGGGCTGGGCGTCTGCACCTCCTCCGGCACCGTGGGGCATTCCCTGTCCCTCGGGCGGGCGGACGCGGCGCTGGTCATCGCCCGCAGCTGTGCGCTGGCGGACGCGGCAGCCACCCGTCTCGGCAACCTTGCCGCCGATGCGGACAGGCTGGACGCCGCGCTGGATGAGATCTGCGCCATTCCGGGCGTGGACGGGGCGCTGGTCATCGTGGGAGAGAAGCTGGGCGTGAAGGGGCAGGTACGATTGGAAACTGTCGGCGCATGAGATTGTGCCGATAAACATACAGGAACAAGGAGGAGAGCCATGCCTATCACACCGAAAGAGAACTATCTGATGATGCTCCGGGGCGAGATCCCTGAATTTGTGCCCTCGTTCTTCATCCCCGCAGGCGATTCCATCGCCGAGGAACTGATCGCACCTGTGAGCGCGCCCAACGGCCCCATCGTGACCCCCTACGGCGTGACCTATGTGGGTTCGGAGGCCAATGACTGGGGCGCGCTGCCCAAGCCGGGTGAGATCCTGCTGGAGGACATCACCAAGTGGCGCGACGTCATCAAAAATCCCGACGTGAGCCATCGGGACTGGGAAAGCTATTACAAGAAACAATTGGAGACCAAGGACCGGGAGAACAAGACCCTCTCCGTCCACGGCGGCGACTATTTCCTCACGCTGGTGTCCTTCATGGGCTTCGAGGGCGCGCTCTATGCGCTCTATGAGGAGCCGGAGGAAGTGAAGGCCCTGCTGGAATACGTTTCCGAGTTCTATCTGGAGATCCTGAAACAGCAGATCTACTGGTGCAAGCCGGATATCCTCTCCATCATGGATGACGACAGCGCCTACCGTGCGCCCTTCTTCTCCGTGGAAATGTATCGGGAGTTCTTCAAGCCCATGCACAAGAAGCACTGCGATCTGGCGCTGGAAAACGGGATGCTGCTGGAACGGCACGACTGCGGCCGCTGCGAGCAGTTCATTCCCGATTGGATCGAGCTGGGCATCCGCGGCTGGAACCCCGCCCAGACCTCCAACGATCTGAAGGCCATCAAGGAAAAGTATGTCGGCAAGCTGGCGCTGAACGGCTGCTGGGACAATCAGGGCATCCTCGGCTCCCCCGCCGTGCCGGAGGACACGCTCCGCGAGGCGCTGGAGGAATACGTGGCCACCTTCGCCCCCGGCGGCGGCTTCTCCTATCAGCCCATGGTGGGCGGCAAACGGGACGATCCGGAGGTCATCAAGCGCAACGATATCATCAAGGACTACTACTTCGCCCACGTGAAGGATTATTACAAGACCCATTAAGAAAGCTCACCCCGGAAGCGTTTATTGCTTCCGGGGATTTTTTGAAATAATAACGCTCCCGGAAATTCCGGGAGCGTTCGTTTTCTTATTTCGCGTATTCCACGGCGCGGGTCTCGCGCAGGAGATTGACCTTGATCTGGCCGGGGTATTCCAGATCGCTCTCGATCTTCCTTGCGATATCGTGCGCCAGCAGGATCATCTGGTCCTCGCCCACTTCCTCGGGCTTGACCATGATGCGGACCTCGCGGCCTGCCTGAATGGCAAAAGAGCTTGCAACACCGGGGAAAGAATTGGTCAGCTCTTCCAGCTTTTCCAGACGCTTGATGTAGTTCTCGATGTTCTCGCGGCGGGCGCCGGGCCGTGCCGCGGAGATTGTATCCGCCGCCTGAACGATGCAGGCGATGAGCGTCTGCGGTTCCACGTCGCCATGGTGCGCCTGAATGGCGTGGATGACCTGGTCGCTCTCCTTGTACTTCTTCGCCAGATCCACACCGATGGCCACGTGAGACCCCTCCACCTCATGGTCGATGGATTTGCCGATATCGTGGAGCAGGCCGGCGCGCTTGGCGACTGCCACGTCCACACCCAGCTCCGCAGCCAGCAGACCGGCGATGTGGGCCACCTCGATGGAGTGGTTCAGCACGTTCTGCCCGTAGCTCGTGCGGTACTTCTGTCTGCCCAGCAGCTTAACCAGCTCGGGGTTGATGCCGTGGACCCCGGTCTCGAAGGTGGCGCGTTCGCCCTCCGCCTTGACGGTGGCTTCCACTTCCCTGCGGGCCTTCTCCACGGTCTCCTCGATGCGGGCGGGATGGATGCGCCCATCCAGAATGAGCTTTTCCAGCGCTACCCGGGCGATCTCGCGCCGATAGGGGTCGAACCCGGAAAGGGTGATGGCTTCCGGCGTATCGTCGATGATCAGGTCGACGCCGGTCAGCGTTTCGATGGTGCGGATATTGCGGCCTTCACGGCCGATGACGCGGCCCTTCATCTCGTCATTGGGCAGGGGAACCACACTGACGGTTGCTTCGGCCACATGGTCAGCGGCGCAGCGCTGGATGGCAAGCGTGATATACTCGCGGGCCTTCTCGTCCGCTTCTTCCTTGAAGCGGGCTTCCAGCTCCTTGATCTTCATCGCCTTCTCATGGGAAACCTCGGATTCGATCTCCTTGATGATGTATTCCTTGGCTTCCTCCTGAGAATAACCGGAGATCTTCTCCAGCATTTCCAGTTCGCTGCGTTTGATCAGCTTGACCTCCTCGCGGATCGCATCGGCTTCCGCGATCTTCTTGGTCAGCTGCTCGTTTTTACGCTCGATATTATCTGTTTTCTTGTCCAGATTTTCTTCCTTGGTCTGAAGGCGGCGCTCCTGCTTCTGCAGTTCGCTCCGGCGCTCCTTCACCTCACGCTCGTATTCCGTGCGCTCCTTATGGATGGCCTCCTTCGCTTCCAGCAGCGCTTCCCGCTGCTTGCTCTCACCGGTCTTGATGGCCTCGTTGATAATGCGCTTCGCTTCTTCCTCGGCCTCGTCGACCGTCTTCAAAGAACGCTTCTCGATCACCCTGCAATACAGCAGGTGCGCACAAAAACCAACCGCGAGGGAACCGACCACGATGAGGACATAAGCCCACCACGGCATAGATCGGTATACCTCCTATGATTGATTTGTGAAAAATATATATTGGCTGCAAGAATTTCGCAGCCAGACGAACTTTCCCCTAAGCTCTTATATATTATCTATGGTATTCTAAACGAATGAAATGCCCCTGTCAAGCACAAGATATGAGAAAAATGCGATTCCTGCATTTTTCGGCACGGCAGGCGGCATCCGGGCTTGCAATTCCCGGAAAAATCTCTTATGATGGTACAAAAAACGGCAGGAGGAACCGACCATGAACTCCATCTTTTCCGAAGCTGCCGCGCTCTGCGCGGGCGGCGTCCCCTTCGTCTGGGCCACCATCATCTCGCAGGATGGGTCCACCCCCCGCAGCGCCGGGAGCAAGATGCTCATCCGGGAGGACGGGATCTTCGCCACCATCGGCGGCGGCGGCATGGAGGGCAGCGTCATTCAGGAGGCGCGGGAATACGTTCTGAAGGACGGGAAGCCCCGCATCCTCAGCTATGATATGCGCGGCGCCTCCGGCGGTGATGCGGACCTCATCTGCGGCGGCGTGTGCGAGGTGCTGCTCGCGCCCGTCGAGCCCGCCATGCGGAACGTCTTCGAGGCCGCGGCGGAGGCGGAGGCCGACGGGGTGCCCGCGTGGCTGTTCTACGTGCTGGATCAGCGGCCGGACAGTGCCCTCCCCTTCCAGCTCTGTCTGAACGTGAACTGCGAACGGGTCATCGGCTCCTTCCGGGGCAATGCGAAGGTGGTGCGGGATATGCTGCAGAACCCCATCCGCCTTGCCATCCACGGCGACAGCGACGAGGAGCTGCGCTACATCGTGGAGGACGTGAGCAGCGCGCCCCGGATGTATCTCTTCGGCGCAGGGCACGTTTCCTGCGAGGTGGCGAAGCTGGCGATCGGCGTGGGCTTCAACGTGACCGTGGTGGACGACCGGGAGGATTTCTGCAATCCCACCCGCTTCCCGGACTGCGACTGCATCGTCATCGACTCCTTTGAGCAGATGCCGGACTTCCCGGTGGACGGGAACAGCTACGTCATCATCATGACCCGCGGCCATGCCTACGACAAGGAGGTGCTGCGCTGGGCGCTGGGGAAGCCGCATTACTATCTGGGCATGATCGGCAGCCGTACCAAGCGGGACGCGCTCTACAAAAAGCTCCACGAGCAGGAAGGCTGGCCCATGGAACAGCTGCTGGCGGTGAAATGCCCCATCGGGCTGACCATCTATGCGGAGACCCCGCCGGAGATCGCCGTCAGCGTCATGGCCGAGGTCATCGCCGAGCGGCGCAGACCCGCAGCGAATTGAGGCTTGCATTCTCCGCAGAATATGGTATACTGCTACCTGCCCGTGTTTCGCGGGCAGGATTTTGCCCCCGTAGCTCAGATGGATAGAGCGGCCGCCTCCTAAGCGGCAGGCCACTGGTTCGAATCCAGCCGGGGGTGCCAAAAACGCAGTAAGATCACCGATTTCCGGTATCTTACTGCGTTTTTTGTGTTTCCGTTTCGGGCAGGCGGCGCTTATTTTGCCAGACCCTTCATCGTTTCAAACAGGACATTCACGTCGATGGGCTTCGCCACGTGGGCATTCATGCCGATCGCCAGCGATTTCTGAATGTCTTCTTCAAAGGCGTTGGCCGAAAGCGCAATGATCGTCGCCTGATCGCCGCCCGGCAGGGCGCGGATCGCCTTCGTCGCCTCATACCCGTCCATGACCGGCATCTGGATATCCATCAGAATGAAGTCGTAAGCATCCACGCCGTTTTCTTCCACGGCCTGCACCGCGAACGCGCCGTCCTCCGCGGTATCGACGATCAGCCCCGCGTCTTCGAGGATCTCGGTGGCGATCTCGCGGTTCATCTCATTGTCCTCCACAAGGAGGACTTTTTGTTCTCCAGGCTGAATTCTTTCTCGCTGATCTCCGGCGGCTTGTTTTCTTCCTCGTACTTCCGGATGGCCTCCGCATCCATCACGCGCATCGGCACCTCAACGGTGAAGACGGAGCCTTCATTCTGTTTGCTGCTCACGCGGATGGTGCCGCCCGCCAGATCGACGATCTTTTTCACGATGGACAGGCCGAGGCCCGCGCCCTGCTGCTTGGAGACGGTCGACGTTTTTTCTCTCGAGAACGCCTCAAACAGATGCTGCTGAAATTCTTCGCTCATGCCGATGCCGTCATCCTCGACGGCAAAGCGGAACACGGTCTTCCCATCCGCTACCGGGCTGACCTGCTCCACCCTGAACCGCACTCTCCCGCCCGCGGGCGTGTATTTGACGGCGTTGGACGTCAGGTTGATCAGCACCTCGTTGGCGTGAAGCTCGTCGGTATAGACATGCTTGCCGACCTCGAACAGCGGTGAAAAGCTCGCATCCGGCGCGGTGTTATTGATGTTCAGGATATAGTCCGCTTTTCCCGCACGGACCAGCTCCCACGCCTCGTCAAATCCGTCGCAGTAGACCTTCTCCATGGCTACGCCGTTTTGGGAGGCCCATTCATCGAAATACTGCTCCTCATACGCATCTTTCACGGTGGCAAGCCGTTTTCCGTTCAGGATGCCGGGTTCCGGTTCTTCCTCCGCAGCGCCCGTCCGCAGGGCGGACACGTAATAATGCTCCGTATTCAGAGGGAGGTCGTGGAACAGGACGTGCTGCCGCCGTTCCTCCGTGTCGATGATATTCGGGAGGATATCAATGTTCCCCTGTTCCAGCTGCTTATAAAGGTCGCTGAAATCGCCGTAAACGTATTCGATATCCCAGTGATTATAGGCAGCGATCTCGCAGAGCAGTTCATAGGTGAAGCCGGATTGGGCGGACCCGTCGCTGCCGCCCTCCATGAAATTCTCCATGTAGAAGAAGCCCACGCGCACTTCCTTTTCAGGGGCGCCATCACCGGCAAACGCTGCGACAGGCAGGCTGCTCACGATCAGCAGCACTGCGATCAGAAGGACCCATATTCGATCGCGTCGTTTCATCTTCATAGCACTCCTTCCCCAGATCTGACTGTCTATCCAAAGCGATGCGGTCATTCATCGCCGGTTTTCCTCCATCGTGCGGTCTGTATACACCCGCAATTTATATTATATACGTAGTTGCTTCGTTTTTCAAAATAAAATGCTAATGTTCGATAGCAAAAAAAACATCGGGCAGCCCGTTCCGAAGCTGCTTTCTCTGAAAAAGGGAGGTGCGGCCGAAAGACCGCAGCGCCTCGTTTTATGCAGTTTATTTCCGTTTTTTCTTTCTGACCGCCTTCCGCACGATGAGAACGACGACCAGCAGGAGGATCACGATGAGTCCCAGCAGGAGGAAGGTATAGAAGTTAGCGTTTTTCAGCAGATGGGCCGGGCTGAGGCTGTCGATCTTCACCTTGCAGCCCCGCGGTGTGCGGTAACGCTCCGGCAGGTCGGGGACCCCGTCGCCGCTCACATCGTCAAACGAAGCGACGTAGGCCGCGAAAGCGTACCATTCCTTCAGTTCGCTCCCGTCTTTGCAGTGGATGATGCAGGTATCATAGGTGCCGCCGTCATCCACGGGAACGCCGTTTTTGTCCTTGGGCTCCACGGTGAGCAGGCCCTTGGACAGGTCCGTCACCTTCCCCAGCATCTGGCAGCAGTTCTGCCCCGTGACCACGTGGTACAGCCGGTCATCCTCCAGCGCTTCCAGCGACCCGTCCGGCAGGACCTTCGAGGCAGTCTCCACCTTGTTCAGGATCATCCGGTGGGGGTTCCACTCCCACGTCATGCCGGTCACGTACATCTGCGCGATGCTCAGGAACGGCGACAGGCTCGCGTCGATCTCGAAGCCCTTTTTCAGCTCCTTCCCGGTGAGGTAAACGCTCACCAGCGGATAGCCCGCCGTCCCGTCCGCGCCGACGCCCAAAGACAGCACGTCGAACGCGTTGGAAACGGTCACGTCCCCCTCCGGCAGCGTACCGCGAATGACGCCGCAGGGCACGATGGCCATGTCGATGGGGTCGTAGGCTTCGCCGTCCGCGTCCGTGCCCGCGAA
>JAZQQF010000038.1:0-16706 GCA_045628925.1 Oscillospiraceae bacterium | reverse complement strand
GCCTCCCGCTCGGCTACCGCGCCGTTGTTCATGGCGTATAGCTCCACGATGCCCAGACCCTCCGCGTCGGAGAGCCAGTCCTTCGCCTCCGCTTCGATCCTCGCCCAATCCGGCGTGGGGAGCACGCTCCCGTCGAAGCTGCCGGAGCCGGGGTATCCATGCACTTCCCCTTCGCCGGAGAGCCCGTAGCGCCCGCCCACGCGGCGGAGCGTCTCATCGTCCAGTCCCAGGAACAGGAGCTTTGCGCGCCCGCCCTTGCCCTCCACGCAGGCATTGGTGGCCAGCGTGGTGCTGAGCGCCGCCACCTCGGCTTTGGGCAGCAGGCTCTGGTCCAGCTTCCGGAGGGCATTGGCGATGCCCACGGAAAGGTCGTTTTTCGTGGTGAGGGCCTTGGCGGCGCTCAGCACGGTCTTGGTCTCAAACTGATAGATCACGGCATCCGTATAGGTGCCGCCGGTGTCGATGCCGATTCCCAGCTTCAATGTCGTGCGTCCTTTCAGCGTATTGCAGTTTTAAGGCCAATGTAGCACAATTTTGCCCCATCGTCAACGGCGCGCTGCCCGTTTCTTCCATGCCATAATCAAATGTAAACCGGCCGGGATGAATATTCATCGCCGGTTTTTTTCATGCCGCTTCCCGGAATGGGAAAAAGCCGCGGAAAGCCGGAGTTTTTCACATTTTCCACAAAGTTATCCACATTGGATATCCACAACCGGCCGGTGGATATGCAGGATTCAGTTGACATAATGCCGAAATATTCCGGATCTTGCCGACATTCCCCGCCCCGCCGCCGGACGTTACAAAAAGTTGCAAATAGATGAAAAAAAGCCTTGCAAACAGAGACGCCATGCATTACAATAAGGGTGTAGTGGGTCAAAATGGCCCAAGAATCATGTGAAATGGGAGAAAATCCGGAAGATGACGGGCAAGTTCAACCACGGCCTCGACGCGAAAGGGCGTCTGACGGTTCCCTCGCAGCTGCGCAGGGAGCTGGGCGAGGTGTGCTATGTTGTCCGCGGTCCGAAGGAATATCTCAATGTCTATTCCGCAGAGGGCTGGGAGAAATTCTGCGCGAAATTCGAGGGGCAGAGCCAGTCCAAAGCGGGCGACCTGACCCGTTTCCTCTTTGCCAACGCCGCCACCTGCGAGATCGACGCGCAGGGGCGCATCCTCATCCCCGCCGAGCTGCGGGCCTATGCCGGCATCGACAAGAGCGTGACGGTGGTGGGCGTGCCGGGCCGCGTGGAGCTGTGGGATACCGAACGGTATCAGGCCGCCGAGGATGCGTATTTCGCGCAGAAGACCATGGCGGCGATCTATGAGGAGCTGGGCCTGTGAGCGAATTTCAGCATGAACCGGTGCTGCTGTGGGAATGCATCGAGGGGCTGGATATCAGGCCCGACGGCATTTATGTAGACGGGACGCTGGGCGGCGCGGGCCATTCCAGCCGCATCGCGGAAAAACTTACCACCGGAAGGCTCATCGGCATCGACCGGGATGAAACGGCCTTGAAGGCCGCCGGGGAGCGATTGGCGCCCTTCGGCGACCGGGTCACGCTGGTGAAAAGCAATTTCGAGCGCGTGGGCGAGATCTTGGACGAGCTGGGCATCGACCGGGTGGACGGGATGCTGTTCGACCTTGGCGTGTCCTCCCCCCAGCTGGATGACGCGCAGCGCGGCTTCAGCTACATGGCCGACGCGCCGCTGGATATGCGCATGGACCGCTCGGCAAAGCTCAGCGCGGCGGAGGTCGTGAACGAGTGGCCGGAAGCGGAGCTGAAACGGATCTTATACACCTACGGGGAAGAACGGTATGCGCCGCGCATCGCGGCGGCCATCGTGCGGGAGCGGGGGCGCAGGCCCATCGAGACCACGCTGGAGCTGGTGGACATCATCCGCGCCGCCCTGCCGTCCGCCGCGAAGAAGGAAAAGCAGCACCCGGCGAAGCGGAGCTTTCAGGCCATCCGCATCGCGGTGAACGATGAGCTGGGCGCGGTGGAGCGGATGCTGGCCGATGCGCCGGACAGGCTGAAGCCCGGCGGCAGGCTCTGCGTCATCAGCTTCCACAGTCTGGAGGATCGGCTGGTGAAGCAGGCCATCCACAAGCGGGTGGACGGCTGCACCTGCCCGAAGGATTTCCCCGTCTGCGTCTGCGGATTCAAGCAGACGCTGAAAACCGTCGGCGGCGTGGTGACCGCCGGAGAAGAAGAACTGACACGGAACCCCCGGGCGCGCAGCGCGAAGCTCCGGGTGGCCGAACGGATATAGCGCCGGAGCGCGCAGGAAGGAAGCGGAAACATGGCGGATTATGCGGAACTGACATTCGGCAGCCTTGCATACGACCCCTTTGGAACGTCTGCGCCGCAGATCGAGTTTCCGCCGGAGCCGGAGGAACCGGCAGCCGTACCCCGCCCGGAGGCGAGGCCCATTCCCCGGGAGCGGGTGCGTACCCGCTCGGCGGAGGAAGCACGGGCGGAAGCGCAGGCCCGCACCCGCGGGCGCATCCTCGCCGTGTTCGCCGTTCCGGCGGCGGTGGTGTGCGTGGTGCTGCTGGTGCTGCTGCTCCAGTCCTATTCCAGGCTGACCGCCCTCTCCGATGAGGCGGCGGCGCTGGAGAACCGCATCGCCGAGCTTCGGAGCGAGCAGAGCCGGCTGGAGATCGAATGCGAGAGCGCCTTCAATATGGAAGAAGTGGAACAGACAGCCCACACCGTCATCGGCATGGTGAAGGCGGATTCCGATCAGGTGGCCTACCTGCGCAGCACGGCGGAGGACGTGGCCGTCATTCTGGACGCTGACCTTGCCCGCGAGCCGCTTTTGGAGCGGGCGGCGGACGTGGTCCGGCAGGTACTGTCATATATCGGACAGGGCTGAAGTAAGATAGACTGAGCCGCACGATCGCCCCTTCCCCGCCCGGAAGGGACGCGGAGGGAGGGCGTGTGCGGCCCGGAGCAGCAGGGAGCGAATTACGGAAAAAGGGTAACCGATATGGCGAAAAAGCAAATTGATACCGTACAGCCGGACGCGGACCGGCTGACCAGACGCCGCACAGTGATTTTAATGTTCCTGTGCGGTCTCGTTGCCTTTATCGTGCTCATCGCACAGCTTGCGAAGATCATGATCGGCGAGCACGACCGGTATGAGAGCGCCGCGGTGGAGAATCAGGTACGCAGTACGACGGTGACAGCCTCCCGCGGCACGATCTATGACACCAACGGCATCATCCTCGCCCAGAGCGCCACGGTGGAGACGATCTACGTGAGTCCCCACGAGCTGGCGGAATACGGGGAGGATAAGGTCGCCGTAACGAAAATGCTCTCCGAAGTGCTGGACGTGGACTATGACACGATCATGCGCAAGTGGGACGATACGGATTCGTGGTATTCCACCGTGCGGCTGAAGGTGGAGCAGGATCTGGCCGATCAGGTGCGCGCCTACGTGAACGGCGGCTTCAAGGACGACCCGAACTACCACGATAATTCCCCCGATCAGAAGGTGACGGAGCGGGGCTACCTCTGCAGCGTGCATCTTCTGGAGGATTCCAAGCGCTACTACCCCTATTCCAGCCTCGGCAGCCAGATTATCGGCTTCGTGGGCACGGAGAACAAGGGGCTGGAAGGGCTGGAGGCCATGTATAACGAATCCCTCAGCGGCGTGAACGGGCGCATCGTCCGTGCCGCCACCGCGCAGGGCACGGATATGCTCTTCACCGGCTATGAGGATTACGCGGACGCTTCCGACGGCGACAGTCTGGTGCTGACGCTGAACACCACCGTTCAGTATTATCTGAAAAAGAACATCGAGCAGGCCATCGCGGACAATGAGATCCTCAATGGCGGCATCGGCATCGTCATGGAGGTCAAGACCGGGCGCATCCTCGGCATGATCTCCGTGCCGGACTACGATCTGAACAATTTCAGCACGCTGGATCCCTACTATCAGGAAAAGCTGGATGCCCAGTGGCAGAACGGCGAAGGCAGCATGACCGCCGAGGAATACAACGAGAAGTATCTGGAGCTGCTGCAGCTGCAGTGGCGCAACCGGGCCATCACGGATACCTACGAGCCCGGCTCCACCTTCAAGATCATCACGCTGGCCTCCGCGCTGGAGGAAGGCGTGGTCACCCCGGAGGATCATTTCTACTGCGGCGGCAGCACCATGATTCTGGGCCGTACCGACCCCCTGCACTGCTGGAAGCACGCCGGTCACGGCGATCAGACGCTGGCGCAGAGCGCGCAGAACTCCTGCAACGTGGCCTTTGCCTACATGGGTCTGAAGCTGGGCGCCAAGCGGTTTTACGACTATATGGAGGCCTTCGGCTTCTTTGAGAAGACGGGCATCGACCTTTACGGCGAGTCCAGCAGCATCTGGTGGTCCGAGGACGTGTTCGAGGATCCGAACAACCATTCCCAGCTGGCCTCCGCCTCCTTCGGGCAGACCTTCAACATCACCCCCATCCAGCTCATTACGGCCATTTCCGCCACCATGAACGGCGGCTACCTGATGAAGCCCTACGTGGTGCAGCAGGTCCTCGCCGCGGACGGGACGGTGAAGGCCAGCGTCAGCCCCACGGTGGTGCGGCAGGTCATCAGCGAGGAGACCAGCGCCAAGGTGCGGAGCATCATCGAGAGCGTGGTGTCCTCCCCCACCGGAACGGGCAAGAACGCCAGCGTGGCGGGCTACAGCGTGGGCGGCAAGACCGGCACCTCCGAAAAGGTCGGTCAGCAGTCCGACGAATACATGGTCTCCTTCATCGGCGTCGCGCCCATGGAGGACCCGCAGGTGGCCGTGCTGGTCATTCTGGACAGTCCCGACCCCCGCAGCGGCATCTATATCTCCGGCGGCGGCATGGTCGCCCCCTGCGTGGGCAATATCCTCGCGGACATCCTGCCCTATCTGGGCATCGAGGAATCCCCCGGCTCCGCGGCGGCCAACGTGCTGGTGCCCAATGTGCGCTCCGAAGCCCTCGCGGACGCGAAGGCGCAGATGGAAGCGCAGGGCTTCAAGGTGCGCGTGGAGGGCACGGGCGACACCGTGACCGATCAGGCGCCCGTGGGCAACATGAAGATCGCGGCAGGCTCCACCGTCGTCCTCTATGCGGGCGGAGAACGGCCGAAGGATGCGGTCTATGTGCCGGATATGACCGGCAAGAGCTTCACGGCGGCAAAGCAGTATCTGGAAGCCTTCGGGCTTTTTGTCAAGACAGCGGGCGTCATGCCCACGGATTCCAATACCATCGTTGTGCAGCGCCAGAGCGTCAGCCCCGGCGAGCAGGTGAACTACGGCACGATCATCGAGATCGGCCTGATCGACAACGATGAATCACTGATGGAGACGATCGGATGAAGCTATCGGAACTATTGAACGGGATCGAGGTCACGGAAAAGCGCGCCCCGGCTGACCTTGAAATTACGGATATCTGCTATGACAGCCGGGAAGTGAAGCCCGGCGCGGCCTTCGTCGCCGTGCGCGGCTACGAGACCGACGGACATAAGTTCATCCCCGCCGCGGTGAAAAACGGCGCGGCGGCGGTGCTGTGCGAAGAAGCCCCGGCGGAGGACGTTCCCTACGTGCTGGTGAAGGACAGCCGGAAGGCCCTGAGCATCGCGGCGGCGAACCTCTTCGGCCGCCCCGCGGAAAAGCTGACGGTCATCGGCGTCACGGGCACCAACGGGAAGACCACCACCACGAACCTCATCCGCAGCCTGCTCATGACCGTATCCGGCGCGCAGGCAGGCCTCATCGGCACGAACGAGAACATCGTGGGGGAAAAGGTCTATCCCGCCGAGCATACCACGCCGGAGAGCCGCGACCTGCACGCCCTCTTCCGGGAGATGGTCGACGCGGGCTGCAGATACGCGGTGATGGAGGTCTCATCCCACTCCCTGTGCCTCGACCGGGTATGCTGCGTGCCCTTCGCGGTGGGCTGCTTCACGAACCTGAGTCAGGATCATCTGGATTTCCACAAGACCATGGAGGCCTATCTGGAGGCCAAAATGCTCCTTTTCCCCCTGTGCCGGAACGCGGCCGTAAACGGGGACGACAGCGCGGGAAAGACCATTCTCAGCCGCATCCCCAACCCCACTGTCTCCTACGGCATCGGCGAGGGGAACGGCCTGCGGGCCGAGAACGTGCGTCTCCTGCCGGACCGGGTGGAATTTACCGCCTGCTATGGCGGCGACTCGGCGGAGGCGGTGCTGCACATCCCGGGGAAGTTCAGCGTGTATAACGCGCTGGCGGCCCTGAGCTGCTGCCTGAGCCTCGGCTTCCCGCTGAAAGACCTCTGCGCCGCGCTCGCAAAATGCAAAAGCGTGAAGGGGCGTATGGAGGTCGTCCCCACCGGGCGGGACTTTACGCTGCTCATCGACTATGCCGTGACCCCCGACGCGCTGGACAATATGCTCCGCACCGTGCGGGATACCGCCGTGGGCCGCGTGGGCGTCCTCTTCGGCTGCGGCGGCGACCGGGATCGCACGAAGCGCCCCAAAATGGCCCGGGTCGTGGGCGAGCTGGCGGACTACGTGATCGTCACCTCCGACAACCCCCGCACCGGGGATCCGGGGGCCATCATCGCGGAAATTCTTCCCGGCTTGGAGGGTCTGGGTACGCCCTATGTGGTCATCCCCGACCGGCGGGAGGCCATCCGATACGGCATCGAGCACGCCCAGACGGGCGATACGCTGGTGCTGGCCGGGAAGGGCCACGAGACCTATCAGATCATCGGCAAGACGAAGTACCACATGGACGAACGGGAGATCGTCGCCGACGTTCTGAACGGCAAATAATCCGCACCGATTCTGACCCGGTATTCTGCGAGTAACGAGGAAACGATCAATGAGGATCTTACAGGCATTTGTCATCTCTCTGGTCATCACGCTGGCGGTGGGCAAGCCGCTCATCCCCCTGCTGCGCCGTCTGAAAGCGGGCCAGAGCATCAAACGGGACGGGCCCATCTGGCATCTCAGCAAGGAGGGTACGCCCACCATGGGCGGCCTCATGTTCATCGCGGGGCTGGTGGCCGCGGTGGTCATCACCGGCATCCCGGATTTCCGGCAGGGCAATTTCAACTGCCTCGCCATGCTGGCCTTCGCGCTGGTGCAGGGCCTCATCGGCTTTATCGACGATTATCAGAAGGTGCGGCACCATCAGAATCAGGGCCTGAAGGCATGGCAGAAGTCCCTGCTGCAGCTGGTGGTGGCAGCGGCCTTCGTGCTGCTGCTGCGCTACATCGGTTATCTCAGCCCCAACCTCTACGTGCCGTTTGTCAACGTGACCCTGCCCCTGCCGGAGCCGGTGTACGTGCTCTTCGCCGCTTTCGTCATTCTGGGCACGGTGAACGCCGTGAACCTCACCGACGGGGTGGACGGTCTCGTTTCCGGCGTGACGCTCCCGGTGGCGGTGTGCTTCTGCGCGCTGGCGGCAGTGTGGGGCGAAGGCACCCAGAGTGCCTACGCGGCGGCGCTGGCGGCGGGCCTCATCGGCTTCCTCTGCTATAACTTCCACCCGGCGAAGGTGTTCATGGGCGATACCGGCAGCCTGTTTCTGGGCGGCGCGGTGTGCGCGCTGGCCTTCAGCATGGATATGCCGCTGGTGCTGGTGCCGCTGGGCATCGTGTATATCTGCGAGGCCCTGTCGGATATCATCCAGGTGGGCTATTTCAAGCTGAGCCACGGCAGGCGCGTGTTCAAAATGGCCCCCATCCACCATCATTTCGAGAAATGCGGCTGGAGCGAAAAGAAAGTGTTCTTCGTGTTCTCCGGCGTTTCCCTCGTTTTCAGCATTCTGACCTTCATCTTCGTCGCAGGCCGCTACCGTGTCTGACGGGCGGTGACCCACATCGGGAGAAAGGAGGGCGTCCATGGCCCGGATCACTGAATTTCCACACGACAGGCTGGAGACCCCGCCGGAAGCGGAACCGAAGCGGAACCGCCCGGCCGGCAGAGCCTACCGGCGTGTCTGGCAGCGCGGCCGGATGGATATCCCCTTCTTCCTGCTGACGCTGCTGCTGCTGGCGGTGGGCCTTGTGATGCTCCTCAGCGCCAGCTATGCCGACGCTTACTACGAATACGGCGCTGACAGCCTCATGTACTATTTCAACAAGCAGCTGATCTTCGCCGTCATCGGCATCGCCGCCATGCTGCTGATGAGCTACATCTCGCTGGACGTGCTGCGGCCGCTGGGGCTCATCGCGCTGGGCATTTCCGCCGCGCTGCTGCTGGGCGTGCTGCTGAAGGGTCTGAACGGCAACGGCGCCGTCCGCTGGATCAGCATCGCCGGTATCCGCTTCCAGCCCTCGGAGCTGATGAAGGCCGCCGTGGTGCTGGCCTTTTCCAAATGGATCGCCGACCGGAGCGGCCGGATGGGGAAATGGAAAAGTCTCCTCCCATTCATCATCACGGTGGGCGTCTTCGCCGCGCTGCTGCTCGCGCAGCCCCATCTGAGCGCCACGGTCATCCTCGTGCTGCTGGCCGCGCTCATGCTCTATGCGGGCGGCGCGAAGTGGTACCTGTTCGTGGGCGCCGCGGTGGCGGGCGTGCTCATCCTTCTCTACGTGCAGGGCAATTCCGCCGAGCTGGTGGCGAAGCTGGATCAGTCGGGCAGCTATCAGCTGGCCCGTATCAGCGCATGGCTGGATCCGGACGGGCACAGAGAGGAAGGCGGCTGGCAGATCCTCCAGTCGCTGTATGCCATCGGCTCCGGCGGCCTGCTGGGGCTGGGTCTGGGCAACAGCCGTCAGAAATACCTCTACCTCCCCGAGGAACAGAACGACTATATCTTCCCCATCATCTGCGAGGAGCTGGGCTTCATCGGCGCGGTGCTCATCCTCCTGCTGTTCGCGGTGCTGATCATCCGCGGCTTCTGGCTGGCCACCCGCTGCAAGGACACCTATGAGCGCATGATGGTCGTGGGCTTCACCGGGCTGCTGGCCATCCACGTATTCCTGAACGTGGGCGTGGTCACGAATCTGCTGCCCAGCACAGGCATCTCCCTGCCGTTCTTCAGCTATGGCGGCACGGCGCTGGTGGTGCAGCTGGCGGAGATCGGCATCATATTGTCCGCATCGCGGAATATCGAAAACAAGTGAGGACTTCCGGAATGAGATTCCTCTTTGCCTGCGGCGGCACCGGGGGGCATATCAACCCCGCCGTGGCCGCGGCCCAGCGCCTCACGGCGTTGATGCCGGACTGCCGCTGCCTTTTCGTGGGCGCGGACGACAATATGGAAATGGAACTGGTGCCGCGGGAGGGCTTTCCCATCCGGGGCATCAAGGTGGGAAATCTGCACCGCAGCCTGAAGCCCGCGGAGATCCGGCACAACCTCCATTCGGCGGGGCTTTTAGTCTCCTCCGTGGAGGCGGCGAAGAAGATCATCCGCGAATTTCAGCCCGACGCGGTGCTGGGAACGGGAGGCTACGTGTGCTTCCCCGTGCTGCGGGCGGCGGCGATGCTGGGCGTGCCCACGCTGCTGCATGAGGCCAATGCCTACCCCGGCCTGACCACGCGGATGCTGGAGCCCCATGTGGGGCGCATGATGGTCGCCTTCGAGGAGGGCAAGGCCGGATACAAGCACCCGGAAAAGATCCTCACCGTGGGGATGCCGGTGCGCGCCGGCTTCCGGGAGCAGGACCGGCTGGAAGCCCGGCGGAAGCTGGGGCTGGATGAACGGCCCTTCGTACTGTCCTTCGGCGGCTCGCTGGGGGCGAAAAAGCTGAATGAAGCGGTGGCCCATCTGGCCGCCGGGAATGAAAAGACCGGGCGCTTCCGCCTGCTGCACGCCTCCGGCGGCGGCGAGGAGGGAAAAAGCGCCATGCTCACGCGCCTGAACGAGCTGGGCGTGACGGAGCTTCGCTATACCGACCTGCGACCCTATATCTACAATATGGCCGAGGTCATGGCGGCGGCAGACCTGATCCTCTGCCGCGCCGGGGCCAGCACGCTGGGCGAAGTCTGCGCCGTGGGGCGGGCCGCCATTCTGGTGCCCTATCCCTACGCCACCGGCAATCATCAGGAGAAGAACGCTTCTCTGCTGGCGGATACCGGCGGCGCGGTGCTGCTGCGGGATGAGGACTGCACGCCCGAAGCCCTGCGGCAGGAAGTGGAGCGCCTCTGCGCCTCCCCCGCGCTTCTGAGCGAGATGGGCGGGAAGCTGAAGGCGCTGGACCGGCCCGATTCGCTGGACGTGATCGTTTCCGAAGCGCTCCGTCTGGCGGAAACGAAAAACAAAAACTGACCGCAGGCCGCTTTTCCGCATAGGATGGTGAGAAAATCCGAAGCGGAGGAACGGCCATGAGCGTATTGAAGATCACAGGCGGCAGGGCATTGAACGGCGCTGTCCGCATTCAGGGCGCGAAGAACAGCGTGCTGCCCCTGCTGGCGGCCAGCGTGCTGACCGGGGGCGTCAGCGTATTCCGGAACTGCCCGCAGCTGACGGACGCGGCGGCCACGGTGGAGATTTTGCGGCACATCGGCTGCCGCGTCTATGCGGACGGGGACGCGCTGTATGTGGACGCCTCCGGCCCGCTCACGCCGGACGTACCGGACGCGCTCATGCGGGAGATGCGCTCCAGCGTCATCTTTCTGGGGGCGCTGCTGGCCCGCTGCGGGGAAACGGCCCTCTGCCTCCCCGGCGGCTGCGAGCTGGGGCCGAGGCCGGTGGACCTGCACGTCCTCGCTCTCCGGCGGCTGGGCGCGGAAATTACGGAAGCGGGCGGCAGACTCTGCTGCCGGGCATCGAAGCTGCGGGGATGCCGCATCGACCTGCCCGCCGCGAGCGTGGGAGCCACGGAGAACGCCATGCTGGCCGCCGTCCTCGCCGAGGGGACGACCGTCATCTCCGGCGCGGCAAGGGAACCGGAGATCGTGGAGCTGCAAAGCTACCTCCGCGCCGCCGGGGCGCTCATCTCCGGCGCGGGCAGCAGCGTCATCCGCATCCGGGGCGTGAAAAGCCTGCACGGGGCGGAGCATCGGGTGATGCCCGACCGGATCGTGACGGCCACGTGGCTCTGCGCCTGCGCTTCCGCGGGCGGCTGCATCCGATTGTATGACGCCAGCCCGGAGGACTGCGCGCCCGTTCTGCGGGCGCTGGGGCGGATGGGCTGCAGCCTCACCGTGGGAGAGAAATTCATCCGCATGGAGCGGCGGGGAAAGCTGCTTTCCCCCTGCCCCATCGTGACGAAGCCGCACCCCGGCTTCCCCACCGACGCGCAGCCGCCCATGATGGCGGCCTGTCTGCGGGCGGAAGGGAGCAGCGTGTTCATCGAGACGATCTTTTCCCAGCGCTACCGGCACGTTCCGGCGCTGCGGGAGATGGGCGCGGACATCCGCACGGCGGGAAAAACGGCGGTCATCCGGGGCGTGGAGACGCTGCACGGCATTTCCGCCGAGGCGGCGGATCTGCGGGGCGGCGCGGCGCTGGCGGTCGCGGCGCTGGGCGCAGAGGGCGAGAGCGTCATCGGTGGCCTCCGGCATCTGGACCGGGGCTATGAAGCGATGGAAACTGCGCTGACGGCGCTGGGCGCGGAGGTGCGCCGCGTCGAAAGCGAAACGGACGAACGGGAGTAACGATACGATGGAACAGACGATGGACCGGCGTACGCAGGCCCGGCAAAGGCGGAAGGTGGAGCGGCGGCGGTGGAAGCTGCTGCGATTCCTGCTGGCGGCGGCGGCAATTTTTCTCGCCATGAATATCCTCTTTGAAATTTCTGATATACAGGTGGCCGGAAATGTGATATACTCAGAGGCGGAAGTGCTGGAGGCCTCCGGGCTCAGGCCCGGCCGCAGTGCGCTGACCGTTTCCGGATTCGTGACGGCAAAGCGCATCCACAAGGCGCTGCCGGGCATTTCGGATGCCCGCGTCTCCCTGACCCTGCCGGATATGCTGACCATCACCGTTTCGGAAACGCCCGCCATCGCCGTGCTGGAAACGGCGGCGGGGTCGGTGCCCGTCAGCGGCGACTGTCAGGTGGTGAACGGGTTCCGGGGGAACGAGGCGGAGCTGATCCGCGTCCGGGGTCTGGAGCCGGAGAGCGCCGACGTGGGCGCGACCATCACCGTCCGGGATGGGGACTCTACGAAGCTCACCTATCTGCAGGAGCTGCTGCCCCTGCTGGAGCAGACGGGGCTGATGCCGGAGGTGGAGGAGATCGACGTTTCCAACGTGAGCAGCCTGACCTTCACCTATCAGGGGCGGTTCACCGTCCGCCTCGGCGGGCAGGAAAATCTGGCCGGCAAGCTGGACCTGCTGCAGCGCGTCGTCAGCGCCCTCGGCGCGGGTGACGCCGGCATTCTGGACCTTAGCACCGAACAGGAAGGACATTATATTCCGGGCTGAGCTGACCCGGTCATGGGGGATAGAGAAATGGCAGACATCGTCAATATGAAAGTCGTCGACGTTGGCGGCGCCGGCAATAACGTGGTGGGCCGCATGATCATGAACGGGATCGACGGGGTGACCTACTGCTGCATCAATACGGACCGGGCCGCGCTGGGGAAAGTCAGCGGGGCGGACCGGCTGCAGATCGGCGAAAAGCTGACCAGAGGTCAGGGCGCCGGAAGCAAGCCGCAGGTTGGCCGCATGGCCGCCGAGGAGGACCGTGCCGCCATTGACAAGCTCTTTGAGGGCACGGACATGGTGTTCATCACCGCCGGCATGGGCGGCGGAACGGGCACCGGCGCGGCCCCCGTGGTGGCGGAAGCGGCCCGTGCGGCGGGCGCGCTCACCATCGGCGTGGTCACCATGCCCTTCAAGTGGGAGGGCTCCCGGAAGATGCGCGTGGCGGAAGCCGGCGTGGAGGAGCTGCTGAAGCAGGTGGATACCCTCTTCGTCATCCCCAATGAGAACCTGCGCAAGGTCACCGAAATGAAGGTGAGCCTCGCCGAAGCGTTCCAGATCTCCGACGAGGTGCTGCAGCGCACCGTGGTGGGCCTGAGCCGCATCCTCAGCACCACCGGATTTATCAATCTGGACTTTGCCGACGTGCGCCATACCCTGCGGGGCAGCGGCCTTGCCCATCTGGGCGTCGCCGAAGCCAGCGGCAAGAGCAAGGTGGAGGAGGCGGCCGCCGCCGTCATGCGCAGCGAGCTGACGGATACGGGCGTCCACGGCGCAAGGCGCATCATCATCAACGTGAGCGCCGCGCCCGATGTGGATATGGACGACGTGAGCGCCGTCATGGATCGCATTCAGGAGGCCGTCCATCCGGACGCGAACATCATCTTCGGCTGCGATTTCGACGAGCATCTTTCCGACGCGCTGCGCGTCATCTTCATCGCCACCGATTTCGCGGAGGACGATGGGAGCTATGCCGCCGAAGCGCAGAAACGGGAGTCCGTGCGGGAGCCGGTGCGCGAACCGGTGCGGGAAGCCCGTCCGGCGCGGCGGGAGTCTGCCCAGGAGGAGCCGAAGCGCAGTTCCGCCGGCGATACCGCCGAGCAGGAATGGGACGTCATCTGGGACAGCTTCTTCAAAAAGAATTAACGCGGTCGTTATTCGGGCCTGCCGGTGTTTCCGGCAGGCCCGATGTTTTTCGCCAGCAGCTGCGCCCGCGCTTCTCCCCGGCGGCGCGTCTGCCCTCCCCCAAAAATACCTGTCGGTTTTTTCAATTTCCTATTGACCAATTGTGTCCTTTGAGATAAAATTACAAAAAGTAAAAATACATACGGGAGGGTCATACAATGCCTTTTGATTATGAGACGGGCCCCGATAACGTTGTAAATATCAAAGTCGTCGGCGTGGGCGGCGCGGGAAACAACGTCGTCAATCACATGGTGGAGCTGGGCGTGCAGGGCGTCGAGTTCATCGCCATCAACACGGACAAGCAGGTCCTCGGCGCCTCCAAGGCGGACGTGAAGCTGCAGATCGGCGAAAAGCTGACCCATGGTCAGGGCGCCGGGTCCGACCCCGAGGTGGGCAAGAAGAGCGCGGAAGAGAGCCGCAACAATATCACCAAGATCTTTGAGGAGACCGATATGGTCTCCATCACCGCCGGTATGGGCGGCGGCACCGGCACCGGCGCGGCCCCCGTGGTGGCGGATATCGCCAAGGAAAACGATATCCTCACCGTCGGCGTGGTGACGAAGCCCTTCAGCTTTGAGGGCAGCAAGCGCAGAAAGCAGGCCGAAGCGGGCATCGAGGATCTGCTTGGCAAGGTGGACAGCCTGCTCATCATCCCCAATGACCGGCTGAAGTATGCTTCCGACCAGAAGCTCACCATGTTCAATGCCTTCCACATCGCGGATGAAGTGCTGGTGCAGGCGGTGGTGAGCATCTCCGACCTCATTAAGAACACCGGCTTCATCAACCTGGACTTTGCGGACGTGACCGCCGTCATGAAGGACGCGGGCAAGGCGCACATGGGCGTGGGCCATGCTTCCGGCAAGAACAAGGCCGAGGAAGCGGCGAAGCTGGCGGTTTCCAGCCCGCTGATGGAGACCAGCATCAACGGCGCGCGCGGCATTCTGGTGAACTTCGTCGGCTCCACCGATATGGGGCTGGACGAGGTGTATGCCGCCTGCAGCCTGATCGAGGCCGCCGCCCATCCCGATGCGAACATCATCTTCGGCGCGTCCTTCGACGAGAGTATGCAGGATGAGATCCGCGTGGTCGTCATCGCCACCTGCTTCGACGGGGAGGACGGCGGCTATGTGGAGGAGAAGTCCGCGAAGAGCGAGCCTGCTCCCAAGCCCCAGAAGAAGGAAAAGAAGGACGATTTCGATTTCACCCAGTTCTTCAACTAAGGCAGCACCGCACAATTCCGGTGCGCAGAATGCGCAGTCGGAATTTTCGTCGATTGTCTGAAAATTTGAGGGAATACTTTGTGTATTGCCGAGGATTTTCGGGCGATATGACGGAACATTCAGCAAGCAGGATGCGTGCCATGAATTGCGCGGTGTTGCCCTAAGTTCACAGACCATGGTAAAGCGCCCGGCTTTGCGTCGGGCGCTTCTTTTTGAATCAGGGAGGTACCCCTTTGAACGAGAATCTGATGTTTTCGCCCGGTCTCGTCACCGCGCTGAGCATGACCTTTGCCGCCTGCATCCTCATCCCCGTGATGTATTACGTGTGGACGGTGTATAAAAAGCGCATCAGCCACGTGGGCATCCTTGCGGGGCTTGCGGCGTTTTTCCTGTTCAGCTACCTCATTTCCGGCATCCTGCTGGCGCAGCTCGCGCCGGAGAGCGCCATTTCACGGATGGGGACGTGGCCCTACGGTATCCTGCGCGCGCTCGTGATCGCCGTCTGCGATCTGGGCGGCATGGGGCTGGGCCTGTGGTTCCTGCACCGGGAGGACAGGACCCTGCGCGCGCCCATCGGCTTCGGTCTGGGCTTCCGCCTGTTCGATATGCTGTGGCTGGGCGCGCTGAACGTGCTGGCCCCCCTGTCCAGCGCACTGACCGTGAATCGCGAGGGGCTGGAGAGCGTGCTGCAGGGCGTGGAAGCGGAAAAAGTGGGCGCATTGGAGCTGCAGCTGCAGGCGCTGGCGGAGACCAGCCCCAAGGTCTACTGGATGGGCACGGTGGACTATATCTGCAAGTTCACCCTCGCCGTTGCGCTGACGCGGATCTTGTGGTATGCCTTCGAGGGCGGGCGGGAGCCTGCGGATAAAAAGTGCGCGGCGATCGTCTGCATTCTGAAATTCCTCTGCGAGCTGATGCTGGCGCTTTATGCCGCCGGCGGGAATTACCGCCTGTGCAGCGCGGCCTACTATGTGCTGACCGCCGGTTCCGTCTGCCTTGCCTACTACCTTGCCCGGAAGCGGGACGATCCGGAGCAGTTCCGGGGCGACCGGCTGCAGGCAAAGCAGATGAAAAAGCGGAGATGAGCATGGAGCTGCAGATCGTTGCACGGGTGCGCAGCCCCTTCGGGACGAAGTTCGGCGTGCCCCGGCAGAGCGGACTTGCGAAGGAAGTTCGCAGCGAACTGGTGTTCGAGCCGCCCTTCCGGGATCCGGAGGCCCTTCGGGGCATCGAGGGGTTCAGCCACCTGTGGCTCATCTGGGAGTTCAGCGAAAACGCGGGCCGGGGCTGGTCGCCTACGGTGCGGCCCCCGCGGCTGGGCGGGAATGCCCGCATGGGCGTGTTCGCCACCCGCTCCCCCTTCCGCCCGAATCCCATCGGGCTGAGCTGCGTCCGGCTGGAGGGCGTTAAGTGGGACGATCCCCGCGGCCCGGTGCTGCTCCTTTCCGGCGCGGATCTGGTGGACGGGACGCCCGTCTATGATATCAAGCCCTATATCGCCTATGCCGACAGCGTGCCCGACGCGCTGGGCGGCTTTACGAACGGGGAGGCCCCCGCCCTGCTCAAGGTGGAATGCGCCCCGGAATGGATGGCGTTTTTCACCCCGGAGGAATGGGCGGGCCTCCGTGACGTGCTGGCCTGCGACCCCCGGCCCGCTTATCAGAAGGATCCGGCGCGGGTCTACGGCCTCAGCTACGCCGGGCGGGACGTGCGCTTCCGCGTGGCGGAGGGGATCGTGACCGTTACGGAAGTGCGGAAGGAAGGAAACTGACGATGTTTTTGGAGCATACGGTTTTGGAGATCGCCCTCCTGCGGGAGGAGCTGCGGCTCACCCTGCGGGGAAAGAAGGGCGAAGCGCTGGTGACTGCGTCGGATCCGTGGGAGCCGCGAAATCTGGACGGGGTGGAGACCTATACCCTGTATCAGATCTGGCCGGGCATCCGCAGCCTGTTTCAGGAGCTGCGGGCGGCCT
>JAZQQF010000037.1:0-7872 GCA_045628925.1 Oscillospiraceae bacterium | reverse complement strand
GCTTCGAGGCGGCGGGCATCACCGCCGTCATCTGCACCGGCGACGGGAGCACCGCCCATGAGGTGGAGCTTTCGCTGGAGACCCATCCTCAGGTGACCACCCGCATCCTCGTGGGCGACCCGCGCCCCGGCTGGCGGGATTTCAACAGCGAATACGTGATGTATTCCTCCTCCTTCCCCCGTGCGGAGGACGCGCCCTGCGGCGAAGACCCCATGCTCATGTTCTTCACCTCCCGCACCACCGGCTATCCGAAGATCGCCTGCCACAGCTATAAATATCCCCTCGGCCATTACATCACCGCGAAATACTGGCACTGCGTGGAGCCGGACGGGCTGCACCTCACCATTTCCGAGACCGGCTGGGGCAAGGCCCTGTGGGGCAAGCTCTACGGGCAGTGGCTCTGCGAGGCGGCCACCTTCGTCTATGATTTCGACCGCTTCGACGCGGACGATCTGCTCCCCCTCTTTGCGAAATACGGCATCACCACCTTCTGCGCGCCGCCCACCATGTACCGGATGTTCATCAAGCAGGATCTCTCGAAATACGACCTGAGCAGCATCCGCCATGCCACCATCGCGGGCGAAGCGCTGAACCCGGAGGTGTTCCGCCAGTTCGAGAAGGCCACGGGCCTGAAGATCATGGAGGGCTTCGGACAGACGGACACCAGCCTCGTCATCGCGAACCTTGTGGGCAATTCCCACAAGCTGGGCAGCATGGGCAAGCCCAGCCCCCAGTTCAATGTCACCCTGCTCGACCGGGAGGGCAACGCCGTGGACGACGGCGAGACCGGCGAGATCTGCATCCGCACCGCCGAGGGCAAGCCCTGCGGCCTGTTCAGCGGCTATTACCGGGATGAGGCGCACACCGCCGAGGTCTGGCACGACGGGTGGTACCATACCGGCGACCTTGCGTGGCGGGATGAGGACGGGTTCTACTGGTATGTGGGCCGCGCCGACGACGTCATCAAGTCCAGCGGCTACCGCATCGGGCCGTTCGAGATCGAGAGCGTCATCATGGAGCTGCCGTACGTTCTGGAATGCGGCGTCTCCGCCGCGCCCGATCCCATCCGCGGGCAGGTGGTCAAGGCCAGCATCGTGCTGGTGAAGGGCACCGAGGGCACCGAGGAACTGAAAAAGGAGATCCAGAACTACGTGAAGACCCACACCGCGCCTTATAAATATCCGCGCATCGTGGAGTTCCGGGATTCCCTGCCCAAGACGGTCTCGGGCAAAATTCAGCGCAACAAGTTGTAAAAATGACCAATCCGCCCGACGGAAAAAACACACAGATTCGGCGGGCGCGATGATTTAATTGATTGACAATCTTTGAAAAATGTGATATCCTGCTCAGAAATAAAGCCGATTTGAATCATGACCGGTAACAGCCGGTCGGAACGACGAACGGCGAAAGATAAAGGTTATGACGGAGAGGGCGTTTCCGTGCTCCTGCAGAGAAGTGGCGGTCGGTGCGAGCCATGAGTGAGGGCGGATCCCGGGGAAGCGATTCCCCCTGCTTGTAGCTCCCGAGCCGGAGAGAAGAACGCCGAAAGGTCAGTAGAACTCTCCCGAACGGCGCCGCGTCAGGGCGCAGAATGAGCGGCGTCCGACCGGGCGCAATTTGAGTGGTACCGCGGGTCATTCGGCTCGTCTCAAAGATCATCAATCTCTGGGGCGGGCCTTTGCTTATTCGCCCCGATGGGAGGTACTAATATGGCGGAAATGACGGGACTTACTTTTAAAATTCAGGAGATGGCCGCCCGTATCCGGGAGCTGCGGAGCGTCACCGGCTACTCCGTGGAGGAAATGGCCGCCAAGACGGACGTTACCCCGGCGGAATACACCGCCTGTGAGGCCGGCGAACAGGATCTGAACTTCGCGTTCCTGTATCGCTGCGCGCTGGCCTTCGGCGTGGACGTGACGGACCTCATCCGCGGCAGCAGCCCCAAGCTCCGGGGCTATACCGTAACGCGCAAGGGCGAAGGGCAGCGCATCGAGCAGGCCCACGGCATGGTGTATTACAACATGGCCGCGTCCTTCAAAAACCGCATCGCGGACCCGCTGTATACCACCGCGATCTACGACGCGGAGGCCGAGCACAGCGACATCGCCCTCACCACCCATGAGGGTCAGGAATTCGACCTGGTCATCAAGGGCAGCCTGAAGGTGCAGGTGGGCGAGCACAGCGAGGTGCTGCACGAAGGCGACACCATCTATTATAATTCCTCCACCCCCCACGGCATGGTGGCCGTCGGCGGCGAGGACTGCATTTTCTATGCGGTGGTGCTGAATCCCACGGAATATGCCGAGGATCACTCCGCCGACCCCCTGCGGGAGGAAACGACCCCCCACCGGGTGGAGACCGCCGAAACGCACATCTGGGAGGGCTTCATCACCCCCACCGAGCGGCCTGACGGCAGTCTGGAGGCCATCTCCTTCCGGAATCAGGAGCAGTTCAACTTCGCCTTCGACGTGGTGGACGAAATGGCCCGCCGCAAACCGGACAAGCTGGCCATGCTGCACATCGACCGGCACAAGGTGGAGCGGCGCTTCACCTTCGCGGATATCAGCCGCTATTCCAACAAGGCCGCCAACTACTTCCTCTCCCTCGGCATTCGGAAGGGCGACCGGGTGCTGCTCATCCTGCGGCGGCACTATCAGTTCTGGATCACCATGATGGCGCTGAACAAGATCGGCGCGGTGGCCATCCTCGGCTCCAACCAGCTCCTCAGCCACGATATCTCCTACCGCGTGAACGCGGCGGATATCAAGGCCATCTTCTGCACCTCCACCGGCGGCGTGCCGGAGCAGGCGGAGGATGCGGCGAAGGAATGCCCGGGCCTCAGCATCAGGGTGCTGGTGGACGGGGTGCGCGAGGGCTGGCACGATTTCGATGACGAATACCGCCTGTTCAGCGAGACCTATGAGCGCACGGCGGACGCGCCCTGCGGCAGCGACCCCATGCTCATGTTCTTCACCTCCGGCACCACCGGCTACCCCAAGGCGGCCGTACATAACTATAAATACCCGCTGGGTCACTTCATCACTGCCAAATACTGGCACTGCGTGAACCCGGACGGGCTGCATCTGACCATTTCCGATACCGGCTGGGCGAAATCCATGTGGGGCAAGCTCTACGGGCAGTGGCTCAGCGAGGCCGCCGTGTTCGTCTATGACTTCGACCGCTTCGACGCTGCCGATATCCTCCCCATGTTCGCCAAGCACCATATCACCACCTTCTGCGCGCCGCCCACCATGTACCGGATGCTCATCAAGGAGGACATCTCCAAGTATGACCTGAGCAGCATCGAGCACGCCACCATCGCGGGCGAGGCGCTGAACCCCGAGGTGTTCCACCAGTTCAAGCAGCACACCGGCCTGAGCCTGATGGAGGGCTTCGGCCAGTCCGAAAGCACGGTCATGATCGGCAACCTGATCGGCACCGCGCCCAAGGTGGGCAGCATGGGCAAGCCCGTGCCGCTCTACCCCGTCCAGCTGCTGGATCATGACGGCCAGCCCGTCCGTCCGGGCGAGACCGGCGAGATCTGCATCAGGACCGAGCCGAACCAGCTCTGCGGCCTCTTCACCGGCTATTACCGGGAGGAGGAAAAGACCGCCGCCTGCTGGCACGACGGGTATTATCACACCGGCGACACCGCGTGGCAGGATGAAGACGGGTACTTCTGGTATGTGGGCCGCGTGGACGACCTGATCAAGTCCTCCGGCTACCGCATCGGACCCTTCGAGATTGAAAACGTCATCATGGAGCTGCCGTATGTTCTGGAATGCGGCGTCTCCGCCGCGCCCGACCCGGTGCGCGGTCAGGTGGTCAAGGCCAGCATCGTGCTGGTGAAGGGCAAGGAAGGCACCGAGGAACTGAAAAAGGAGATTCAGAATTACGTCAAGAGCCACACCGCGCCCTATAAATCCCCCCGCATCGTGGTCTTTAAGGACGCGCTGCCCAAGACCGTTTCGGGTAAAATTCAGCGGAACCTGCTGTAAAGGAGGCAAAGCGTGGAACACAAACGCATCACGCTCTTCGCCGGGCATTACGGCAGCGGCAAGACGAACATCGCCGTGAACTTCACGAAGACGCTCCATGAGGAGGATCCCATGGTGCTGCTGGCCGATCTGGACATCGTGAACCCCTACTACCGCGCCAAGGACAGCCGGGATGAGCTGGAAAGTGCGGGCATCCGGGTCATCTCCTCCTTCTTCGCCAATTCCAACGTGGATCTGCCCGCGCTGCCGCAGGAGATGTACGCCATCACGGACGACAGGCGCTACACCTGCGTGCTGGACGTGGGCGGCGACGACCGGGGCGCGCTGGCGCTGGGGCGGCTGACCCCCGGCATTCTGGAAGAAAACGATTACGAGATGCTGCTGGTGGTGAACCGTTTCCGTCCCCTGACGCGGGACGCGGAGAGCACCTTCGAGGTGGTGCAGGAGATCGAGATCGCCTGCCGCATCCCCTTCACCGGCATCGTGAACAATTCCAATCTGGGCGCGGACACCGCGCCGGAGGACGTGCTGGGCAGCCTCGACTATGCCCGCGCCGTCAGCGAGCGGACGGGGCTCCCCATCCGCATGACCACGGTGGAAAAGAGCCTCTATCCCGCGCTGGAGGGGAAAATTCCCAACCTCTTCCCCATGACGCTGCAGAAGCGTCCCACAGAATTATAAGCGAGCAAAACACATTCACATAAAAAACCGACCTATATCACATCTGGGAGGGATCAATTTGGCAACTCTGACATTCCGTGAAGACCTGTGCAAGGGCTGCGGGCTCTGCGTGAAGTTCTGCCCCAAGGGCGTTCTGCAGCTGGCACAGGAGCGAATCAACGCCAAGGGCCACCATCCTGCGGAGGCCGCGAAGCCGGAGGACTGCATCGGCTGCGCGTTCTGCGCCACCATGTGCCCCGACTGCATCATCAAAGTGGAAAGGTGAGTGAGACTATGGCAGAAAAAGTGCTGATGAAGGGCAACGAGGCCATCGCGGAAGCCGCGCTCATGGCCGGCTGCCGTCACTATTTCGGCTATCCCATCACGCCGCAGACGGAGCTGACCGCTTACATGGCCAAGCGCCTGCCCAAAATGAACGGCGTGTTCCTGCAGGCGGAAAGCGAGCTGGCCGCCATCAATATGGTGATCGGCGTCTCCGCCGCGGGCAAGCGTGCGATGACTTCTTCCTCCAGCCCCGGCATCTCCCTGAAGGGCGAAGGGCTGAGCTATCTGGCCGGCTGCGACCTGCCCGCCTTCGTGGTGAACGTGCAGCGCGGCGGCCCCGGTCTGGGCGGCATCCAGCCCAGCCAGAGCGACTATTTCCAGGCCACCCGCGGCACCCACGGCGACTATCAGACCATCGTCCTCGCGCCTGCCAGCGTGCAGGAAATGGTGTCCCTCACCGTGAAGGGCTTCGAGCTGGCGGATAAGTACCGCATGACCGCCATGCTGCTGGCCGACGGTACGCTGGGTCAGATGATGGAGCCTGTGGAGCTGGACGTGGGCGAAGTCAAGACCTTCGAGAAGCCCTGGGCCGCCACCGGCACCAAAATGGAGCGCCCCAACAACATCATCAACTCCCTCTCCCTCATTCCCGAGGAGCTGGAGCAGTGGAACCTGACCCGCTATGAGCGGTATAAGATCGTCGAGGAAAACGAGGTCATGTATGAGGAATACATGATGGACGACGCGGATATCTGCATCGTTTCCTTCGGCATCACCGCCCGCGTCTCCAAGAACGCCATTAACCTTGCCCGTGAGCAGGGCATTAAGGTGGGCATGATCCGTCCCATCACCCTCTGGCCCTTCCCCAAGGCGCCTCTGCTGGCCGCCGCGCAGAAGGTCAAGGCCTTCATCAGCGTGGAAATGAACATGGGCCAGATGATCCAGGACGTGGAGCTGGCGACCCGCTGCCTCAAGCCCGTGCTGCTGTGCAGCCGCTGCGGCGGCGTCATCCCCTCCCCCGAAGACGTGATGGCCAAAATCGCGGAAGCGAACAAGCTCGGAGGTGAATCGAAATGAGCATCGTATTCGACCGTCCCCATGCGCTGAAGGACGTCAGCCTGCATTACTGCCCCGGCTGCACCCATGGCATCATCCACCGTCTGGTGGCCGAGGTCATTGACGAGCTGGGCATCGAGGGCCGCACGGTTGGCATCGCCTCCGTTGGCTGCTCCGTTCTGACCTATAACTATTTCAACGTGGATATGGTGCAGGCCGCCCACGGCCGCGCCCCCGCAGTTGCCACCGGCGTGAAGCGCGCCGACCCCAACAACATCGTCTTCACCTATCAGGGCGACGGCGACCTTGCCGCCATCGGCACCGCCGAGACCGTGCATTCCGCCGCCCGCGGTGAGAACATCACCGTCATCTTCGTGAACAACGCCATTTACGGCATGACCGGCGGCCAGATGGCCCCCACCTCTCTGCCCGGTCAGGTCACTCAGACCTCTCCCTATGGCCGCGACACCAAGACCGTGGGCTACCCCATCCGCGTCTGCGAGCTTCTGAGCAACGTGGACGGCGCGACCTATCTGGAGCGCGTTGCCGTGAACGACGTGAAGAACGTGAAGAACGCCAAGCGCGCCATCAAGAAGGCCTTCCAGAACCAGATCGAGGGCAAGGGCTTCTCCCTTGTTGAAATTCTCTCCACCTGCCCCACCAACTGGGGCCTCACCCCCGACAAGGCGCTGGAATGGCTGGAAGGGAATATGATCCCCTACTACCCGCTGGGCGTCTACAAGGACAAGTACGCGGAAAAGGAGGCGGAGTAAATGGCCACTTCCCAGATCCTGTTTGCGGGCTTCGGCGGGCAGGGCATCCTGTTCTCCGGCAAGTTCCTCGCCTATAACGGCCTCATTGCCGAAAAGCACGTTTCGTGGCTTCCGTCCTATGGCCCCGAGATGCGCGGCGGCACGGCGAACTGCTCCGTCATCATCTCGGATACCCCCGTGGGCAGCCCCATCATCACGAATCCCGATATGCTCATCGTCATGAACAACCCCAGCCTCGACAAGTATGAGGACGCGGTGGTTCCCGGCGGCAAAATTTTCGTGGATTCCTCCCTCATCGAGCGGAAGGTCAAGCGCACGGACGTGGACGTGTTCTACGTGCCCGCCACCTCCCTCGCCGCCGAGAAGGGACTGGACAGCCTCGCCAACATGATCCTTGTGGGCAAGCTCATCAAGGAAAGCGGCATCGTGGACTTCACTTATGTGAACGCGGTGCTGGATAAGATCGTTTCGGCCAAGCATCTGGACCTGAAGGAGTTCAACCATCAGGCCCTGCAGCTGGGCTATGACTACGCGGACTGAGGAAAGGAGCATTCACCATGGCGATCTCCATTACCCGCACCGAGAATCCGAAGGCCAAGACCCCCTCTGATAAGCTGGGCTTCGGCAAGGTCTTTACCGACCATATGTTCATGATGGAGTACGAGGGCGAGAAGGGCTGGGTCAACCCCCGCATCGTGCCCTTCGGCAACCTGAGCCTCCACCCCGCCTCCACCGTTTTCCACTACGGCGCTGAAATTTTCGAGGGCATGAAGGCCTACCGCCGTCCCGATGGCGGCATCCAGCTCTTCCGCCCGGAGGAGAACGTCCGGCGCATGAACCAGTCCGCCGAGCGTATGTGCCTGCCGCAGATCGACGAGGACCTGTTCCTCGAAGCGCTGGACACGCTCATCAAGCTGGAGGCCGACTGGGTCCCCTCCGCGCCCGGCACCAGCCTGTACATCCGTCCCTTCCTGTTTGGCAACGACCCCTTCCTGGGCGTGCATACCGTGCAGGAATCCGAGTTCCTGAACATCTGCTCCCCCGTGGGCACCTACTATAAGGAGGGCCTCAAGCCCGTCAGCATCATGATCGAGACCGAG
>JAZQQF010000036.1:0-2003 GCA_045628925.1 Oscillospiraceae bacterium | reverse complement strand
GGATGTATACCCTTCCGGGGCGTGATGGTTTTTGGATGGGGGACGGGCGAAGCGTGAATCGCCCCGACTGACGGTGTGACGATCATACGACCCGTAGGGGCGCATCACGATGCGCCCGGCGAGACCTGCAATCTTACCGATACCGCTGTTCCGCCTGCGCGTCCAGCAGTTCGCCGATGAGCTGATTGGACAGCAGAAAACCCTTCGGCGTGAAGCGCCAGCGGTCCGCCACCTGCTTGGCAAGGCCGAGGCGCACATAGCCTAATAGCAGCGCCTCCATGGACGCGAAGGACGCCCGATACCGTCGCTCATATTCCCCCGCCTCGATGCCGCGGGTGGTGCGCAGACCCAGCATGATGTATTCCGCCGCCTGCTCATAGAGGGATATCTCCTCTGATTCGCACAGAAGATCCCCTCCGTTCTCCACCGCGGCGATGTAGCCCTCCACATCCCGCAGGAAGGTATGGCGCCGGGACCCCATGCAGGAGGCCGCCGAAGCGCCGAAGCCCGCATAGTCCTCCAGCAGCCAGTATTTCAGATTGTGCCGGGAGGCATAGCCCTTCCGGGCAAAGTTGGAGATCTCATACTGCCCGTAGCCCGCTGCGGCCAGCGTATCCACCGCGTAGAGATACATATCCGCCTGCGTGTCGTCATCCGGGATGCTGGGACTGTCCCGATAAGCCCAGAGGGGCGTCCCTTCCTCAATTTTCAGCCCGTAGCAGCTGATGTGCTCCGGCTTCAGCTCCATGGCCCGGCGCAGCGTATCGGCCCAGTCCTCCCGGCTCTGGGCGGGCAGCCCGTAAATGAGGTCGAGGCTCACGTTCTGGAAGCCTGCCGCCCGCGCCGCCTCCACGGCCTTCGGCACCTGCGCCCAGTTATGCCGCCGCCCGAGGAAGCGGAGGATGGCGTCGTTGGCGCTCTGCACGCCGAGGGAAATGCGGTTGAAGCCCGCACGGCTGAGTTTCCGCAGGTCGGCAAGGTTCACACTGTCCGGGTTCGCCTCCAGCGTGATCTCCGCGTCGGCGCTCAGCTTGCAGCGCTTTTTCACATCCTCCAGCAGCTGGCTCAGCTCCTTTGCCCCATACCAGCTGGGCGTTCCCCCGCCGAAATAGACCGTGTCCACGATCCTGCCCTCCAGCCGGGGCGCGAACTCCCGGAAGTGCTTCCGCAGCGCCGCTTGATAGCGGGGGATCAGGTCCCGCCGGTCCGCCGTGGAGCAGAAATCGCAGTATGCGCAGCGGCTTGCGCAGAAGGGGATGTGAAAATAAAGCCCCACAGTTGCTTCCGCCATGGTGCCCCGCCTTTCTCCGGCCCTATGCCGGTAGTGATACCTGCACAGTATAGCATAATTTCCGCAGAAAAACAGCGGAAGCTGGCGTTTTTCCCGCTTTTCCGAAAAAATGCTTGACATTTGCGGGATTTTCATGCAGAATACCCGTATCATTTAATGAAAGGTAGCGTGTGCCATGGGCGTAGCGTTTTTCGTTCCCGCGTTTTTTCGCTTTTCCGCGATGGACCGCGCTGCCCGCTTCTGAGCCGAAGGGCCGGAAAACAGCACCGTGATCCACCGCCGGTTTTCGCATGGAAAAGCAGGCAGTGGATTTTTTGTTATGGAATCGGCGTACAGCGCCGGAATGAGAGGTCAGAACTGTGAAATATTATCAGCCGGAAATCGAAACCATGCCGCGTACCGCCCTCAGGCACCTGCAGAGTGCGCTGCTCGTGCAGCAGGTGCGTCACGTGTGGGAGCATCTGCCCTACTACCGGGCGAAGATGGAGGAGCAGGGCGTCACGCCCGATGATATTCAGGGCATCGAGGACCTGCACAAGCTGCCGTTCCTGACGAAGGACGACCTGCGCAGCGCCTATCCCTATGGGATGCTGGCCGTCCCCATGCCGGACTGCGTCCGCGTCCATTCCACCTCCGGCACCACCGGCAAGCGGGTGCTGGTCTACTATACCCAGCACGATCTGGATCTGTGGGAGGACTGCTGCGCCCGCGC
>JAZQQF010000035.1:0-3571 GCA_045628925.1 Oscillospiraceae bacterium | reverse complement strand
CGTTCAGCATCTTCAGATCGTGGTCGTTCAGCGAGAGGATGGGGGCAACGACGATGCTGTCGCCCGTATGGACGCCCACGGGGTCCACGTTCTCCATGCCGCAGATGGTGATGGCGTGATCCAGAGAGTCGCGCATGACCTCGAATTCGATCTCCTTATAGCCCTACACGCTCTTTTCCACCAGCACCTGATGGACGGGGGAGAGGCGGAAGGCGTTCATGCCGATCTCGATGAGTTCTTCTTCATTGTTGGCGAAGCCGCCGCCGGTGCCGCCCAGCGTGAAGGCGGGGCGCAGCACCACGGGGTAGCCGATATCCTCCGCGGCCTTTTTCGCTTCGTCGAGGCTGTAGGTGATCTCGCTGGGGATGACCGGCTCGCCGATACTCTGGCACATTTCCTTAAAAAGCTCCCGGTCTTCGGCCCGTTCGATGCTCTCACTGCTGGTGTCCAGCAGCTCCACCTGACACTCCTCCAGCACGCCCTTCTTCTGCAGCTGTATGGCCAGATTCAGACCCGTCTGCCCGCCGATGCCGGGGACGATGGCGTCCGGCCGCTCATAGCGGATGATCTTGGCGACGTAGTCCAGCGTCAGCGGTTCCATGTAGACCTTGTCGGCGATGGAGGTGTCCGTCATGATGGTGGCGGGGTTGGAGTTCACCAGCACCACCTCATAGCCCTCCTCCTTCAGCGCGAGGCAGGCCTGCGTGCCCGCATAGTCAAATTCGGCGGCCTGCCCGATGACGATGGGGCCGGAGCCGATGATGAGGACTTTCTTGATATCCGTGCGTTTTGCCATGATTATACCTCCCTGTTCTGATAGACGATCTGACCGTCATGCACGGTCAGCATACAGTTGCCGTTGACCCGCATTCCCACGAAGGGGGTCGCCTTTCCCATGCTGAGAAAGTCTGCGGGGTCGATGTCATATTCCGCGTTCAGATCCCAGACGCTGAAATCGTTGCCGAGGGGGATGCCGAAGCGCCGCCGCGGGTTGTCCGAAAGGAGCGCGAGCAGCCGCGCCATGGTGAGGACGCCCGGCTTCACCAGTTTCGTATACAGCACGGGGAACGCCGTTTCCAGTCCCACGATGCCAAAGGCGCTGCCGGGGAGCCCCTTGGATTTTTCCCCGGCGGAGTGGGGCGCGTGGTCGGTAGCGATCACGTCGACCGTCCCGTCCCGAACGCCCTCGACCAGCGCCAGCCGGTCGCTTCTGTCCCTTAGCGGGGGATTCATGCGGAAGCGTCCGTCCTCCTGCAAATCGCCGTCGTCCAGCACGAGGTAGTGCGGCGCGGTCTCACAGGTGACGTTCACGCCCTGCTGTTTCGCTTCCCGGATGAGCGCGACGCTCTCTTTTGTTGAAATATGGCAGACATGGTAGCCGCAGCCGGTCTCCTTCGCCAGCCGCAGGTCCCGCTCGATCTGCCGCCATTCGCTTTCGCTGCAGATGCCCTTATGTCCGTGGGCTTTTGCATACTGCCCGTCATGGATGTAGCCCCCGTGGAGCAGCTCGTTCACCTCGCAGTGGGCGACGATGAGCTTCCCCAGCTTTTTCGCCGTTTCCATGGCGGAGCGCATCCTGCTTTCGGACTGCACGCCCTTCCCGTCGTCGCTGAAGGCGATGACCTTCGACGCCATTCCTGCCATATCGCTGAGGGCTTCGCCCTTCTCGCCAACCGTGATGGCTCCATAGGGGAAGACGGAAATGCAGGCGTCCCGTTCGATGAGTTCCAGCTGGAGCGCCAGATGGGCCGCGCTGTCCGGCACGGGATCCAGATTCGGCATGGTGCAGACGGCGGTGTACCCGCCCCGCGCCCCGGCGCGGCAGCCGCTCAGGATGGTCTCCTTATAAGAAAAGCCCGGCTCGCGGAAATGCACGTGCACATCGCAGAAGCCGGGAAGGATCGCGTATTCCGGCGCGTTCAGCGCCGAAACGGCGGCGGGATCGGATTCGAGAGAGAATGCGGGCGCGGACGCAAAGCCGGTGCATTTATCGAATTTCATTCGTCCACAGCTCCTTCCGATACAAAAAAGACCCTGCCGATGGGGGCAAGGCGCAGCAGGATCAAGCGGGGCAAAACACCCGCCAAACGCTCTGTCCATCTTGCCGACCACTCGGGATCGCCTTAAAGATTTCTTTTTCGGCAGATAGTATAGACCGCTGCGGGCGGGATGTCAACGGTTTTTTGCGGAAGCGGGGAATTTTTCCGGGAAAGGCCCCGCAAACGAAAAACCGCCCTCCGGAGCGTGCGGCCCCGGAAGGCGGTTTCGGCTGCGTCATCTTGCGGGCAGGTAGTCCATGGGATTCACGCGCAGTTCGTCCAGCGTCATGGCAAAGTGCAGGTGGTTCACGTCGCCGTTCTCCGCATCGGCGGTGCTGCCCACCGCGCCGATGACCTCGCCCAGCTTCACCGTGTCGCCCGCTTCCACGGCGGGGATCCCCGCCAGATTGGAATAGACGCTGCGCAGCCCCGCGCCGTGGGTGAGGATGACCGTCTCGCCGTACATGGGGTCGGCGTAGACGCGCTCCACCGTCCCGTCCGCCACGGCCTTCACCTTGTCGCCCAGATCGCCCTCGATATCCATGGCGGCGTGGGTGCGCCAGTCGGCCATGGTGGGGTCATACAGGAGCGCATCCACGCAGTAGCGCCGGCAGACCGGGCCGGTGAGCGGCCATTCAAAGGCTGTGGCCATCACCTCGGCCGCCTCCGCTGCCGGTTCTTCAACGGGCGCCTCGGCTTCGATCTCGGCCTGCTCCGGCGGGAGGATGGGCTCGTCCGCCGCCGCGGGGCGCGGCGCTATGGACGGCGGCATCCAGCTGTAGGCGTCGTCGGGCAGCGTTTCCGGCTCATAGGGCGCGGCGGTGACGCGCTTGCCGAGGCTTTCGTCCGTTTCGGGCTTCGTGCTGTCCAGCGCTTCGGAAAACAGCCACGCGCTCAGGCCGATGACGGCCACACAGAGGAAGAGGATGAGGTAAAAGGCTCGCTCCCGGAAGAAGCGGCCCAGCCGGGAGAGCAGCCCGGCCTCGTTCGGTTCGTGCAAAAAAACACCCCCATAGAAAGAAGTCTATGGGGAGTGTTCCCGAAACCGGGAAAAATATACGGGCTGCGGAAATCCGCAGCCCGATGCGCGTAATTTACAGATTGAAGAACGCTTTCTTTCCCAGATACTGGGCGGATTCGTCCAGCTGCTCCTCGATGCGGAGAAGCTGGTTGTACTTCGCCACGCGGTCGGTGCGGCTGGGCGCGCCGGTCTTGATCTGGCCCGCGTTCAGGCCCACGACCAGATCCGCGATGGTGGTGTCCTCCGTTTCGCCGCTGCGGTGGGACACGACGGCGGTGTAGCCCGCACGGTTCGCCAGCTGGATGGCGTCCAGCGTTTCGGTGAGGGTGCCGATCTGGTTCAGCTTGATGAGCACGCTGTTGCACACGCCCAGCTCGATGCCCTTGCGGATGCGCTCCACGTTGGTGACGAACAGATCGTCGCCCACCAGCTGGATCTTTTTGCCCAGCGCGTCGGTGAGGAGCTTCCAGCCCTCCCAGTCGTCCTCGGCCATGCCGTCCTCAATGGAGAT
>JAZQQF010000034.1:0-38637 GCA_045628925.1 Oscillospiraceae bacterium | reverse complement strand
CGCGGAGTCGGGCGAGCTGCCCGCCGGGGTCAGCGAGGCGGACGCGGAATTTCTGAAACAATATGCCATGCTGCGCTCTCCCGAGGACAGAGAACGGGCGGAGCGGCTCTGTGCGCTGGAGCCCGCGCTGCCGTGGCAGATCATGGCGATCACATTCACGAACAAGGCGGCGGGAGAGCTGGTTGCCCGTCTGGAAAAGATGCTGGGAGAAGCGGGACGGGACGTCTGGGCAAGTACCTTCCACTCCGCCTGCGTACGCATCCTGCGGAAAAACATCCAGTGCCTCGGCCTCTTCGGGAAGGATTTCACGATCTATGACACGGCGGATAGTCAGAGCCTCATCCGCCGCATTCTCAAGGACATGGATCTGGACGAGAAGAAATACGCCCCCCGCGCCCTGCTCAGCGCCATCAGCAACGCGAAGAACGCGGGCATCATGGCGGAGGAATATCTGAACACCGCCGGAGCGGACCTGTGGAAGAAGACCGTCGGGAACGTATACATGGAATATCGCAAGCGGATGCTGCAGGCGGACGCCATGGATTTCGACGATCTGCTGCTCTATACCGTGCTGCTGCTGGAAAACAGCCAGGAAACGCGGGAATACTATCAGCGCCGCTTCCGCTACGTGCTGGTGGACGAATATCAGGATACGAACGTGCTGCAGTACCGGCTGGTGCGTTTGCTGGCGGGGGAACGGAAGAACCTCTGCGTCGTGGGCGACGACGATCAGGGCATCTATAAATTCCGGGGTGCGACCATTCAGAACATTCTGGATTTCGAGCAGGATTATCCCGGCGCGAGGGTCATCAAGCTGGAACAGAACTACCGCTCCACGGGCGTCATTCTGGAAGCGGCCAACGCGGTCATCAAGGAAAATCAGGGCCGCAAGGGCAAGACTCTGTGGACGGCCAACGAGCGGGGCGATAAGATCACCCTCTATACCGCTCAGAGCGAGAACGACGAAGCACAGTACATCGCCGGTCAGGTGCTGGCGGGCGTGGGCGCTGGCGGCAGCTTCAAGGATCATGCCGTGCTTTACCGGGTGAACGCCCTGTCGAACCGGCTGGAATATGCCCTCAAGCGCAACGGCATCCCCTATAAGGTCTTCGGCGGCACCCGGTTCTATGACCGGGCGGAAGTGAAGGATATGCTGGCCTACCTCTGCGTGGTGGCCAATCCCGGCGATACGCTGCGCCTCAGGCGCATTCTGAATAACCCGCCCCGGGGCATCGGCGATACCACGGTGGAGCGGGCGAGCGCCATCGCGGCGGAGGAAGGGCGCGAGCTGTACAGCGTGCTGGCGGAGGCGGAAAAGTATCCCGAGCTGAAGCGCAGCCTCAGCGGCATCCGGGCCTTCCTCGCCATCATGGACGAGACGCGGGAGAAGATGGACGGCCCGCTGGACGAGCTTTATGATTTCCTCCTGCAGCGCAGCGGCTACATTGCCATGCTGGAAAGCAAGGATCTGCAGGAAAACATCACCCGCATGGAGAACGTGCTGGAGCTGAAGACCAACATCAAGAGCTTCATGGCCGAGCGGGGCGGGAACGGCAGCCTCGCGGACTTCCTCGATGAAATGGCGCTCTACAGCGATACGGACGATCTGGACACCGAGGAGAACCGGGTCGCGCTCATGACGATGCATTCCGCCAAGGGTCTGGAATTCCCCACGGTGTTTATCGCCGGCGCGGAGGACGGGCTGTTCCCGGGCATGAAGTCCATCGGCGACGACGCGGAGATGGAGGAGGAACGCCGACTCTGCTACGTGGCCATCACCCGCGCAAGGAAGAAGCTGTATATCACCAACGCGAAGCAGCGCATGGTCTTCGGCCGCACGCAGAACAATATGCTCTCCCGCTTCGTTTCCTCCGTGCCGGAGGAGCTGCTGGAAAAGCTGCCCAAGGAACGGACCGGCGGCTATGGGTTCGGCGCCGGGGCCGGGGCTTCCGGCACATCCGGAACGGCGAGACCGGCGGGCGAGAACCGCATGAACACCTTCCGCTCCCCCTATGCCCGCAAGAAGCCCGCGCCGGTGCATCTCAGCGACATGAACGCGCCGAAAACGCCGAAGCTCAGCCTGAGCGCCGGGGACAGCGTGGTGCATTCCGCCTTCGGGCCGGGCACGGTGCTGACCGTGCGCAGCATGGGACCGGACAGCATTCTGGAAATTGCCTTTGAGAAGGAAGGCACCAAGAAGCTGATGCTCTCCTCCGCCGGAAAATTCCTGAAAAAAGTCTGATACACAAACGATGCGCCCTCCGCATAGAATGGGGAAAACCATTCTGCGGAGGGCAATTTTATGCGTTTTTCCTGCCGGAAAGCGGGGCGGCTGCTGATCGTTCTGGGTCTGCTGCTCCTTGCCGTTCTGATCCTGCCATCGGGCGCGTGGCCTTTCTGCGTTTCCGCCGGGCTCATCTGCGCGGGGATATGCCTTCTCAGGCGCTGACGGTATATTCCGTAACGTCGGGGCATATCCTGTAGCGACAAATCAAAGGAGCAAGGAGAGAAGCGGAACGTGGAACTGAATTTTGAGGGCGGCAGCCTGAAGTATTTTGAACGGGTCTGCTCGGCAGTTTATACCTGCGAGGAGACCACGGAGCTGATCGTGCCGGACGCGATGCCGGACGCGTCGGAGATCCTGATGGCCGACGGGCAGACCTTCCTGCGGGGCAAGGAGGCGAGGCCGAACGCGCTGGCGATCTCCGGCGTCAGCGAGGTGACGGTGCTGTACCGCCCGGAGGACGGGGGCATCCGCCAGCTGAAGCTGGAGGTGCCGTTCGAGGGGGAGAGCGCCTGCGCGGGCCTGAAGGAAACGGACAGCCTCACCGCCTGCGTCCATCTGGTGAGCGCGGAGGCACGCATCCTCAATTCCCGCAAGCTGCTGGTGCGCACGGAGGTCTGCATCCTTGCCTGCGCGTGGCAGCCGAAAACGCTCCGCTGGGCGAAGGACACAGCGGATGCGGTATTGGAGGTGAAGCGGGAGAAGCGGAGCCTGTTTCCCGTGACGGAGGTGACGGAGAAGACCTTCGACCTAACGGATACGCTGCCGCTGCCCGCCGGAAAGCCGCCCGTGGGGGAACTGCTCTGCTGCCGGGCAAGTCTGCAGCAGGAGGCGGCGGATGCGGTTGGCGGGCGGCTCATCCTGCGGGGGACGGCTTTCGTTTCGGCGGTCTACCTGTCCGTGAGCGGCGAACTGGCGGAGGCCGGGCTGCGCAGCCCGTGGAGCGCTGTGCTGGAGCTGCCTGCAGAGGAGGGAGAGACTCAGTGCGTTTTCACGCCGGCGCTCACCGGCTGCAGCGTCACGCTGTCGGACGGCGGGCTGGAGGTGGACCTGGGCGGCGTCATTCAGGCGGCGGTACATCGGCGGGTGGAAGCGGAATACATCGCGGACGCCTATTCTGCTCAGCGGGAACTGACGCTGGAGACCGAGACGCGGACTGTGACGGTATCCTGCAGCCAGAGCGAACAGACGGACGCGCTGACCGTCCGTCTCGAAGGGAGCAACACGCCCCGCAGCCTGACGGCCCTCTTTGCCGACTGCGGAAAGCCGCGGCAGGAGCGGGAGCTGTGGCGCGTTCCGGTCACGGTGAAGGCACTCTGCACGGGGGAGGGCGGCCCCATGCTGCTCACGGGCCGGGGCGAAGCGGTGTGCCGGAGTCTCGTTAGTCCCAACCTGCGCATCGGCGAAGTGTATGCTTCCGTCTCCGCCGCGGGGGCGGAGGTGCGCACCCCGGTGATCTTTTCCGGTGTGCAGGAGGATACGGCGGAGCTGCAGCTGGTGACCGGCGCGGCGCTTTCCGACGCCCCGGCGGAGGGGACTTCGTCCGCTGCCATCCTGCTCCGGACCCTGCCGGGCGACACGGTCTGGTCGTTGGGGAAGCGGAAAAAACTTCCCTGCAGCGCCATCCGCAGCGTGAACGGACTGGGCGAGGACGAGGAGCCGACGCCCGGAACGCTGCTGTTACTGGCAAAATGAACGGAAAATCCACACAAAAGGGATTTGTAAAGAAAAGAAAGGCTTGAAAAAGGCGCTCCCGTGTTGTATGATAAGGAGAAGAAAAACACAGGGAGGAATCTGATATGTCCGGACATTCCAAGTGGCATAACATACAGAAGACCAAGGGCGCGGCGGATGCCAAGCGCGCGCAGGCGTTCACCAAGATCGCCCGTGAAATGATCGTGGCCGTCAAGGAAGGCGGCAGCGGCGATCCGGCGAACAACTCCCGTCTGGCGGCGGTGGTCGCCAAGGCGAAGGCCGCCAATATGCCCAATGACAACATCAAGCGTACCATCGAAAAGGCGCTGGGTGCGGGCAACACCGAAAACTACGAGCGCGTCACCTATGAAGGCTATGGGCCTAACGGCGTCGCCGTCATCGTGGACGCCATGACCGACAACCGCAAGCGCACCGCCTCCGAAGTCCGCCACTATTTCGATAAGTACGGCGGGAACATGGGCGCTGAGGGCTGCGTCAGCTGGAACTTCGACCGCAAGGGCGTCATCGTCATCGACAACGAGGACGAGGAGCTGGACGAGGATACCGTGATGATGGATGTGCTGGACGTGGGCGGCGACGATCTGAAGAACGACGAGGTCGCCTTCATCGTCTACACCGATCCCGATGCATTCCCCGATGTGAGCACCGCGCTGGAAGGCAAGGGCTATAAGTTCCTCTCCGCGCAGATCGAGATGGTGCCGCGTGATTTCGTCAGCCTCACGGACCCCGAGCATATCAAGCTCATGACCAAGATGCTGGAAATGTTCGATGACAATGAGGACGTGGAAAACGTGTTCCACAACTGCGACAATCTGGAAGACTGAGTAATGCGTAATATCCCCCCTGCGTGCCGTCCGGCGCGCAGGGGGATTCGTATATTCCGGGGCAGAGCGGGCAAGCTGTGAAAAAACGGAAAGGCGGGCCGTCCGATGAAATGCCTGTTTCTGCTGCTCCTTGCCTGTCTCATTTCCCGCGCGAAGCTCGTTCCGCTCCCGGCGGCACCCGCCGTCAGCGTCAGCATCGCGGAAAACGCGCCGGTCTGCCGTCCCGCTGCCCCCGACGCTGCCGGGGAGCTGACGGCGCTGCTCACGGAAATTCTGGAACAGGCGGGGGACGGGGGGACGGCGGGGTCTTCCATTCGCGCAGCCGTGCTGGCTGCGCGGCTTCTGGATTGGATGGCCGCCAATGCGCCCACGGGGGAGGTCGACGCTGCCGACCTCGCGGGATTTGCGGAAACGCTGACAGCGGCGGAAAAGGCGGCGCTGTCGGCGCGGCTGGCGGGACTTTCCGCCGTGGCTCAGCGCCTCTGCGCGGGGGAGACCGGCGGGGCGGAGGACGGCGGCTATCTTCCGCGCTTTTATCCGTGGGACGCGGATGCGGCGCGGGACTTTTTCGCGGCGCTGTCCAGCGCGTTTCAAAATGAATATTCAGAAATCGGAAGCGAAAAATGAATATTTTTCCGATTTTGCCATTGCGGGGAGCAGGAAAGTTTGCTATGATGAAACCGAAATGCTGTAAAGAGTGCGCTGCCCCGCAGATTTCGGCGGGGAGCGCTGAGGAATAAGCTGTGCGTATTTTGGACAGAATCCGGGATTCGGCGGATATCCGCGCCTGCTCGCTGGAGGAGCTGGACACGCTCTGCTCCGAGCTGCGGGAGGAACTGATCCGCTCCGTTTCCAAGACCGGAGGACATCTGGCCTCCAATCTGGGCGTCGTGGAGCTGACCGTGGCGCTGCACAACGTATATGATCCGCTGAAGGACCGCATCATCTTCGATGTGGGCCATCAGTGCTATGTACATAAAATGCTCACCGGGCGGCTGGAGGCCTTCGGCAGCCTGCGGCAGGACGGGGGGCTTTCCGGCTTCCCCAAGCCCGAGGAGTCGGACGCGGACGCGTTCATCGCCGGTCACGCCTCCAACGCCGTGTCGGCGGCGCTGGGCATGGCCCGGGCGCGGACAATTTCGGGCGCGGACTATGAGGTCGTCGCCGTCATGGGCGATGGGGCGCTCACCGGCGGCCTCAGCTATGAGGGGCTGAACAATGCCGGTCAGAGCCGGGAACCCATGGTCATCATCCTCAATGACAACGGCGTCGCCATCAGCGATACCGTGGGGGCCATGGCGAAATACCTGACCCGGCAGCGGGTGCGGCCCGCCTATTATCGGATGAAGCGGTTTTACCGCCGGGCCATGCAGAAGCTGCCGGGCGGCAAGGCGGTCTTCAATGTGACCCAGCGCTGGAAGAACAAGCTGAAGGGCGCGCTGTTTTCCTGCACCATGTTCGAGGAGATGGGCTTCCGCTATATGGGCCCCGTGGACGGGCATAACGTGAAGCAGCTCTCCTATATGCTCAAGGTGGCGCGGGAATACCGGCAGCCCGTTCTGCTCCACGTGGTCACGCAGAAGGGAAAGGGCTACCCGGATGCGGAGGCCCACCCGGAGCTGTATCACGGCGTCGGCCCGTTCGACCCGGAAAAGGGCGTCAGCCGGGATGTGAAGCCCTGCTTTTCCACCGTGTTCGGGGAGACGATGAGCGATCTTGCCGCGAAGGATAAACGCATCTGCGTCATCACCGCCGCCATGGAGGACGGGACCGGGCTGCAGGGCTTCCATAAGACCTTCCCGGACCGGTTCTTTGACGAGGGCATCGCGGAGGGGCACGCGGTCACCATGGCCGCCGGAATGGCGAAGCAGGGCCTGAAGCCGGTCTTCGCCGTCTATTCCACCTTCCTGCAGCGCGCCTATGATATGCTCATCCACGACGTATCGCTGCTGCAGCTGCCGGTGGTGCTGGCGGTGGACCGCTGCGGTCTCGTGGGCGCGGACGGGGAGACCCACAACGGCGTGTTCGACGTGGGCTATCTCCGGCAGATACCGGGTATGCGCATCTACAGCCCCGCCTCCTATCAGGAGCTGCGGGAGATGCTGGCCGAGGCGCTGGCATCCGGCGCGCCCTGCGCCGTGCGCTATCCCCGCGGCGGCGAAGGTGCATATCGGGACGGGGGGACGGAGCCGGTCCGCGTGCTGCGGCAGGGACGGGACGCGACCATCCTGAGCTACGGCATCCTCATCAATGAAGCCCTGCTCGCGGCGGAAACGCTGGAGCGGGAGGGCATCCGTGTGCGGGTCGTGAAGCTGGGCGTGCTGGCCCCGCTGGACCTGCGGGCGCTGGAAGAAGCGCTGGGCGAGACTTCCGGCCTCATCGTGGCGGAGGAAGCCATGGCGGCAGGCTGCATCGGCGAAACGCTGGCGGCCCGTTTCCGGGACAGACAGGTCCTTTGTCTGAATCTGGGCGATACGTTCCAGAAGCAGGGCACCGTTTCGCAGCAGCGGCGGCGGGGTGAGATCGACGCGGAGGCCATCTGCGCAGCGGTGCGGAGGCTACAGAAATGAAGGAACGGCTGGATATCCTGCTGGTGCAGAAGCAGCTCTGCCCCAGCCGCGAGCGTGCCAAAGCGGAGATCAGGGCCGGAAACGTATTCGTGAACGGCGTCCGGGCGGACAAGCCCGGCCTTCTCTGCGAGGAAGACGCGGTGCTGGAACTCAGAGGCGAAACGCTCCGCTATGTGAGCCGGGGCGGTCTGAAGCTGGAAAAGGCGCTGCAGGTGTTTGAACTTACCCCAATGGGGAAGATCTGCCTCGATTGCGGGGCCTCCACCGGCGGTTTTACGGATTGTATGCTCCAGAACGGGGCGAAAAAGGTCTATGCGCTGGACGTGGGGACGGATCAGCTGGCGGAAAAGCTCCGCAGCGACGGGCGCGTCGTGGTCATGGAGCAGTTCAATGCCCGGAACCTCACCCCGGCGGACCTGCAGGAAGCGCCGGAATTCATCACCGCCGACGTGTCCTTCATCTCCCTGCGGCTCATCCTGCCCGCGCTGGCGGGCGTGCTTACCCCGGACGGGGACGTGATGGTGCTGGTGAAGCCGCAGTTTGAGGCCGGGCGGGAGCGGCTGGGGAAGAACGGCGTCATCCGCGACCCGGAAGTCCATCGGCAGGTGCTTGCCGAGCTGCTGGAATTTTTCCCGACCGTCGGGCTTTATCCCGTCAATCTCAGCTGGTCGCCCATCCGGGGACCGGAAGGAAATATCGAATATCTCTGCCATCTGCGCCGGGAGAGTGCGGGCTTCGTGCCGGATATCGCGGCGGTGGTGGCGGAAGCCCATCAGGTGCTGAAATGAAAAACATCCTTATCTGTACGAATATCGAGAAAGATACCGACATGGCGTTTACCCGGCAGGTGCTGGAACTTCTGCGGGAGAAGGGCGCTTCGGCGAAGGCCTATCTGCCCTTCGGAGAGGCGGCCGCGGGCTTCCCGGCGGCGGGTCTCTGCCATGACCCGGAAACGGCCATCCGCAGCGCCGATCTGCTGCTCTGCCTGGGGGGCGACGGGACGATGCTCCATAATTCCAAGCTGGCGGCGAAAAACGGCGTGCCCATGCTGGGCATCAATCTGGGCCACATGGGCTTCATCACCGAGCTGGAGCGGGAGGATACCGACCGGCTCAGCGAGGTGCTGGAAGGACAATTCGCGGTGGAGAACCGCATGATGCTGGACTTCGAGGTGCGCCGGGGCGGGAAGATCATCTGCGAGGGTTTCGGCCTTAACGAGGCGGTGGTGGCCCGGCAGAGCCCGGCCCATTCCATCCACCTGACCGCCTACGGCGACGGGCGGAAGATCTCCGACTATTCCGGCGACGGCATCATCATCGCCACCCCCACCGGCTCCACCGCCTACAGCATGGCGGCGGGAGGCCCCATCGTGGAGCCCACGGCGGAAGCCCTGCTCATGACGCCCATGTGCGCCCATTCCCTCACTGCCAAGCCCTACGTGCTGGCGGGCGACCGGGTCACCAGCGTGAAGCTCTACCGGGCGGAGGACGACGAAGCCCTGCTGCTGGTGGATGGGGAGGACTGCTTCCGTCTGCAGGTGGGCGACATCGTATACGTGCGGAAATCGAAATACGTGACGAAGCTCATCAAACTGCGCAGCCTGAGCTTTTATGAGATCGTGCGGCATAAGCTGAACTGACGGGAGGCAGACCACATGAAAAACGAGCGACAGGAACAAATTCTGAAGATCATTTCGGAGAACCGCATCGAGACCCAGAACCAGCTGATCCAGGCCCTGCGGGAACAGGGCGTGCGCAGCACGCAGGCCACCGTTTCCCGGGATATCCGGGAGCTTCGGCTGGTGAAGGAGCCGGACGGGGAGGGCGTCAGCCGCTATGTCTGCCCGGCGGAGCCTGCTGTCCTGCCGGACCATTCCGAGCGCCTGAGCACGATCTTCCGGGAATCCGTGTCCTCCTGCGCCTGCGCACAGAACATCGTCGTGGTGCGGACGCTCACCGGACTTGCCAACGCGGCCTGCACCGCCATCGATTCCATGGAGGTGCCGGACATGGTGGGTTCCCTCGCGGGGGACGATACGATCTTCCTCGCCATGGTGGACAATGCCGCCGCGGAACGGATGTGCCGGGAGCTGCAGGAACTGATTCGCTGAACGGAGGCGGCTGCAGATGCTGGAACTTCTGCATATTGAAAACGTGGCGGTCATCGAGCGGGCGGACGTGGCCTTCGGCGAAGGGCTGAACGTGCTGACCGGCGAGACCGGCGCGGGCAAATCCATTATCATCGACTCCATCGGGGCCATTCTGGGCGACCGCGTATCCCGGGAACTGGTGCGTACCGGCGCAGCCTATGCCCGCATCACGGCGGAGCTGTCGCCCTCGGAGGCGGCGCTGGGTTGGCTCACGGAAAATGAGATCGACGCGGAGGACGGGGAAAACGTCCTCGTCATGCGGCGCATCGCGGCGGACGGGAAAAGCACCGCCCGGGTGAACGGCGCACCGGTCACCTCCGCGCAGCTGCGCGAGCTGGGGAGCCTGCTGTTTGACGTACATGGGCAGAACGACGGGCAGCGTCTGCTGGCCGAGAGCAGCCACCGGAGCTATCTGGACGCCTTCGGCGGGTTGGACGGGCAGCGGAAGGAATATGCGGCGCTCTATCGGGACTATGCCGAGACAGGCGCGCAGCTGACGGAGCTGGAAAAAAGCGAGGAAGACAAGGAATTTCTGGAAGCGAAGCTCCGCAAGGAGATCAAAGAGCTGACGAACGCGAACCCGAAGGACGGGGAAGAGGACGAGCTGCTGAAGCGGGTCAAGCGGATGCAGTATGCGGAAAAGCTGACGGACAAGCTTACCGCCGCTTACGAGAGCTTTGAAGGCGGCGAAGGCTTCGAGGGCGTCGTAGATCAGCTGGTGACGGCGGCAAATTCGCTGGAAGCGGCGGGACGCATCGAGGAGAGCTTTGCCGCGCTGGCGGCCGAGGTGTCCGACCTGCGCTATCGGGCCGAGGATCTGGCCGAGCGGGTGGAGGACGCCCGCCGGGAGCTGGATTATTCCCCCGGCGAGCTGGATCGGCTGGAGGCGCGGCTCAGTATCCTGCAGCGCCTGAGCCGGAAATACGGCAGCGCCGCCGAAGCGCGGGCGCGGCTGGAGGCTGCGAAGAACGAGCTGGAGGATATCTCCGATCTGGACGGGCGGCTGGCAAGCCTGCGCGCTTCGCTGGAAAAGAAAAAAGCCCGCCTGCTGAAGGCGGGAGGAAAGCTCTCGGAGCTGCGGCAGGCGGCGGCGGAAACGCTGGAAAAGGCCGTGGAAGCCGAGCTGCACGACCTGAGTATGCCCGGCGCGCGCTTCCGCGTTTCCTTCACCGCCAAGGGCGGCGAGGGCTTCGACGCATCGGGGCTGGAGGACGTCCGCTTCCTGCTGGCGGCCAATGCCGGACAGGCGCCGGGGCGTCTGAGCCATATCGCCTCCGGCGGCGAACTGAGCCGCATCATGCTGGCCATGAAGAACGTGCTGCGGGCGGCGTCCGACCCGGAGGTGCTGATCTTCGATGAGATCGACACCGGCGTCAGCGGCATCGCAGCCCAGCGGGTGGGCGAAAAGCTGGCGGCGCTGGCCACGGGCCGGCAGGTGCTGTGCGTGACCCATCTGCCCCAGCTGGCAGCCATGGCGGACACGCAGTTCGTCATCCGCAAGCAGGTGGAGGACGGGAACACCTTCACGCTTGTCACCCGACTGGACGCTGAGGGCCGGAAGCAGGAGCTGGCGCGGCTGGTGGGCGGCGAGACCGTCACGGCCACCACGCTTTCCGGCGCGGCGGAGCTGATCGCCGCGGCGGACGGGTTCAAGGCAAAGCTCCGGGGTTAAACGAAAACGGCGCGCTCCCGCTCCGGCGGAGGCGCGCTGTTATGGTTTTATTCCAGCTCCCGCAGCTTCCGGGCGATCTCCTTCATATCGTCGAAGGCCTCCGGACGGCGGCGGGGGTCCCGCAGCAGCGCCGCGGGGTGATAGATGGCGGTGATCTCCATCCCGTCCCGGCTGACCCACTGGCCGTGTTCCCGGGAAATGCGGTAGTTCGGGTCGATGAAGCGCATGGCGGCGATGCGCCCGAGGCAGACCAGCAGCTTCGGCTGAATGGTCTCGATCTGCTGCGCCAGCCACGGATAGCAGGCGTCCCGTTCCGCCGGGAGCGGATCGCGGTTCTTCGGCGGGCGGCATTTCACGATGTTGGCGATGTAGACCTCGCTGCGGCTGAGTCCGAACATTTCCAGCATATCGTCCAGCAGTTTTCCCGCTCTGCCCACGAAGGGCACACCCTGCAGGTCCTCCTGTTCGCCGGGACCTTCTCCCACGAACATCAGCTTTGCGTGTTCGTTTCCCGTTCCGAATACCAGATTCGTGCGCGTCTGCCCCAGCTCGCAGCGGGCGCAGGCGAGACACTCCTGCCGGATGGATTCCAGATCAGCCATTCCTACTTGCTCCTTTGCCATGTTAATTATGGATGCATGATAGCATAGCAAATGGAAAACTGCAATCCGGAAAGGACAAAATTATGCAAAGCGCATAAGTTTTCCGGGGGTTTTTCGGAAAATATTATGAAATGCTCTTGTCTTTCGGAAAACCGTATGCTATAATGCCCACATAAAACCGAAGGGATGTGTAATTCCATGAAATTTCTTGAAAGCAAGCCGAAATCCTTGATTTATACGATGCTGATCTATCTGTTCTGCATCTTTGAGATGGGCGTCCTGTCCTCTTACCGTTTCGTTGAGATCGGTACTGCTGCGGATAAGTATTCCAACGGCATGGCCATCAATAAGGTCTCCACGCTGGCGGAAGTCGGCAGAAACGTGGGTTGGAACTATGTGACCTGCTCCGTTCTGCTGATCATCGCTATCTGGGGCTTCTGTATGCTGCTCGGCTATAACCGCAATCCCGGCGGCCTGATCGGCATCGGCATCATGAATGTTCTGCCTCTCATCGGCCTCGCCACCAACTTCACCTTCTGGTTCGGCTATGGTTACGCGATCTTTGCCCCCGCCATGTCCCTGTTCGGCCTGACCTTCTGCGATAACCATGCACAGCAGGTCACCAACAATATCGTCTTCATGGTCATCGTCATGGCCGTCGCCGTGGGCTGCTGGTTCATCGGCTACGCGATCCGTGCTTCCTACGCGAAGAAGTACGAATACGACGACTGAGTTCCCAAGAGAATCACAGGAGCCGCACCGATGGGTGCGGCTCTTTTGCTGTTTTTCGGCAGGGCATCTCCGTTTGAGAGGTCCTGCTTTCACTTTTCAGTTCTTTTCCCGCGAGCGGAACAGGAGCGCGTTCAGCAGCGAAAAGACCACCGCCGCCCCGATGCCGCCCGCCGAAGCGGTCAGCCCGCCGGTGAGGATGCCCAGCGCGCCCTGCTCCGCCAGCGCTTTCCGAACGCCCTTTGCCAGCGTATGCCCGAAGCCCAGCAGGGGAACGGTCGCGCCCGCCCCGGCCCATTCCGCAAACGGCTCATACAGCCCCAGCGCACTCAATGCGACGCCGAGGACGACGCAGCCGGTGAGGATGCGCGCCGGGGTCAGTGCCGTGCGGTCAACGAGGATCTGCGCCAGCGCGCAGATAAGGCCGCCCGCAAGAAACGCCCGCAGATATTCCCAAAGCATGATATCGCCCTTCACTTTCATAAAATGGCCGTCAGGTGCCGTCGTTGGAAATGGCGACCGCGTGGCAGATGCCGGGGATGCTCTCGCCCTGCCCGGCGCTGGTGGGGCTCATGAGCGCGCCCGTTCCGCAGAACAGCAGCCGGTTCCAGCGCCCGCTGCGCATCCCGTCCAGCAGGTAGGAGCAGAGCACCGCCGCGCTGCAGCCGCAGCCGGACGCCCCGGCGTGAACGTCCTGCGACTGCGGCGAAAAGAGCAGCACGCCGCAGTCGTCATAGACGCCGCTCAGGTCGATGCCGTCCCTTCGGAAAAAGTCCAGCACGATGCCGCGCCCGATGCGCCCCAGGTCGCCGGTCACGATCAGGTCATAGTGCCTCGGCTCGATCTTCCGGTCTTCAAAATGGCAGCGCAGCGTATCATAGGCCGCCTGCGCCATGGCAGCGCCCATGTTGTTCGCGTCCGTGATCCCCGCGTCCCGGATGCGCCCCGTGGTCACGTGGGTGATACGGGGGCCGCGGCCATCGGCGGAGAGGATCGCCGCGCCCGCCGCCGTCGCCGTCCATTGGGCGGTGGGGCAGCGCTGACCGCCGTATTCCAGCGGCTGGCGGAACTGCCGCTCCGCCGAACAGAAGTGGGAGGAGGTCACGGCACAGGCCGTTTCCCCGTAGCCGCCGTCCAGCAGCATGGCAGCGAGGCTCAGCCCCTCGGCCATGGTGCTGCAGGCCCCGAACAGGCCGAAGAAGGGCACGCCGCTGTCCCGGAGGCCGAAGGTTGAGGCGGTGCACTGGTTCAGCAGGTCGCCCGCGAACAGGTAGTCCAGCTGGCCGGGATTCCGCTGCGCCTTGTCCAGCGCCGTGCGGAAGGCCAGCTTCTGCAGGGCGGATTCCGCCTTTTCCCAGCTTTTTTCACCGAAACGCGCGTCCGTACCCACCACGTCGAAGCAGCGGCCCAGCGGGCCTTCGCCCTCCTTGGGGCCGACGGCCGCGGCATAGCCGATGATGGCGGGCGGCGCAGAAAAGCGCACGGTCTGTTTTCCGATCCGTTTCTCGTTCATGCCGCTATTGTCTGCAGAAGCTGCCGGAATGATACTGGTAAAAATATGAAAACCGGGATGCTGCGGATCAGCATCCCGGTTTTGCTTGCAAGCATTATTTCAGCATCGTGACCGCCCGCTCCAGCGAGGTGCGTTCCGCTTCGCTCAGAGGCTTGTCCGCGTTCCGATGGTCGAAGCTCACGGTGAAGGCCGTCACGTCCTGCCGAAGGGCGGCGAGCGCGGTCTTGGTCACGTTCGTCAGCGCGGCGTAGAGCGACTGATAGTCCTTCTCCTTCAGCTCCTGCTTTCCGGCGCGGAGCAGCAGGGCCGTGTGGCTCAGGCAGAAGCAGGGCTGCTTCCGGAGCTTTTCCCGGAAGGCCGGGTCGCTTTCCCACAGCCATGCCGCGTTGGAGGCATAGCGCCGCTCGGTGCTTTTGATGCGGCGGCAGACATAGCAGCTGTTTATCTGCCCCGTCAGGGTCTCGGCGGCGCCCTCGCCCTCCGGCTTTTTGGAGAACAGGCCCTTTTTGCCGCCGGAAACGGGCGTTTCCAGCAAAGCGCCCAGCTCGTCCAGATGGCTTTCCAGAATGAGGCCCAGCGCCAGCTTGTTCTTTTTTCGATACATGGCGGAGAGGTGAGGGTGGCAGAAGCCCTCCTTGTTCATCTCGATACGGACGGAGGGTTCCATCATGGCGGCGCCCAGCGCGCTTTCCAGCGTCTGCTCCTCCAGCCGGTCGCGGAGGCTGCACAGCGGGCAGCCCTCCATCCGGTCAAAGGCTTCGTTCAGAGGAATGGTAAAGATTTTTTCCGGCATGGCGGCAGCCCTCCTTCGATGATGGACTCAGTGTAGCACGATTTGCCGCCCGGCGCAACCGGGATTTCCCCGGCGAGAAGTCCGATCCCAAGCACGGGGAAAAATTGACAGAATCTGCGGGAAATGATATAATACAAAATCCGAAACAGCATACCAAATTGACAGATAGGGGGATATCACCATGACGGAAGAAGTCAGGACCCTGAAAACGTGGATCGAGGAAAGCCGCAGCATCGTCTTTTTCGGCGGCGCGGGCGTCAGCACGGAGTCCGGCATCCCGGATTTCCGCAGCGTGGACGGTCTGTATAACCTGAAATACGAGGAGCCGCCCGAGGAGATCATCAGCCACAGCTACTTTCTCCGCTGGCCGGAAAAGTTTTATAAGTTCTATAAGGACAAGATGCTCTATCCCGCCGCGCAGCCCAATGCCTGCCATAAGGCGCTGGCGAAGCTGGAGGCGGAGGGGAAGCTCAGCGCCGTGCTGACCCAGAATATCGACGGGCTGCATCAGAAGGCCGGCAGCAAAAAGGTCATCGAGCTGCACGGCACCACTTTGCAGAACTACTGCATGAAGTGCGGCAAGGCCTTCGGCGTGGACTATATCCTCGACGCGCCGGGCGTGCCCAAATGCGACAAGTGCGGCGGGACCGTGAAGCCCGACGTGGTGCTGTATGAGGAGAGCCTGCACGACGGGGATATGGAGGAGGCTGTCCGCCTCATCCGCAGGGCCGACCTGTTCATCATCGGCGGCACGAGCCTGACGGTATATCCCGCCGCGGGTCTGGTAAACTATTACAAGGGGAACAAGCTGGTGCTGGTGAACAAATCCAGCACGCCCTATGATAACTATGCGAATCTGGTCATTCACGAAAGCATCGGTGAGGTGTTCAGTCAATGCGTGTCCCTGTAAAAAACGTCGGATTTGACCGGGTGACCATGGCGGAGGCCGTGGAGACCGGGAAGAAGCTCCTTTCGCAGCCGGGCGGACACTACGTGGTCACGCCCAATCCGGAGATCGTCTGGCTGGCGCAGGAACGCGCGGACTTCATGGAGGCGCTGAATGCGGCGGATCTGGTGGTGCCGGACGGGATCGGCGTCATCTACGCGGCGAAGATCCTCGGAACGCCGCTGAAAGAGCGGGTGCCGGGCTTCGAGCTGGCGACGCATCTCATCCACTATGCGTCGGAAGCTGGCCTCGGCGTCTATCTGCTGGGCGCGAAGCCCGGCGTGGCGGAGCGGGCCGCGGAAAACCTCAAACAGGCGCATCCGGGCCTCATCGTTTGCGGTACCGGCGACGGGTATTTCAAGGAGGACGGGCCGGTGCTGGAGCGCATCCGCGCATCCGGCGCGCGGCTGGTGCTGGTCTGCCTCGGTTTCCCCAAGCAGGAGCTGTGGATGAAGGCCCATCAGAACGAGGTGGGTCAGGCGCTGATGCTGGGCGTCGGCGGCAGCATGGACGTGTTCGCGGGCGATGTGAAGCGCGCACCGGATTTCTGGTGCCGCATCGGGCTGGAATGGTTCTATCGGCTGATGAAGCAGCCCAGCCGCATCGGGCGCATGATGAAGCTGCCGGTGTTCCTGCTCTCCGTCATCGGCGACCGGCTGAAGCACGGGAAACAGAAGCTGCCGGAGGAAACGAAGGCAGCGGAGAATGCGCCGGAAGCGGATAAAGCCTATAAAAAGGCGGTTCGGAAGGAGATGCGGCAGCGCATCGCCGCGCTGGATGAAAAAGAGCTTGCAAAAAGCGATGAAGCTATCTATAATAATGTGTCAGCCCTGCCGGAACTGCGGGAAGCGGAGACCGTTTTCCTGTATCTGAGCGTGGGCCATGAGGTGGATACCCGGAAGCTGATCGATTCGCTGGTCCGCGCCGGGAAGCAGGTGGCCCTGCCGGTGAGCCTGCCGGAGGGCGAGATGTATTTTGCCCGCTATTCACCCGATACGATGCAGGACGGGACGGTGGTCCCCATCCCGGAGCCGGACGCTTCCGCGCCCCGGCTGGAGCCGAAGGACGGGGACGTGATCCTCGTTCCGGGCCTCAGCTATGACCGGGAAGGGTATCGGCTGGGTCAGGGCGGCGGATATTACGACCGCTTCCTCGGCAGCCACGATCTCGTTTCCGTGGGGCTTGCCCGCGATGCGCTGCTGATGGAGCGCGTGCCGAGAGAGGCGCACGACAAAGGCGTGACCTGCCTTGTGACAGAGACGCAGGTGCTGCGTTTTCCCGGATAAGGAAAGCGCGGGAGGCGCAGCGCGTCTCCCGCGGATTTTGGGCGTCAGCAGCAGGTCTGAGGACCGCAGCCGCTGGGCGCAGCACAGGGGTTCTGGCAGGGGTTGTAGCAGGGATTGCAGCAATTCTGCGTTCCGGTGCTGCAGCCGAAGCCGCCGCAGTTCCAGAAGAGGATGAAGAGGATCAGAAGGATCCAGATCCAGCAGCTATTGTTGTTCGAGCAGAGCATATTCCATTCCTTTCCCCGCGCTGCAAGGATTTACAGCGCCCGCTGCGCGCGGATAGCAGTTCAGTCGGGCTGCCGGTCGGGTGGCAGGAGAGCTCTCCGCCCCTTTCGGCTTATACTATGTTTGACCTGAGGAGAGTGTGACGACGGATATCAGGAAACAGATTTCAGAATGGAAAGAGCGCCTGAGCAGCCGCCTGCCCGGGGCGCCCAAAGTCGAAGACGGCGATGCGGCGTCTTCGGCTGCTGCCGCATCCGTAACCACACGGGCAACGGATGAGGAGATCCGCACAGCGCTGGCGGCATTCGGCTGGAAGGCGGAAGCGCTCCCGGCCCAGCGGCGCAGGCACACGGCCTCCGCGTTTTCGGAGCCGACCGCGGTCATCAAGCCGCGGCGGGAGGATGCGCAGTTCATCGGGGATCCGGAAGCGGCCCCGGCCTATGACGACAGTTCGGCCGAGGCGGATCCGGCAGCGGCGGATATGAAGGATATCTTCGGGAAGCTGAACCCGGAGATCCTGAAAGAGATGTTCACGCAGGAGGAACTGCAGGCGCTGGAAGGGGATAAGACCCATATCTATAAAAAGACGGATGTGGAAGAAAGCCCCGAAGCGGCTGCCCCGGATGCGGAACCGAAGCAGGTGACCGTGTGGAAGCCGCGAAAGCCCAAACCGGAGCGGATCGGCTTTGTCGCGGCGGCGGAGGAAGAAGTCATCCCGGAAACGGATTACGTGGAGCGGGATTTCCGCCCCATCCGCAGAAAACGCTATTACCGCACCGGCCTGCGCGGCGGTCTGATGTATTTCGGTTTTGTGGTGTGCGTCAGCATTATCCTGGCCTCTGTCGCGTGGCTTGCGGCGGATGACGTTCTCTCGCTGAACAAGGAGGAGCTGGAAGCGCAGGTCTACGTGGGCGAGGAACCCGATCTGGAGCAGGTCGCTACGGAGCTGTACGGGAAAGGACTTATCAAGTATCGGTCCCTGTTCCGGCTGTTCGGCAAGCTGACCCACGCGGAGGATAAGATCGAGCCCGGCATCTATACCCTCTCCACGAAGCTGGACTACAACGCCATGATCCACGAGATGAAGCACGATGACGTGAGCTTCGAGGAACGGGAGACCGTTACGGTGACGATCCCGGAAGGCAAGACCGTGAAGCAGACCTTCCAGATCCTTGCGGAGCACGGCGTCTGCGCGTATGAAACGCTGCTGGATTGCGCCGCGAACCATGAGTTCAAATACGACTTCCTGACGGAGCTGCCCTATGGGGCGGAAAACCGGCTGGAGGGCTATCTGTTCCCGGACACCTACCAGTTCTACTGCCCCTCCGAGCCGGAGGAGGCCATTGGAAAATTCCTTGCGAACTTCAGCGCCAAGGTTACGGACGAGATGCTGCTGGAGGCCGGGAACATGGGCTACAGCTTCCATGAGATCGTCACCATCGCATCCCTCATCGAGATGGAGGCCGGCAACGATACGGAGCGGAACACCATCTCCTCCGTCATCCATAACCGTCTCAACAGCAGCTATTACCCCTATCTGCAGATCGACGCGACCATCCAGTATGCGCTGGGAGAACGCAAGGAGAAGCTGCTGGACGAGGACCTGACGGTGGACAGTCCCTATAACACCTATAAGTATACCGGCCTGCCGCCCGGACCGATCTCCAACCCCGGTCTCAGCTCCCTCCGCGCGGCGCTGGCCCCGGAGAATACCGGATACTACTTCTATGCGCTGAATAAGAACGGCGTGCATAATTTCTTCACGAATCTGAGCGATTTCAACTATTTCACCAACAGCTCCGAATTCGGCGGCTGAACCCGGCAAACATCATAAAAACTGCGCGACAGCGCATGGAGGAATACAAATGAAAAAATTCGGCCTGAACGAACTGCGCGAGATGTATCTCAGCTTTTTCGAGACGAAGGGGCACCTTCGCCTCCCCAGCTTTTCCCTGATCCCTCAGAATGACCCGTCCCTGCTGCTCATCAATGCGGGCATGAGCCCCATGAAGCCCTGGTTCCCCGGCGAGCAGGAGCCGCCGCGCCACCGCGTCACCACCTGCCAGAAGTGCATCCGCACCCCGGATATCGAGAATATCGGCAAGACCGCCCGCCACGGCACCTTCTTCGAGATGCTGGGCAACTTCTCCTTCGGCGATTACTTCAAGAAGGAAGCCATCACCTGGGCGTGGGAGTTCCTCACCTCTCCCGAATGGGTCGGCCTCGATCCGAACCGCCTTTATCCCTCCGTGTATCAGGATGACGACGAGGCGTGGAACCTGTGGCATGAGATGATCGGCATCCCTGAGGACCGGATCTTCCGCTTCGGCAAGGAGGACAACTTCTGGGAGCATGGCTCCGGCCCGTGCGGCCCCTGCAGCGAGATCTACTATGACCGCGGCGAGAAGTACGGCTGCGGCAAGCCCGACTGCACCGTCGGCTGCGACTGCGACCGGTATATCGAGGTCTGGAATCTGGTCTTCACCCAGTTCAACAACGACGGTCAGAACAACTACACCTCCCTGAGCCAGAAGAACATCGACACCGGCATGGGCCTCGAGCGCCTCGCCGTCGTGTGTCAGGATGTGAACAGCCTGTTCGATGTGGACACCGTGATGAACATCACCCACAAGGTGAGCGAGATCACCGGCGCGACCTACGGGCAGACCAATGAGAAGGACGTTTCCCTCCGCATCATCACCGACCATATCCGCTCCAGCACCTTCATGATCTGCGACGGTGTGCTGCCCAGTAACGAAGGCCGCGGCTACGTGCTGCGCCGTCTGCTGCGCCGCGCCGCCCGCCATGGCCGCCTGCTGGGCGTCCGTGAGCCGTTCCTGTATCAGGTCTGCGAGACCGTCGTGCAGGAGAGCGGCGGCGCTTACCCCGAGCTGAAGGAGCGCATGGGCTACATCACCCGCGTCATCCGCACCGAGGAAGAGAGCTTCGCCCGCACCATCGACACCGGCATCGTCATCTTCAATGAATACATGGAAGGCTTCAGGAAGGAAGGCGCGACCGTCTTCTCCGGCGACGCTGCCTTCAAGCTCCATGATACCTACGGCTTCCCCATCGACCTGACCGAGGAAATGGCCGGCGAGCAGGGTCTGACCGTGGACCGCGAGCAGTTCAATGCTAGCCTGAAGGTCCAGAAGGACCGCGCCCGCGCTGCCCGCGGCGATATGAGCGAAGCGTGGAAGAGCATCGACCTGGGCCTTGACAATGTCCCCACCAAATTTACCGGCTACACCACCCTCTCCGGCGAAGGCAGGATCCTTGCCATCGTGGAGGACGGTGAGCTTTCCGGCACCCTCGGCGAGGGCAAGGAAGGCATCCTCGTGCTGGACGAGACTCCGTTCTATGGCGAAAAGGGCGGTCAGGTCGCCGATATCGGCGAGATCCTGATGGCCGACGGCAGCATCTTCAAGGTGACCAACGTGCTCATCAGCAAGGGCGACAAGTATCTGCATCACGGCGTCTGCGTGGAGGGCGCGTTCCATGCGGAGGACAGCGTGACCGCGAAGGTGGACGTGCTGAACCGTCAGGCCATCATGCGCGCCCACAGCGCCACCCATCTGCTGCAGGCCGCGCTGAGGCAGGTGCTGGGCGACCATGTGCAGCAGGCCGGTTCTCTGGTCCTGCCCGACCAGCTCCGCTTCGACTTTACCCATTATGAAGCCATCACCGCCGAGCAGCTGGAAGCGGTGGAGGCCCACGTCAATGCGTGGGTGCTGGGCGATGCGCCCATCACCGTGAAGGAGATGCCCATCGACGAAGCCCGCAAGGAGGGCGCGATGGCGCTCTTCGGCGAGAAATACGGCGAGGTCGTCCGCGTGGTCACCATGGGCGACGTTTCCAAGGAATTCTGCGGCGGCACGCATCTGACGAACACCGCCAAGGTCGGTTCCTTCCATATCCTCGGTGAGTTCAGCGTGGCTTCCGGCGTGCGCCGCATCGAGGCCATCACCGGTATGCAGTGCGTGAAGGCGCTTGCGGACGCGGACAAGCTGGAAAAGGCCGTGGCGGAGACCCTCAAGACCCAGCCCGGCGAACTGCTCAACCGTGCCGGCGCCGTCATGGAGGAACTGAAGGAGAGCGGCCGCACCGTGGAGAAGCTGCAGGATCAGCTCATCCGCGCCGAGATCGCCGAGATCCTCGGCAGCGCGAAGGACGTGGGCGGTCTGCACGTGGCGGCTGCCAACGTGGGCAGCGTGAGCGCCGACTGGCTCCGCAGCGCCGGTGACCGCATCCGCGAAAAGGACGAGAACGCCGTGGCCGTGCTGGCCTCCGTGAACGGCGAAAAGCTCACCTTCCAGGCCGTCTGCGGCAAGGCCGCGGTGGCGAAGGGCGTCAAGGCGGGCGACATTATCAAGAATGTGACGAAGATCGCCGGCGGCTCCGGCGGCGGCAAGCCCGATTCCGCCATGGGCGGCGGCAAGGACGTGTCGAAGCTCGCGGAAGCGCTGGCCAGCGTCGAGGGCTTCGTGGCTTCCAAGCTGGGCTGAGAGGGTAACGAAATGAACGATTGCCTGTTCTGCAAGATCGCGGCGGGGGAGATCCCCTCCACCTGCCTGTATGAAGACGAGCTGGTCTATGTCTTTAAGGATATCGACCCGCAGGCACCGGTGCATTTTCTGGTGATCCCGCGGGAGCATATCGATTCCGCCGCCTGCATCACGCCGGAGAATTCCAAAGTCGTGGCCCATGCCTTTGAGATCATCGCCAGACTGGCGAAGGAGCAGGGGGTGGATGGGTTCCGCGTGGTGTCCAATGTGGGCGAGAGCGCCGGTCAGAGCGTGAAGCATCTCCATTTCCACGTGCTGTCCGGTCGGGATATGGCGTGGCCTCCGGGCTGAACCGAGCGAAAATGAAGTGAAGAAAGGGGCCGCCGCCGTGAGAAGACTTGCACTGTTTGCATATGCCTTTTCGGCGGCGGCCCTTCTTGTCTGCCTTGTGAAGGGCGACGTCTGGCCAGCGGTGACGGGCGGAGCGCTCATTCTGCTGTATGCCCTGCTGCGGCTATTGTGGAAGAAGCGTCCGAAATGGCTGCCGCCAGTGCTGATCGGGCTGGCGGTGGGACTTCTCTGGTCCTGCGGCTGGAACCGGCTGATGCTGGCGGAAGCCGGACGGTATGACGGCAGCACCGAGACCGTGGAGGCCATCGTAGTGGAATACCCGGCGGAAACGGCTTACGGGGAGAGCGTCACCGTGCGCGTCGGGCGGGTGAAATGCCGCCTGTATCTGGATGAGCGCAGCGGCCTCATGCCGGGGGAGCACATCCGCTTCACCGCCCGTTTCAGCCTGACGGAGGAAAAAACGGGGGAGGACTATTTCCTCTCCGTCGGTCTGCCGCTCTTTGCTTATGGGGAGGGGATGCCGGAGCTGCTGGGCCCGGCAAAGGGACAATGGCGCTTCTTCCCGGCGAAGCTGGGAGCGCGTCTGCGGGCGAATATCGCAGCCGCCTTTGATGAAGCGAGCGCCCCGTTCCTGACGGCGATCCTCACCGGCGACCGGACGGCCTTGAAGCGGGACGGCTACCTCTATGCCATGCTGCAGGAATCCGGCGTAGTCCACTGTGTCGCCGTTTCCGGAATGCATCTGAGTTTCCTGACCAGCTTCCTCTACGTACTGCTGGGGCGGGGACGGGTCTCCTCCCTCGTCTGTATGCCGGTCATCCTGCTGTTCATGGCGGTGACCGGGTTCACGCCCAGCGTGGTGCGCGCGGGCGTCATGCAGCTGGCGGTCTGCCTTGCTTCGCTGTTCCGGCAGGATTATGACAGCCGCTCTGCGCTGGGGCTGGCCCTTCTGCTGCTGGCGGCGTGGAACCCCTACAGCCTGCTGAACGTGGGCCTGCAGCTCTCCTTTGCGTCCACGCTGGGCATCCTGCTGTTCAGTTCGCCAATCCAGCGGGCATTGCCGAAGCTGCCGGAAGCATGGGAGAAGCGGCGCTTGGCCGGTCATCTTTCCCGCTATGTGCGCAGCTCCCTGTCCGTGAGCCTGAGCGCGCAGATCTTCACCGCGCCCATCACAGCGGTGACGTTCGGGCAGTTTGCACTGATCGCGCCGCTCACGAATCTCTGTGTGCTGTGGGCGGTCTCGCTCTGCTTCGGATTCGGATTACTGGCGGCGCTGCTGGGCTTCTGCTGGCCCGCAGGAGCGGTCATTCTGGGATTTCCGGCGCGCATCTGCGTGCGGTATATCGCGGCAGTAGTGAAGTTCCTCGGCCGCCTGCCCTTTGCTTCCCTCTATCCGGACGGGGCCATGGTCGGGCTATGGCTCCTGTGCGCCTATGCGCTGCTGCTGGCGTTCCGCTTCCTGCCGGGCATTTCCCACCGGCTGCGGGGCTTTGCCTGCGCCTTTTTCCTGACGCTGGGCTGCTTCTGGGGCATGGGGCAGCTCCTGTACCGGAGCGATGCGCTCTGCGCCGCCGTGCTGGACGTGGGGCAGGGGCAATGTACCGTGTTCATGGACCGGGAGAGCGTGGTGGTGACGGACTGCGGCGGCAGCGGCAGCACCAACGCGGGCGACCTTGCTGCGCGCTATCTCCTGAGCCGGGGGAGATCCCGGGTGGATGCGCTGGTGCTGACCCATTTCCATACCGACCACGCGGGCGGCGCATTGGAGCTGCTGCGCAGACTGCCGGTGGAAAAGCTGTTCGTGCCGCCGCCGGAGCCGGAGAATGAGGCGGCTGCCGAGATCCTGCGGGAGGCGGAGGCGCTGGGCGTGCAGGTGGTCATCGTGGAGGAGGTCTGCCAGAGCTGGCAGGTGGGAGAATTGAAGCTGCGCATGGTGCCGCCGCTGGGCTATGCGGGCGATAACGAGGAGGGCCTCTGCGCCCTTCTGAGCCGGGGCGATTTCGACCTGCTGGTGACCGGGGACGCTTCGCAGGCCACCGAGCAGCGGCTGCTGGACCGCATCGACCTGCCGGACGTGGAGGTGCTGGCGGTGGGGCACCATGGTTCCCGGACCTCGACCCTGCCCCGGCTGCTGGAGACCTGCGCGCCGGACGCGGCGGTCATCAGCGTCGGGCGGAACAGTTATGGGATGCCCGCGGCGGAAACGCTGGAGAACCTTGCTTCGGCGGGCGTGACCGTTTGGCGGACGGACGAGGCCGGAACGGTGGAATTTCGTGTACGCGATCGGAAAGGAGCTTCCGAATGAGTGAGATCAAACTGGACGAGCTGAAGAAGCAGCTGAAAAGCGGGCAGCTGGCGCGCTGCTATCTGCTTTACGGAAAGGAACGCTATCTGCTGGATCACTATGCCCGTGAGCTGCGCAAGGCCGTGCTGGGCGCGGAGGACGACCCCTTCAATCTGCGGCGGCTGGAGGGGAAGGATCTGGACCTGCAGGCGCTGGAGGATGCGGTGGACGCGTACCCCTCCTTTGCGGAGAAGTCGCTGGTGGAGGTCTCGGACTACGATCTTTTCGCCGCTGCCGAGCCGGAGCAGAAGCGCCTGAAAGCGCTGCTGCAGGATCTGCCGGATTACTGCTGCGTGGTCTTCCTCTATGACGCGCTGGAATACAAACAGGATAAGCGGAAAAAGCAGCTCTGCGAACTGCTGCGGGATTATGTCACCACCGTGGAATGCCCCGTGCAGGGCGCAAACGAGCTGACGCGCTGGGTGCAGAAGCATTTTCAGGCCCGCGGGAAAGAGATCAGCGGGGATAACGCCGCCTATCTGCTGTTCCTCTGCGGCAGCCTGATGGAGAATCTGCAGAACGAGATCGGGAAGATCGCCGTTTTCGCCAAAGGCAAAGAGGTCACGAAGGCGGATATCGACGCGGTGGCCGTGCCGGTGGTGGAGGCGGAGACCTTCAAGCTGGCGGACGCGCTTTCCGCCAAGGACTATGAAAAGGCAGCCGAGCTGATGTATAAGCTCTTTCAGCTGGATACGGAGCCGATCCCCATCAATGCGCTCATCGGCGGGCAGCTGCGGAAGCTCTATGCGGCCCGGCTGGTGAAAAAGGCGGGCGGGAACGCTTCCACGCTCATGGAGCTTCTGGGCAGCAGCAGCGACTATATGCCCCGGCAGTATCTGCGCATCTGCACCTCCTTCAGCGAGGAATGGTATCGGGAGATGATCCGCCGCAGCGCCGAGGCGGACTATCAGATGAAAAGCTCGTCCATCGACGGGGAAGACCTGCTGCGGGACCTGTTCGCTGCCATGGCTGCCCGCGCATGAAGCCGAAGCTGCGGGAGGCCCTCGTGGTGGAGGGCCGGTATGACAAGAACACCATTCTGCAGACGGTGGACGCGGTGGTGCTGGAAACGCGGGGCTTCGGCGTCTTCAAGGATGCGGAGCTGCGGAAACTCCTGCGCTTTTATGCGGAAACGCGGGGCCTCGTGGTGCTGACGGATGCGGACGGCGCGGGCTTCCTCATCCGCAATCATCTGAAGGGCGTCATCCCGAAGGAGCAGGTCAAGCACGCCTACATCCCGGATATCTACGGCAAGGAGAAGCGCAAAACCGCCCCCTCCAAGGAGGGCAAGCTGGGCGTGGAAGGCATGAAGCCGGAGGTGCTTTTGGAAGCGCTGCGCCGCGCCGGGGCCACCTTTGAGGATGCAGCCGCGCCGGAAGCGGAAGCGCTGCCGCCCCTGACGAAAGCGGATTTCTTCGCAATGGGCCTTTCCGGCGGCCCCGGCAGCGCGGAAAAGCGCAGAATGCTGGCCCGGAAGCTGGGCTTCCCGGAACGCATGACGGCGGACGCCCTGCTGGACGCGGTGAATACCCTGCGCCGCAGCGGCGTGTCAGAGCTGCCGGTCCTCGATGATGACTGCGCCGAGAACGCCGATGAGCAGCACCGCTGAGCCGGTCTCTAGCAGCGCGTAGACCAGCCGGTAGCTGCGGTATGTAGCGACGGTCAGGTCACCGGCCCGAACGAGCAGCAGTACGGCGCAGCCGAGCAGCAGGCACGTGAGCCGGATGCTGAGTTTCTGAATGAAGCGGGCTGCAGGGCACATATTTGCCGCGCGCCGCAGAATACGGATCAAGATCATGCTGATACCCCCCACACAAGGGTATCAGCATTTTTCGTGGTTTTTCAAGCTGAAATGATTGGGAATTTTCGATTAGTGCTTTACAGATCAGACGGAACAGGAGTATACTAAACTGTAAAACTGTTTCCGATATCTTTCGGAGTTCAAATGCTGCCCGGCGGAAACGATGTTTTCCGGGGCTGTCTGGAGGTCAAGTTTATGCGCTGTCCCTACTGCAGTTTCAGTGAGAGCAAAGTCATCGATTCCCGACCCGCCGAGGAAGGCACCACCATTCGACGCAGGAGAGAATGCCTCAGCTGCGGAAAACGGTTCACCACCTATGAGATCATGGAACGTATGCCCCTGCTGGTGGTCAAGCGGGATGGGAGCCGCCAGAGCTTCGACCGGATGAAGCTCATCGGCGGCATGGTGAAGGCCTGCGAGAAGCGCCCGGTGCGCGTGGATGAGATCGAGCATATCGCCGATGAGATCGAGCAGGAGCTGCAAAGCTCGCTGGAGCGGGAAGTGGCCAGCGACCAGATCGGCGAAATGGTGATGGAGCGGCTGAAATCGCTGGATCAGGTGGCGTACGTGCGCTTTGCTTCCGTTTATCGCCAGTTCAAGGATATCAATACCTTCCTCGAAGAGCTGAACAAGCTGCTCGTCGAGGATCGGTGATCAGAAAACGCTGCGGAAACTGAGCCTTTCCGTGTCCCGGATGCTTTTCAGCCGCGCATGGAGACCGGTGACGGCGCTCAGACAGGCAGGGGCATCCTGCGCTGCCGAAGCGCCCTGCAGAGAACAGAGCGCTTCCGTGACCGCGTCGATCTCCGGCTGCCGGAGAAGGATGCAGGCATAAGCCTCCGCCGCTGCCCAGCGGCTTTGCAGCGCCCGGATGGCCGCGTCGGAGGTCGTCCAATATCCGGCCTCCGCTTCGGAGAGCGAGAATGCCGCAAGCCGGTCCAGCTCGGTGAGGAGCGATTCCAGATGCCGGCCGTTCCAGCAGGAGCCCAGAAAAATGGCGAGGAGCAGCGCGACCGCCGCCAGTTCCTTCTTCATTTTGCCTCCTTTCCCTGCAGATAGATGCCGCCTGCCGCGTCAAGGCTCATATAATAGACCTGCGCGGGCGCGGTATAGCCACGCCTTCGCAGTTCCCGCAGGAGCCAGCGCTGATCCAGCCCCAGCAGCCGGAGGTTTTTGGCTTCCACCTGCCCGTCGCTGATGAGCGCGGTGGGGAGTCCCGGCTCCGGCGGGCGGACGCCCAGCTGGGCGGACGTGGGCGGCTGGCATTCCGCCCGGAGCAGCACGTTCAGCGTGCCGTCCGTTTCCAGTATGGCACAGCTGACGGTGCTCAGGTCCGTCACGCCCTTGCCCCGCAGCTCCTCGCAAAGCTCGTCCAGCGAGAAGCGGTTCTTGCTCAGCTCCCGGGGCAGGATCTTCCCGTCCCGCATGAGGATGCTGGGCGTCCCGAAGCACAGGCGGCGGAAGCGGGGACTTTTCAGGCTGAGCCATGAGATCAGCACCTCGCAGGAAAAGAGGATGACCACGGGCACAAGCCCGTTCAGCAGGGGGATACCCAGGTCCTGCAGCGGCATCGCGGCCAGGTCGGAGATCAGCACCGCGACCACCAGCTCGCTCAGCTCCAGCTGTCCCAGCTGGCGTTTGCCCATCAGCCGCATGGCGGCGAGGATGCAGAGAAACACGATCAGCGTCCGAACGGTAATGACGGCCATCGTTTCGCCTCCATAATCAGATTTCCAAATCAAGTTCTGCTTGCTTATTCTGCCATCGCAAATGGATAAATATCAGAGCAATTTCAGGAAAGGATGATAGCAATGTCAAAGTACTTTGGCACCGACGGCTTCCGCGGAGAAGCCAACGTAGACCTGAATATCGAACACGCCATGAAGATCGGGCGTTTTCTCGGCTGGTATTACAGCCAGAACCATAAAGGGCGCATCGTGCTGGGCAAGGATACCCGCCTGAGCAGCTATATGTTTGAGGACGCGCTCTGCGCAGGCCTCACGGCTTCCGGCGCGGACGTGTATCTGCTGCACGTGACCACGACGCCCAGCGTCTCCTATATCGCCCGCAGCGAACATTTCGACTGCGGCATCATGATCTCCGCCAGCCACAATGCGTTCACCGACAACGGCATCAAGCTGCTGAACGGCTACGGCGAGAAGATGGAGGACAGCGTCATCGATCTGGTGGAGCAGTATCTGGACGGGGAGCCCGCCAGCCTGCCCTATGCCACCGGCGATAAGATCGGTGCGGTCATCGACTATTCCGCCGGCCGCAACCGCTATATCGGCCGTCTCATCAGCCTTGCCAGCAGCTCCTACCGGAATATGCGCATCGGCCTCGATTGCTCCAACGGTTCCACATGGCAGATGGGCAAGAATATCTTCGAGACGCTGGGCGCGGACGTGACCGTTACGGCCAACCATCCCGACGGCACCAACGTGAACCGCGGCTGCGGCTCCACGCACATCGAGAACCTGCAGAAGCTGGTGAAGGAGAACCATCTGGACATCGGCTTCGCCTTCGACGGCGACGCGGACCGCTGCCTTGCCGTGGACGAGAACGGCGACGTGGTGGACGGCGACGCCATCATGTACCTCTGCGCCCGCTATATGAAGAACAAGGGCATTCTGGGCGATACGAAGGTAGTCACCACCATCATGTCCAACTTCGGCCTGTATAAGGCGCTGGACGAGCTGGGCATCGGCTATGAAAAGACCGCCGTGGGCGATAAATACGTGTATGAGAACATGAAGGAAAACGGGCATCTCATCGGCGGCGAACAGTCCGGCCATATCATCTTTGCCCAGCACGCCAATACGGGCGACGGACTTCTCACCGCCATCATGGTCATGCAGGTGGTGCTGGACCAGAAGACCACGCTGAGCGAGCTGGTGAAGGACCTGACCATTTATCCGCAGGTGCTGAAGAACGCGAAGGTCACCGATAAGGACACCGCGCTGAACGATCCGGACGTGCAGGCGGAGATCGCCGCCGTCACGGAGCGGCTGGGAACTGACGGGCGCATCCTCGTGCGCAAGAGCGGCACGGAGCCGGTGCTGCGCGTGATGGTGGAGGCCGGGAAGCAGGAGACCTGCGAGGAAAACGTGAATGCCGTGCTGGCCGTGATGGAGCGCAAGGGCCTGCTGCTGGGCATTAAGTGAGGGATAGAACGATGCTGAAAATCGAAGAACTGCTGGATCTGAGCAGGACGATCGCCGCCCCGCTGTTTGCCGGAAAGACCTACCCGTGGGAGGTGCTGGAGGGCATTTCCGATTTCATCAAGGCGCTGGGCCCCACGCTGGACCCGGAGAAATTCGACCATCCCAGCGAGGACGTGTGGATCGCCAAGGGCGTGAAGGTCTTTCAGACCGCCTATATCGGCGGCCCCTGCATCATTGACGAGGGCGCGGAGATCCGCCAGTGCGCGTTCATCCGCGGCAGCGCCATCGTGGGCAAGAACTGCGTCGTGGGCAATTCCACGGAGCTGAAAAACGTGGTGCTGTTCGATAACGTGCAGGTGCCGCATTATAACTACGTGGGCGACAGCGTGCTGGGCTATAAGGCGCACATGGGCGCCGGTGCGGTCACCAGCAATGTGAAGAGCGACAAACAGCTGGTCGTCATCCACAACGGCGCGGAGCAGATCCCCACCGGGCGGAAAAAAGTCGGCGCCATCCTGGGCGACAATGTGGAGGTCGGCTGCAACAGCGTGCTGAATCCCGGTACCGTCATCGGGCGGGAGAGCCGCGTTTACCCCCTGAGCTGCGTGCGCGGCGTGGTGCCGGAAAAGAGCATTTACAAGACCGGCGGCATCATCGTGCCCCAGAAGTGAGCATTGCCGCCGAAGCGGAAACCAATGGAACGATTGCGAAAAACAGAGAGGTCATAACATGAAGCTGAAAAAAGTCCTGATCCTGCTGCTGGCGGCGGCGCTCCTTCTGAGCTGCGGCTGCTCCGTGCAGGTGGTGGAGAAACCGAAAGAGAGCGAGCCTGCCGTCAGCCTGCAGGAAACGCCCGGCCCGACGGCGGAAGCCACGCCGGAACCGACCTCGGAGGTCACCCCGGAACCGACGCCGGAGCCGACCCCGGAAGTGACGGCCGAACCCACGCCGGAGCCGACGCCTTATGAATTTACCGGCTATAAGCGCGGGCTTGTGTCTTTCGATGAGATCCAGTATGAGCGCCCGGATTATGAAGCGCTGGAGACGGAGATCGAAGCGATCCACACGATGCTGACCGACGGGACCGACAGCGAGACCATCCGGGATGCCTACGATCAGCTGGATGAGGACTTTTACGTGCTGTCCAATGCCAGCTCGGTGGCCGACCTGTTTTCCGCCATGGACGTGAACGACACCTACTATTCCGGCGAGAGCGAGTGGCTTGCGGAGAAGAGCAGCGAGCTGGTGGTGCAGGCGACCAAGCTGGAGATCGAGATCTACGAATCCGAGCATAAGGACGTGGTCTTCTGGGACTGGACGGAGGAAGATTTTGAAATGCTCCGTCTGGCGGAAAAGCTGTATGACGATGAATACGTGCAGCTGAATACCCGGTTGGAGCAGATCCGAAACGAATACTGGGATGCGCAGACGAACACCACCTTCACCTATAACGGCGAAGAATACACGATCGCCGAGCTGGATTCGCTGGATGTTTCCGAAGCGGAATACTACGCGCTGATGAACCAGTGCTATGGAAACGTGAACGCCATCGTTGCGCCGCTGTATCTGGAGCTGGTGAGCATCGAGAAGCGCATCGCCGAAAAGGCCGGGTATGATAACTACGCCGAGTTCAGCTATTTCTATGAATACGAGCGTGACTATTCGACCGAGGAGAGCGCCGCCATGTGCGAGGCGGTGAAGAAGTACGCGCCCGATTTGCTGAACGAGCTGTACGTCGGCTTCACCGAGGCGGAGTATAGCGGCCTGATGCTGGCGCTCAATTCCCGGCGCCAGATCTCCAAGCGCATGGACACGATCGAGGCCTACGTGTCCGAGGTCTCGCCCGAGATGAAGGAAGCCTACGACTATCTGGTGGAATACCAGCTGAGCGTCTTGACCGACAGCGATACCAGTCAGGCAGGGGCCTATACCACCTATATGCCCACCTACGACGTGCCCTTCATCTTCCTCCATGAGGCCGGGGGCTACGGTGACGTGCTGACCTTCGTGCATGAGTTCGGCCACTTCTACGCTTCGTATATGGGCGGACGGGACGCCGCCTTTATGAGCAGTCTGGACGTGGACGAGATCTGCTCGCAGGCGAACGAGATGCTGTTCCTGCCCCGGTTCCGGGACTTCTACAAGGAAGATATGTACCGCGGCGTGGTGAAGTATCAGATGATTAATATGCTCTCCGCGCTGATCGACGGCTGCCTCTATGACGAGTTCCAGCAGTACGTGTATTCCCATGATATCCAGACCGTGGAGGAGCTGAATCAGGCTTACTGCGATATCAGCGCTTCCTACGGGATCGGCGAAGGCTATTACACCATCGACCTCGCCTACGTGTGGGATACCGTGCATCACAACTTTGAAGTGCCCATGTACTATATCAGCTACGCCACTTCCGTTGTGCCCGCGCTGGAGATCCTGCAGCTTTCCCAGACCGACCGGCAGAAGGCCATCGACGTGTATAACAGCGTCGTCCGCGCCGACCCGGAACTCAGCTTCTCCGAGGTGCTGGCGGACAACGCTCTGGCTTCCCCCTTTGAAGAACAGACCATCGTGGATGTGATCAACGCCATCGTGGATATCACCGGCGTGGGCAGCCACGTCTCTCTCGAAAAATAACGGATACCAAAAACATCCCCCGACTGCGGTCGGGGGATGTTTTGCGTCTATTGAGCGTTCAGCTGTCCTTGCGGAAAACGCAGACCGCCATTTTGACCAGTTTTTCCTTCAGAATCGGCAGTTTTGCCGGGAAGGAGAGGAAGCCGCGCAGCGGCACCTCGCGGTAATACTCCGTCTGCAGCGCCGTTCCGGCCTGCAGGGTGTGGAAACGCTTCAGCGTCATTTTGTTGATATAGGAGAAATACTCCGTCCCGTCCGGCTTTTTCGAGATGCGGAAGGAAATGCGCTCGTCCCCATCCGGAACGGTCTTGCAAAGTTCCTTATAAGCGCCGATGAGCGTCTTTTCCCGGAAGAAAAGATGCACCCACGGAATGCCGATCAGGTCGCTGAGGTGCGCACCGAAGGGATGCCCGTAGGGCGGGAAGTTCACGAACAGGCGACCGCCGGGCTTCAGGACGCGTTCGCATTCCCGCAGCACCGCGGCGGGGTCCGCCACGTGCTCCATGGCGTCGTTCATGATGATCGTGTCGATGGAGCTGTCCGGCAGCTGGGTGTGGGACGCATCCCGGCAGACGAAGCGGAAGATATCCGAAAGGCCCAGCTCCTGCGCCAGCTCCTCGGCCTCGGTCTGATAGTGGGCGACCACGTCCATTCCGATGACTTCCTTCGCGCCCCGCGCCGCATAGTACATGGACTTGCCGCCCGCGCCGCAGCCCACATCCAGCACGGTTTTGTCCCGGAACATCTCGTCGGTGGTGTACTTCTCCAGAAAGAAGGCGATGGTGTCCGCGCCCTTCTCATACTGCCAGCGGGCATAGGACATGACCCCGTCGTTCTGCAGATTGAAGGGGTGGACCGGCAGCTTGAACAGGCGGTTCACCGCCAGCAGCAGTTTCACAGACATGGGGACGCCTCCTTAATCCAGCTTGCGCCGTTTATCCTCAAATTCCTGCAGGCGCAGCCGATAGGCTTCCATGGCCTCGTCGTAAAAGACCGGCCGCCTGCCCGGGAAGCCGAGGGAAGCGAGCAGCTTCTCTGTCAGCAGCGGGTTCAGTACCAGCAGCGGCCCCAGCAGATAGGTGCCGACGAAATTGTGGATGCGGTAGCCCTCGAAGGCACAATCCGCGTTCAGGCCCTGCCCGCGCTTCACCTGCGCAAAGGGCGTGACGCTCGCGCCGGGCTTCGCGTTGCTGAACCGGCTGTTGAAGGCCGTGATGGTCACGCCGTCCGCATCGCCGAGGAAGAAGCCGTTATAGCGGTGGGCGATATCCTGCGCGGCTTCCAGCTCTACCAGCCCCAGCCCGTTCACAGTGCTTTCACCGGCGGCGATGGTCTTTCCCGGCAGCTCCATGGCGTTCCCGGTGAACAGCCCGTGCATTCCGGCTTCCAGACGGGATTTCAGCGCATTGGCATGGGGACGGAGGGCCTCCAGCGCCAGCAGCTGCGCCCGCTCCGTCATGGGGCCGAGGTAGAGGAAGGACACGTCCGCGTCCTTCACAAAGCAAGGCTCCGCGCCCAGCGGCGTTTCCACGATCTCCGCCTCCGGCAGACAGGCGCGGAGATAGCGGAAATTCGCGCTGTCGCCAAACAGATTCCCGATCTCCGGATACAGATATTCCAGCTTCATTCCCGACCCATCCTTTCCGCGATGGCGTTTCTCACGCGCATGGCCTGATCGTGGCGGTAGACTTCAAACAGCACGAAGACCCGTTCACAACTGCCCAGAAACACGCTGTCGGCCGCGTCGGCCGCCTTGGGGACGACGGTGATCTTTTCCGGGTCCACGCCCGCCAGCAGGAGCCGCAGCCGCGTATCGGCGCTGCGGGCGCCCACGGCGACCACCTGCACGATATCCGCGTCGTTCAAGAACTCGAAGTCCGCGTCATAGAGCCACGCGATGTTTTCCGAAGAAGATTTCTCATCGAACACGTCATCCAGCATCAGCACGACGGCCTTTTTGCCCGGCGTGTTCAGCACCATGTCGAAATTGCGGGAGCAGGCCACGGAGTTGAGGCCCTTGGCCATGCTGGCGGTGAGCTTCCAGCGGCCGATCTGCTCATCGTGATAGCGGGACTTCACCACTTCCAGCCCGTCCATCGCCGCGGCGATCTTCTCCGCCGGGTAGCCCATGCTGCGCAGGAGCGTGACGGCGGAAAGCGCGTTATAGAGGTTATAGACCGCCGTGGAGGGCATTTTGTATTCATGCCACACGGTGTCCTCCATCACAGCCATGCGCCCGCTCTCCGGGTCAGCGGAGACCAGCTGGTAATCCGGCTTGGGGGAGTGCCAGCCGCACTGGGGGCATTCCGCCCGGCCGATATGATGGTAGCGGCGGAAGGAATACTGCACCGGTTCGCCGCAGACGGGGCAGATACGCACGTCCTGCACCAGATTTTCCCGCAGCGGCGGTTCGATGGGCAGCGCGTCCATGCTGAAATAGGTGCGCCCGTTCAGCGGAGCGATGCCGGAGCTGATGGGGTCGTCCGCATTCAGGATGAGCTTCGTGGACTTGTCCACGTTCCGCTCGATCAGCCCGGCGATGTATTCCGGATGGGCGTTGCGCCGCATGGAATCCCGGAAGAGATTCGTCACCACCAGCCAGTCCGGCTTCAGAACCGGGAACAGGCGGGCGGCGCTGCGCTCGTCCATTTCCAGAACGCCCAGCGTCTTCCGGCATTTGCCGCTGAAGGAGGCCGCGGCGATGAGCGAGGCGGCGGCTCCCGCGTCGATATTGGGGCCGAAGCGGGTGGACACCGGATCCTCGCCCCAGCTTTCAAAGATATCGCAGAGCATATTGCTGACCGTGGTCTTCCCGTTGGTGCCCGTGACGCCGATGAGCGTTTCCGGCCTGCCGATCTCCTTGAGAAAATCGGGATAGAGCTTGAGCGCCAGCTTGCCGGGCCCGTAGGTCGCATTGCGGTGCATCAGCTTCAGGACGCCCTGCGCCGCCTTGGCGCTCCACAGGGCAAAATAGAATCGAATGCTTTTCATTTCCGGGTTTCTCCTCTGAGCCTGCGGGGTTTTCCCCACAGTTTCTGTATCTCTGAGAATCTTACCACATTTCACCGGAATATGAAAGCGGCTTCTTGCGGCATCTGAAAAAAAGTGATAGAATGCAAAGCAGGAAAGCGTGCGCCGGACCGGTTTTTTCGCTCGGCGGTGCAGATGACGGTACACTTCCGTAAAGGAGGCGCGATATGGCGGAACAGGACAGCCGTTCGGCGTATTTGGCCGCCCGCAGGCTGGGGCGCAAATATATGCAGGAGCATGAACAGGATGCGTTCAAGGGCTACCTGCCCATTCTGGAAGAAGTGATGCGCGGCACGGAGATCATGGGCGAGATCAGCCTCGGCTACCATGAGATCCCGCTGGATCGGGTGGTCGGCACCCGCACGGCGGGCCGCTCCACTTCCTTTGCCGGGAATTTCATGCCGCTGCTGGCGGACGATACGGAGTTTGCCATCAAGTGGAAAAAGGTCTATGAAAGCCAGCTGGTGGAGGGCATCCGGGAACCGATCAAGGTCTATGAATATCTGGGCCGCTACTATGCGCTGGAGGGCAATAAGCGCATCAGCATCCTGAAATATGTGGGCGCCGCCTCGGTATACGGGAACGTGATCCGTCTGCTGCCGGAACGGAACGAGGATAACGACGAGATCTCCATCTATTATGAGTTTCTCGACTATGATAAAAAGCTCTTTTTCGATGACCTGTGGTTCACGCGGAAGGGGAATTTTACCCTGCTGGTGCGGCAGACGGAGGACTATCTTGCCAAGCACCGGGAAGTGAACGGCAGCGTGGAGGAGATCATGACCGCGACGCACCGCCGCTTCCGGGAAGCCTACCGGGCGGCGAAGCTGGAGGACGTGGATCTGACCACCGGCGACGCGCTGGTAGAATACGTGAAGATCTTCGGCTACCCCTACAGCGCCGCCCAGTCGGAGATGGTGAAGAACATCCGCGCGGCGGAGGGCCAGTATCTGGTGGCGGAGGGCAGCCGGAAGCGGGACACGGTGGAGATCTCCGCCAGCGAGATCGCGCCCGCGCCCAGCCGCCTGCGCCTGCGGCGGACGGTGCTGCACGCGGCCTTCGCCTTTGAGGATGACCCGGAGACCAGCCTGTATACCCGCTGGCACTGCATCGGCATCGACCGGGTGGAGAAAAAGTATGCGGAAAAGCTGACGGTGGAGCGGATGTATAACGTGAACCGCTACCCCGGCGGCCGCTATGAGGCGCTGAAAAAGCTGGTGGAGAAGAAGCCGGACGTGCTGTTCACCACCGGCGCGCCCATGTCGGACGCAAGCCTCCGCATCGCGCTGGAAAATCCCAGCATGATCGTATTGAACTGCGACCTTCCCAAGGAAGGGAAGAATCTGAACACCTATTTCAGCAAGATGTTCGACGTGACCTTCCTCTGCGGCGTGCTGGCCGGTGCCATGAGCCGCACCGGCGTGGTAGGGTATATGGACTTCGCCGCGTGGGGCGAAGAAAAGACCACCTATGAGCTGAATGCCTATGCGCTGGGCGCGCAGCTGGTGAATCCCCGCGCGCGGACGGTGTGCTATACCCTGCGCGGCATCAACGAATGGGGCGAGCATGACAAGGCCCGGTGGAAAATGGCCATCTCGGGGGCGGACGTGGCCTTCTGCCGCCATTCGCCGGATAATCCGCTGGACCGGCCCGCCTTCCCGGAAATTTACGCCCAGCTCTATTCCATCGCGCCCAACGGCTGCACGCTGGAGAGCTATGTGGGCGCGTCCTTCGACTGGGAGCATTTTTACGATAAGGTCATCGGCGATGCCATCGAGGGAAGAACGGCGCTGCTGGAGGGCCGCCATCTGAACGGGAATCCCATCCACTTCGGCTGGGGTATGTCCACGGGTATCATGGATGTTTACCCGGTGAACGCCGCCATCGGCGAGCGGGCCGGGCGGCTGCTGAATATCTTCCGCGATCTGGTGCGGGAGGATCGGCTGCATCCCTTTGAAGGCCCGGTGTGGGACGATGAGGGTGTGCTGCGCATCGACCACGGCGTGGTGCCGTCGCTGCTGGAGGTGCAGCGCATGACATGGCAGGAAAGATCCGTCACGGAGCTGAACCCGGTGACGGAGGAATAAAGGGTGTCATCGCACGGATTCCATTGACAATCGGTAACCTATAATCGACAGAAGCCGCAGGTCTGCATGGACCTTGAGCGGCTCCGAAGAATCAGCTAATCGAAGAACGGGCCTGCTGCAAAGCGGAATGCTTTACAGCAGGCCCGATTGTTTGTGTGACGAACTGCTTTTTTATCTCAAATCTCTTTCGTAATCCAGCAGCATTTCCTTTGTCACAGGGACGTCGCATCCTTCCAGTTCCCGATAAATCAGATCAGTCAGCTGCGAAAGGCTTGCCCATAACGCTCCTGCACTGACTTCGGTTGCGTAAGTACTCAGAATTGCGGCCTTTTCCTCCTCCGGCAAGCTGTCAATTTCCCGATTGAGCGTGCTTTCCAGCCTGTAACGGTCCCCCAACAGATCAATATACAGCGTTCTGACATACTCCAGTTCACCGATTGCACGGAAGTAGCTGCCGCGATGAATGGCAACTGCGGCGTGCATCAGATGCGCCCATATGGAATTGCAGGCAAGTGCGATGTCCTTCTTTTGCTTTTCGCCGTAGATGCGGTCATCCATCCATGCTCTTGATTGGATCATTTTCTCTTCGACGACACCGGCATTGTCAAAGAGAACCCGAAATGCAGGTTTCCGTGCCGCCGCGTGATCATATCCGCCATATCCAAGGTCGATTTCCAAAAGATTCGATAACAGATAACACTGGAGATGACGGGATGCTTCCTGCGAAAAATAGAGGATCTCGTATTTTTCGGAAATCTTCTGATGCATATACGCCATGACGTCCATCATGGACGCATCTGAATCCAGCGCGATCACAAAATCCAGATCAGAGCGCGCATCGTGATACCCGACCGCGCCTGAGCCCACCTGAACCAGTGATACGATTTTGGGGCATTCCTTTGTGATCGACAGGATCGCGTCAAAAACGTGCTGCCTGTCCTGCACACTGAAAATGTTACTCATTTATGAATCTCTCGCTTTTGAAATGGTACTTATCGAGCAAAAACAAGGCGGCGTTGACAATGAGTCAGACCGGCAAAAGCCGAATGATGTTTACAGAGGCCGCATAAAACGATTTCCCCGGCTTTCCGCCGTTCCGGGATATTTTGATCTTACTTTTTCCACACCTTCGGCGTGAACAGCATCATGATGGGGAAAATTTCCAGTCTGCCCAGCAGCATACAGAAGCTCAGCACCCACTTGCTGAAGGGGGAGAAGGGGGCGAAGCTGCCGCTGGGGCCGGTCATGCCCAGACCGGGGCCGATGTTCGACAGGCAGGTCACGACGCTGGTGAAGGTGGTGGTGATGTCGAACCCGTCCAGCGAGACCAGCAGCGTTCCGATGAACAGCAGGAAGAAATAGCCCGCGAAGAAGACCAGCGTGGAATGGATCGTGCTTTCCGCGAGGGCCTTGCC
>JAZQQF010000033.1:0-2423 GCA_045628925.1 Oscillospiraceae bacterium | reverse complement strand
TCCTTACTTCAGCAGAGCGCCGGAAATGACCATCTGCTGCACCTGGCTGGTGCCCTCGAAGATGGTGTTGATACGGACGTCGCGGTACAGACGCTCGATGCGGTAGTCCTTGATGTAGCCGTAGCCGCCGAAGATCTGCAGGGCCTTGTAGGCGATGCGGTTGGCAGCCTCGGAGGCGAAGTACTTGGCCATGGAGCAGTACATGCTGGCCTGACGGTCGTTCAGGTCCTTCATGACGGCGCCGTTGTACACCAGCTCACGGGCGGCCTGAAGCTCGGTACCCATATCGGCGATCATGAACTGGATGGCCTGATGCTTGGCGATGGGCTTGCCGAACTGCTTGCGCTCCTTGGCGTACTTGATGGCTTCCTCCAGGCAGGCCTGCGCCACGCCCACGGACTGAGCGGCAACGCCCAGACGGCCGTAGTCCAGCGTCTTCATGGCGTTGGTGAAGCCCTTGTTCACGTCGCCCAGACGGTCAGCGTCGGAGACGCGGACGTCTTCCAGAACGAGGTCGCTGGTGGGGCAGCCGATGATGCCCATCTTGTCCTCATGCTTGCCGCAGCTGACGCCGGGGGTCTTCATATCGACGATGAAGGTGGTGATGCCCTTGTTGCCCTTGGTGGGGTCGGTCTTGGCAAAGACCATGGCGAAGTCGGAAATGGGGGCGGCAGTGATGAAGCACTTACGGCCGTTGAGGATCCAGTCGTCGCCATCGCGCACGGCGGTGGTGGTCAGGCCGCTGGCGTCGGAGCCGGCGCCCGGCTCGGTCAGCGCGAAGCAGGGATACTTCTTGCCTTCGGCGATGGGGCGGAGGTACTTCTCAAGCTGCTCGGGGGTGCCGGCCAGCAGCAGGGGGCCGCTGCCCAGAGAGTTGGCGCCGCTGACGTAGATGGAGGAGACCATGCTGACGCGGGCGATCTGCTCGATGGAGAGCACGTAGGCGAGGGTGTCGCCGCCCTGACCGCCATACTGCTTGGGGGCCTTGATGCCCCAGAAGCCGTAGTCGGCGAACTTGCGGATCAGTTCCTGAGGATAATTTCCAGTGCGGTCGATCTCGTCCTGCAGTTCGGAGGGAATCTCCGCTTCGCAGAAATCTCTGGCGAGCTTCTGGATGAGCTGGTACTTTTCAGACAATACCATTTAGTCTTTCGACTCCTTTCTGTACTTTGCCAGTATATAAAATTCCGGGGATAATTCTAACCAATTAACTGTACCATACCATTATCAAGATTGCAATACAAAATTCTGCACGAACCCTTGCGAAAATGTGGGCAAAATGCTATATAATAAGGAAAAAAGATCGGTAAACGGGAACGGAGGCGGAGCATGGGAACGACGGCCGTCATTCTGGCGGGAGGGCAGAGCCGCCGCATGGGGCGGGATAAACTGCGTTTGACCCTTTCGGGTGAAGCGCTGCTGGCGCGTGCCGTGCGGCGCTTTTCTGCGGAATTTCCCACCGTGCGGGTCAGCACCGGCGGGCCGGAGCGGTATCCGGAGCTGGGGGACGCGCGCATTTATGACCGGTATCCCGGCGCGGGGCCGCTGGCGGGCCTGCAGGCGGCGCTCCGCGAACCGGGGGGCGACGTGTTCCTCGTGGGCGGCGATATGCCCCTTGCTTCGCCGGAGGCGGCGAAGAAGCTCATCTCCCTCTGCGGCGAGGCGGACGCCTGCGTGGTGACGGACGCCGAGGGCCGCTGGGAGCCGCTGTTCGGGTTCTACCGGCAGCGCTGCCTCGGCGAGGCGGAGGCGTTGCTGGCGAATGGGGATAACCGCATGGCGGGGCTGCTGCGGCGGTTAAACCTGCGGGAGGTGACCCTCGCGGAGCTGGGGGAATCGGAGGACCTGCTGCGGAACCTGAACAATCCGGCGGATTATGAGAAACTGCGTCTTGAATTGGGCGGATGACCGTGCTATGATAGAAAGAGCAACCGAAAACTATTATTTGGAAAGGAAGCGTGTACCAATGAGCTATAAAGTTACCATGCGGAACGAATCCGTCAAGTATGAGGCCCCCGGCCATTTCGACGTGCTGACCACCCGTCTGCACAATCCTGCCGACGTGAACGGCGGCACCATCGTCAACGGCCTGAGCCATTTCCTGCCCGGCGGCGGCGCCAACGTCGCGCCCGCCAACTTCGAGATGATCTACTACATCATCTCCGGCGAGATGACCGTCGAGATGTATGACGACAACGACGTGATGACCAAGTACGTGCTCCATGCCGGCGACTCCGTGCATTTCGGCAAGGGCACCAAGCGCGGCTGCCTGAACACCGGCGTCGAGACCGCGCAGATGCTGACCATCATGATCAAGCCCCAGGCTTGATTTTCGCGGAGCGAAAATCAGCGAAATCCGCCTTGCGGCGGGCGAAATTCACGCTTCGCGTGAGCGAAATTGCTGACGCAGCGAAATTCGCCTG
>JAZQQF010000032.1:0-21623 GCA_045628925.1 Oscillospiraceae bacterium | reverse complement strand
GGCCTGCGCGATTTGTTTTTGGAGGTGTTTTCGCATCAGCAACGCAGCACATCAAATCAACGAGGAGATCCGCGACAAGGAGATCCGCCTGATCGGAAGCGACGGCGCCCAGCTGGGCATCATGACCCCGGAAGCGGCCATGGATATCGCAGCCGAGCAGGATCTGGACCTTGTGAAGATCGCCCCCGGCTCCGTGCCTCCGGTCTGCAAGATCATGGACTACGGGAAGTTCCGCTTCGAGCAGTCCAAGCGTGAGAAGGAGACCAAGAAAAATCAGAAGGTCATCGAGATCAAGGAGATCCGTATGTCCCCCGGCATCGGCGACAACGACTTCAATACGAAGCTGAAAAACGGTCAGAAGTTCCTGACCGAAGGCGACCGGCTGAAGGTCACCATTCGTTTCCGCGGCCGTGAGATGACCCACACGGAAATCGGTGAGCAACTCCTCACCCGCTTTGCGGAAGCCTGTAACGACATTGCGACCGTCAGCAAGCCCGCCAAGCAGGAAGGCCGCTTTATGACGATGTTCCTCGCCCCCAAGAACGCCAAATAACAATCCCGCAAGTTTTATGATACGGAAGGAGAACCATCATGCCGAAACTCAAATCCCACAGCGGGGCCAAGAAGAGATTCAACCTCACCAAGACCGGTAAGGTGAAGCGCGCCCACGCTTTCAAGAGCCACATCCTGACCAAGAAGGTCACCAAGCGCAAGAGAGGCCTGCGTCAGACCACGTATGCTGACCAGACCAACACGTCTGCCATCAAGCAGATGATCCCTTACAAGTAAGAATTACCGAAAGTTCATATAGGAGGAACGCACAATGGCAAGAATCAAGGGCGCTATGATGACCCGCAAGAGAAGAAAAAAGATCCTCGGCCTGGCCAAGGGTTACTGGGGCAGCAAGTCCAAGCATTTCAAGATGGCCAATCAGGCCGTCATGAAGTCCGGCAACTACGCTTACATCGGCCGCAAGCAGAAGAAGCGCGACTTCCGCAGCCTGTGGATCACCCGTATCAGCGCCGCCGCGAAGCTCAACGGCATGAACTACTCCACCTTTATGCACGGCCTGAAGCTGGCCGGTGTGGATATGAACCGCAAGATGCTCTCCGAGCTGGCCATCCATGAGCCCGCCGCCTTCACCGCCCTCGCGGAAAAGGCCAAGGCTGCGCTGTAAGTGAATCACAGAAAGTGGAAAGTGGAAAATTACGCCGCTTTCCACTTTTTCATTTTAATCCAGCCCCTATTTGTCGACTTCACTGTTCATCCGTCTGTAAGAAAAGCCGAACAAACAAGAATCCGATAAAGGAGGACGCTATGCTTCAAAAGAATTTGCTCAAATCGGCAGCCCTCACAGCAACCGTCATCTGTATGCTTCTATTCGCTTCCTGCGGCAGTGACCCGGCAAAGACCGGAACAGAACAAGTTCCATCTCAGACCGGCGCTGCGGCAGAAAATACGCCGCCCGCTCCCGCTTCTTCATCGCCGAACCCGGAACCGGCCGACGAATCTCCTGCACCTTCAGCGGATCCGGAACCGGCTGACAATTCTCCCGCCCCTCCAACGGCTGAGCCGGAGCCGTCCCCGGTTCCTTCCGAAGCGCCGAGCAGCGAAATCGCAAAAATAAACGGAGGCGCTGACGAAGTCGGAATTTATTCCATTGTCCTCAAGCTGACCGATCAGGCTGCCGACAAGGGTGTGGTCGAGATGGTTTACTACGGGGCGAAGGGTTCCCCGCAGGAGGATTCCATTGTAAACACGTTCCGTATCGAGTATTATAAGGAATCTGCGGGAACCTTTGAGATCCAGACGTTCTTCAACGGAGAGGTGTATCAGAACCAGCATCACAAGGATGAGGTGAAGGTGGTAAACACCTTCGATGCGACGCTCCGTGCCGGTAACGTGATCATCTCCTATACGCCTGACGGCGGGGATACGCAGGAAATATTCAGCGCCGACGCGGAATATTTCTATGTTTCCACAGATTAACCGCGCAAAACAGCAGCAGATGCAGTAACGAAAAGCCATACCTGTTTCCACTTTCCGCTTTCAACTACAAAAACTGCCTGAGGGGAAACCTCAGGCAGTTTTTTATTCGTTCACTTTCTCTCGATGGCCTTTTTCGCGGCCTCCGCGATGCGCTCGGCGGTGAGGCGGTATTCGCCCCGCAGGAAGGCCTCCGTGCCCACCTGACCGAAGCGGTCGTCCGTTCCCACCATCTCGATGGGCACGGGCACGGTCTTCGCAGCCGCCTCCGCAACGGCGGAGCCGAGGCCGCCGTAGACGTTGTGGTTCTCGGCGGTGACGAACGCGCCGGTCTCCTCCGCGCAGCGGGCGATCAGCTCCGTGTCGATGGGCTTCCACGTGAACAGGTCGGCCACACGCGCGCTCACGCCCTCGGCCGCCAGCAGCTCGGCAGCCTTCAGCGCCTCCGCCACCATGATGCCGCTGGCAAAGATGGTCACGTCCGTTCCGGCGCGGAGCAGATTGCCCTTGCCGATCTCGAAGGTGCTGCCGGGCGCATAGATGGCGGTGGCGTTCTTGCGCACCATGCGGATATAATACACGCCGTATACGTCCGCCAGCTGCCTCGTCACGTCCGCCAGCTGCACGGGGTCGCAGGGCTCGATGAGGGTGATCTCGGGGATGCCGCGCAGGACGGCCATATCCTCGAAGGGCATATGGGTGCCGCCGTTATAGGCAGCGGTCACGCCCGGGTCGGAGCCGATGATGCGCACATTCAGCTTCGCGTAGGCGGCGGAGATGAAGATCTGGTCGCAGACGCGGCGGGAGGCGAAGGGCCCGAAGGAATGGCAGAAGGGCACCTTGCCGGTGAGGCTCAGACCGGCGGCCACGCCGATCATGTTCGCTTCCGCGATGCCGCACTGGATGGCGCGGTCGGGGAACGCCTTGAAGAAGGGCTTCATGCCGGAGGAGCTGACCAGATCAGCGTCCAGCGCGACGATGCGCCTGTCCTTTTCGGCAAGCTCCATCAGCGTATTACAATAGGCGTCGCGCATCAGCGTTTCCGCCGGTTTCAGTTCCGCATTGACTTTGAACATCGTTCTCCCCCTCACTTTCTCAGCGCTTCGCGGGCTTCTTCCAGAACGGTGTTAGCCTTCGTGAGCGCTTCTTCCATCTGTTCGGGCTTGAAGTTGATATGGTGGTTGGAGAGGATATTCTCCGCAAAGCTGCAGCCGTGGCCCTTCTTCGTGTGCATGACGACGGCGACGGGGCCTTCGGTATAGGCCTTCGCATTGCTCAGCGCCTGATACAGCGCGGGGATGTCATGCCCGTCGCAGGATTCCACCTTCCAGCCGAAGGAGGCGATCTTGGCCTCCACGTCGCCCAGATCCATCACGTCCTTGGTATATCCGTCCAGCTGCTGGCCGTTCACGTCCACGATGGCGACGAGATTACCCAGCTTCTGCTGGTTAGCGAAGAGGAACGCTTCCCAGTTCTGCCCTTCGTCCAGCTCCCCGTCTCCGAGGAAGCAGAAGGTGGTGCTGTCGCGCCCATCCATCCGGTCGCCCAGCGCGATGCCGCAGGCGGCGCTGAGGCCCTGACCGAGGGAGCCGGTGGTCATGTCGATGCCGGGGGTCTTATTCCGGTCGGTATGGCTGGGCAGATGGCCGCCGCCCTGATTCAGCTCCCGGAGCATACTCTCGGGGAAGAAGCCCTTCAGGGCCAGCGTGGCATAGATGGTGGGGCCGGCGTGGCCCTTGGAGGTGACCAGCTTATCCCGCTCCGGCCACTTGGGATTCTTCGGGTCATAGCGCATGAACTCGCCATAGAGCAGCGCCACCGCTTCCACGATGGACATGGCGCCGCCGATATGGCCGAAGCCGATATGATTGAAGGTCTGCAGCGTCTTGACGCGGATCTCCTCGGCAAAGACGCGAAGCTCCTTGTATCGGATCGTCTTATTCAAATCGTCTTACTCCCTTTTTGATATTCTTCCGCCGCTCAGAACTGGATGCGGCTGGCGATGTAGCTTTCCAGCTCGGCGATGGGCAGACGCACCTGCTCCATGCTGTCGCGTTCGCGGACGGTGACGCAGCCGTCATTCTCGCTGTCGAAGTCATAGGTCACGCAGAAGGGCGTGCCCACTTCGTCCTGACGGCGATAGCGCTTGCCGATGCTGCCCGCGTCGTCGTAATCGCACATGAACTGCTTGCTCAGGTCGGCGAAGATCTTCTGGGCAGGCTCGGCCAGCTTCTTGCTCAGGGGCAGGACGGCGCACTTGATGGGCGCGAGGAAGGGATGCAGACGCAGCACGGTGCGCACGTCGTTCTTCGCCTCGTCCACGATCTCTTCGTCGTAGGCGTTCACGAGGAAGGCCAGCGCCACACGGTCCGCGCCGAGGCTGGGCTCGATGACGAAGGGCACGTAGCGGGTGTTCTTTTCCTGATCGTAGTAGGTCATTTCCACGTGGCTCTCGTTCATGTGCTGGGTCAGGTCATAGTTCGTGCGGTCGGCCACGCCCCACAGCTCGCCCCAGCCGAAGGGGAAGAGATACTCGAAGTCGGTGGTGGCCTTGGAATAGAAGCTCAGCTCCTCGGGGCTGTGGTCGCGCAGACGCAGGCACTCGTCGTTCATGCCCAGGTCCAGCAGCCACTTATGGCAGTAGCTGCGCCAGTAGTCGAACCATTCCAGGTCGGTATCCGGTTCGCAGAAGAACTCCAGCTCCATCTGCTCGAATTCGCAGGTGCGGAAGGTGAAGTTGCCCGGGGTGATCTCATTGCGGAAGCTCTTGCCGATCTGGCAGATGCCGAAGGGCACCTTCTTGCGGCTGGTGCGCAGCACGTTGTTGAAGTTCACGAAAATGCCCTGCGCGGTCTCGGGACGGAGATACACATCGGACCCGGTGTCCTCCGTGACGCCCTGATGGGTCTTGAACATCAGGTTGAACTTTTTAATATCGCTGAAATCGGACTTGCCGCAGCCGGGGCAGGGAATCTCCTTCTCCCGGATGTAGGCTACCATCTGCTCGTTGGTCATGGCCTCCACGTTCACGTCCGTGTTCGTTTCCTTGGCCCACTCCTCGATGAGCTTGTCCGCGCGATGGCGGCGCTTGCAGGCTTTGCAGTCGATGAGCGGATCGTTGAAGTTGGTCACGTGGCCGGAAGCGACCCACACGCGGGGGTTCATCAGGATGTCCGCATCCAGACCCACGTTATACGGGCTTTCCTGCACGAATTTCTTCCACCACGCCTTTTTCACGTTGTTCTTGAACTCCACGCCCAGCGGGCCGTAGTCCCAGGTGTTCGCCAGGCCGCCGTAGATCTCGCTGCCGGCATAGATGAAGCCGCGCCCCTTGCAAAGAGCGACGATTTTGTCCATGGTCTTTTCCGCGTTCGTCATCCTTAATATCCCCCTATTATAAATTCGGTGGTTTATCTTAATTTAGTTATTATATCCCAAAACCCGCCAAAGTCAACCGAAGTCGGGGGTTTTTGTTGCAAAACCGCGGATTTCATTATATGATATAAAAACTCTCATCGGAAAGAAGAATAGACTATGAATTTTCACGCGGGAAGCTGCGATATCGCCGTCATCGGCGCCGGTCACGCGGGGGTGGAAGCCGCGCTGGCCGCCGCCCGCATGGGGCTGGATACCATTATTTTTACCATCAATCTGGACGCGGTGGGCAATATGCCCTGCAACCCCGCCATCGGCGGAACGGGCAAGGGTCACCTGGTCCGGGAGCTGGACGCGCTGGGCGGCGAGATGGGCAGGGCTGCCGACCACGCCTGCATCCAGTATCGGATGCTGAATCTGGGCAAAGGCCCCGCCGTGCGCTCCCTCCGGGCGCAGGCGGACAGAAGGGCCTACCAGCAGCGCATGAAGCACGCGCTGGAAATGCAGGCGAACCTCCGCGTCAAGCAGGCGGAGATCACCGAGGTGGGCACGGAGGACGGGCGCGTCTCCTTCGTCCGCACCCAGACCGGCGCGACCTACGATTGCAGGGCCGCCATCGTCTGCACGGGGACGTATCTCCGGGGCCGCACCATCGTGGGCGATTGTCTGCGGGATTCCGGGCCCGACGGGATGCACCCCTCCGGCCCGCTCTTTGAAAGTCTGAAGGCGCTGGGGCTGGACCTCCGGCGCTTCAAGACCGGCACGCCGCCGCGCATCAACGGCCTCACCGTGGACTATTCCCAGCTGGAGCCCCAGTACGGCGACAGCGACCCGGAGCCGTTCTCCTTCACCTGCGAGAAGCCTCTGGAGAACCGCGCCGTCTGCTGGCTCACCTATACCACCGAGGAAACGCACCACATCATCCGGGAAAACCTGCACCGCAGCCCGCTCTTTTCCGGGGTCATCGAGGGCGTCGGCCCCCGCTACTGCCCCAGCATTGAAGACAAGGTGGTGCGCTTTGCGGATAAGCCCCGGCATCAGCTGTTTCTGGAACCCATGGGGCTGAACACGGAGGAGGTCTATGTGCAGGGGTTCAGTTCCTCCATGCCGGAAGAAGTGCAGCTCATGATGCTCCACACCGTCAAGGGGCTGGAGCACGCGGAGATGATGCGCCCGGCCTACGCCATCGAATACGACTGCGTGGATCCGCTGGAGCTGCGGCGCACGCTGGAACTGAAAAAGGTGCCGGGCCTCTACGGGGCCGGGCAGTTCAACGGCACCTCCGGCTATGAGGAGGCCGCCGTGCAGGGCTTCGTGGCGGGCGTGAACGCGGCGCTGAAAATCAAGGGCGAGGAACCGCTGATCATCGACCGCAGCGAGGGCTATATCGGCGTCCTGCTGGACGATCTGGTAACCAAGGGCACCAACGAACCTTATCGCATGATGACCTCCCGCACGGAATACCGCCTCCTGCACCGGCAGGACAATGCCGACCTGCGCATGACGGAGAAGGGCCACCGCATCGGCCTTGTTTCTGATGAGCGGCTCATGCAGGTGCGGGAAAAATACCGGGCGGTGGAGGCGGAGATACAGCGCCTCAATCACACGCACCTTGCGCCATCTTCCGAGCTGACCGCCTACCTCACGGAAAAGGGCACCAGCGTTCCGGTTTCCGGCGTTTCGCTGGCGGACCTGCTGCGGCGGCCGCAGGTGGACTATGCTTCCCTCGCGCCCTTCGACCCCGGCCGTCCCGCGCTGGACGCCGCCGTGGGCAAGGAGGCGGAAATTTCGTTGAAATACGAGGGCTACATCCAGCGGCAGGAAAAGCAGGCCGCGGACTTCCGGCGGCTGGAAAACCGTCTGCTGCCGGAAAACATCGACTATCTCTCCATCCCCACGCTGCGCCTCGAAGCGCGGCAGAAGCTGGACAAAATTCGTCCCGAATCCTTCGGGCAGGCCGGGCGCATCTCCGGCGTCAGCCCGTCGGACATGGCGGCGCTGATGGTCTGGCTGGAAAAGGAGGGCAAATGAGCCGGAAGATCGTGCTGGGCCTCTCCGGGGGCGTGGATTCCGCCGCCGCCGCACTGCGGTTGAAGGCGGAAGGCTGGGACGTGTGCGGCGTGTGGCTCAATTTGGGCTTCGGCGACCCGGAGCCTGCGCGGGAGGCGGCGAAGCAGCTGGGCGTCGACTTTTCGGTGTTCGACGCGGCGGAAGCCCATGAAACGCTGGTGCGCACCCCCTTCGGCGAAGCCTACCGCAGCGGCCTGACGCCCAATCCCTGCGCCGTGTGCAATCCCGCGGTGAAGCTCCCCTCCCTGCTGGCTGCGGCGGATGCCGCCCATGCGGAAAGGATCGCCACGGGGCACTATGCCGCCATCGAACAGCGGAACGGCCGCGCCTGCCTCCGGCAATCCGGCGGCGACAAGGACCAGAGCTATATGCTCTCGCTGGTGGGGGAAGATATCCTATCCCGGCTGGTGCTGCCGCCTTCCGGCCTCACGAAGCCGGAAATCCGCACGCTCGCTGCCTCCGCCGGGCTAAAGAACGCTTCCGCGCCGGACAGTCAGGATATCTGCTTCATCCCGGACGGGGACTACGGCGCATGGCTGGAAGCCCGGGGCTTCGGTCTTCCAGCCGGGGATTTCACCGACGAGGCGGGCAACGTGCTGGGCCGCCACGCGGGCCTGCACCGCTATACCATCGGCCAGCGCCGGGGCCTCGGCGTTTCTGCCGACAGCAGGCTCTATGTCTGCGCGCTGGACGGGGCGCGGAACCGGGTGATATTGGGGAAAGAATCCGAGCTGCTCACCACGGAGGTGCGCGTCACCGACCTGCATTTCGGTCTTCTGGAAGGGCTGGACGCACCCATCCGGGCCGAAGTGAAGCTCCGCAGCCGCCCGCAGAAGTTCCCGGCGCTGCTCATCCCCGACGGGGACGGGATGGTGCTGCGGTTCGACACGCCGGTGCGGAAGCCCGCAGCCGGACAGGTCGCGGTCGCGTATGACGAAGCGGGCTTCGTGCTGCTCGCGGGGACGATATCTTAAATATGATAACGTGGGAGATTTCCGGCTTCGGAAATCTCCCACGTTTTTACCCACAATCCGCTTCCGTCCAGCGGAAATCCGTGATGGCGTGCTCTCCCGTGAGGTGCATCGCCTGTTCGTCATCCGTGATCTGCTGCCAGAAATCCGCGCCATACCATACCGCATAGGGGATGCGGGGCTTTTCGTGCTTCTCCGCGTAGGCTCGGAGGGTTTTGCGCAGCTTCATGCTCTCCTGCGTGCCCTCGTCCCGGAAGAACGCGTCTGGGGCGGTCAGGCGGAAAACGGCGGTATCCTCCCCGTCCGCCGTCCATTCCGGCGGGTCTTCCATCACGCTCAGGCAGAGGAAGGATTTCCGCACCCCATCCCGCAGCCATGTGTGAAGCGGCTCCGTCCTCAAGTCCGTACCGCTGACGTATACGCGGAGAACCTGCTTCTGGTATTCGGTCAGATCCTTTCCCTTTTTCGACAGGTTTCCGAAGCAGTCTTCGCAGACCAGAAATTCCAGAATCAGGGCATTCTTTTCCGTCAGCGTCTCAAAGGCGGGTATCAGTTCATTCGGATTCCGGAGCATCTCCTCCCCGCGGCTGCTCACCACCCGCTTCAGCTCCACATAGCAGGCCGCGTCGCAGGCTTCCAGACTTTTCAGGAGCGCCGGGTCTTCCCGTTTCCCGCAGCCGCCGAGCAGGCACAGGCCGAGCAGCAGCAGCCAAAGCCACCGTTTTTTCATGGGGCGTCGCCCCCTTTCCGAACGTATCCTACACTCTGACGCCGCGTCAGTGTCAAGCGTTTTTCGGAAAAAAGTGCAGAAAACTTGACGCTTCCCGGTTTCGGGCTTATATTAGATATGTATATCCATTTTTCGGAACCGGCAAAAATAAACTGCAAAGGAACGAAACGGCAATGAAAGTCGTATTACAGCACCTGACCAAGAAATACCCCAGCCGCAACCGCAAATCGAAAGAAGAAGTGGTGGCGGTGGGCGATTTCAACTTTGAAATTCCCGACGGGAAACTCATCGGCCTCCTCGGCCCCTCCGGCTGCGGCAAGAGCACGACGCTGAACCTCATCTGCGGCCTGCAGAAGCCCACCGAGGGCAGAATTTTCTTCGGCGAGGACGATGTGACCGACCTGCCCCCGGAGAACCGGGGCGTGGGCCTCGTGTTCCAGAACTACGCGCTCTATCCCCATCTCACCGTGCGGCAGAACATCCTGTTCCCGCTGCAGAACCTGAAAGGCGAAGCGAAGCTCACCAAGGCTCAGATGCTGGAGAAAGCCGAGCAGGCGGCGAAGCTGGTGCAGATCGACGGGCTCATGGATCGGAAGCCCAGTGAGCTGAGCGGCGGCCAGCAGCAGCGCGTGGCCATCGCCCGGGCGCTGGTGAAGATGCCCCGGGTCCTCCTGCTGGACGAACCCCTGAGCAACCTGGACGCGCGCCCCCGCCTGCAGACCCGCGAGGAGATCCGCCGCATCCAGCGGGAAACGCAGATCACCACCGTGTTCGTCACCCACGATCAGGACGGGGCCATGAGCATCTCCGATATGATCGTGGTCATGAGCGCGGGCGTGGTGCAGCAGATCGGCAGGCCCCAGGCGGTGTATGACAGCCCGGTGAACCTGTTCGTGGCAAAGTTCCTGGGCACGCCGCCCATCAACGTGTTCACAGGCTCCGTGAAGGGCGGTCGGCTCTTCATCGGAGATCAGGACGTGCTTTCCGTCCCCGGCGTGGAAGATCAGGAGGTCTACGTGGGCGTCCGTCCCGAGGGCTTCATCCTTGACGATAACGGCCCGCTCTCCTGCGATCTCAGCGGCGTGGAGGTCATGGGCCGGGACGTAAGCGTCGTCTCCACCCATGCCGCCAGCCAGAACCCCACCGTGCGCAGCATCATCAGCGCGGAGAACACCGTGGATACGTCCGCGAAGAACGTGCGCTTCTCTCTCAAGCCCAAAAAGGTCTTCCTGTTCCGCAAGGACACGGAGGAGCGCCTGTATTTTGACGGGGGCAGCGCCCCGGCGGGGGACTGACGATGGAACACAGAAACGCGAAAGCATGGCTCTACCTGCTGCCCGCCATCCTGTTCCTCGGCTTCTTCATGGTCTATCCGCTGGTGGACGTGTTCATCTACTCCTTTGAGGAGGGCTATAACTCCGCGAGCCAGACCTTTTTCGGCGTTGGCAGCTATAACTATTCCTACGTGCTGCACGATCCCTATTTCCTGCAGGCCCTGAAAAACACCTTCATCCTCGTCATCATCACCGTCCCCATCTCCACGGGGCTGGCGCTGCTGGTGAGCGTGGGGCTCAATTCCATCAGGCCCCTGCGCGACCTGTATCAGACCGTGTTCTTCCTCCCCTACGTGACGAACACGCTGGCGGTGGGTCTCGTCTTCATGATCCTGTTCAAGAAGACCGCCTACAGCGACGGGCTGGTGAACCTCATTATCAACCTGTTCGGCGGCAGCAGCGTGGACTTCATCGACGGGCCTTACTGGGCCAAGATGTTCGTCCTCTGCTTCTATACGATCTGGGTGGTCATGCCCTTCAAAATTCTGATCCTCACCAGCGCGCTGGCGGGCGTGAATCAGGACTATTACAATGCCGCCCGCATTGACGGGACCTCCCGCTCCCGCATCTTCTTCAGGATCACCCTGCCCATGATCTCCCCCATGCTGTTCTACCTCATTATCACCGGCTTCATCGGCGCGTTCAAGGCTTATTCCGACGCGGTGGCCCTCTTCGGCACGAAGCTGAACGCGGCGGAGATGAACACCATCGTGGGCTACGTCTACGATATGCTCTATGGCGACAGCGGCGGCTACCCCTCCTATGCCTCGGCGGGGGGCATCATCCTGTTTGCCATCGTGCTGACGATCACCTGCATCAACCTGCTCGTCAGCAAGAAGAACGTGCATTACTGAGAGGAGGCGCGGAATGAATACCGATTATGAAAAGATCGAGCGCAGCGCGAAGGTGCGCTCCCGCGTCCGCAATACCATCACCTATTTCCTTCTGAGCATCTGGGCAATTATCGTGCTGTTCCCCTTCTACTGGATGATTCTGTCCTCCGTGAAGAGCTACAGCGCCTACAACTCCGAATACGTGCCCGCGTTCTTCACACTCTCCCCCACACTTCAGAACTACGCCGACGCGTTCACCGCCGTCCCGCTGGGGCGCTACTTCGTGAACACGCTCATCTTCACCGTGGCCACCACCGCGGTGATGGTGGTGGTCGTCACGCTGGCGGCCTTCGCCTTTGCCCGGCTGCAGTTCCGGGGGCGCGACCTGCACTTTACGCTTTTGCTCGCCCTGATGATGATCCCCAATGAGCTGGTCAACATCACGAACTTCGTCACCATCACGAACCACGACCTGCGAAATACCTTCCTCGGCCTCATCCTCCCCAGCGTGACCAGCGTGTTCTATATCTATCTGCTGCGGGAGAATTTCGCGCAGGTGCCGGACGAGCTGTATTACGCCGCCAAGGTGGACGGCACTAGCGATCTGAAATACCTGCTCAAGGTCATGATCCCCATCTGCCGCCCCACGCTCATCACCATCACCCTGCTGAAGATCATCGAGTGCTGGAACAGCTACGTGTGGCCCCGCCTCATCACGGACGACGCGGCCTACTTCCTCGTTTCCAACGGCATTCAGGAAATTCGGGAAAACGGTTTCGGCCGCGAGAACGTCCCCGCCATGATGGCGGCGGTGGTGGTCATCTCCGTGCCGCTCATCATTCTGTTCCTCTGCTTCCGCAAGAAGGTCATGGAGGGCGTTTCGAGAGGAGGCACCAAGGGATGAGATCGCGCATTCTGCGTCTGACGGCGCTCATGCTGCTGGCGCTCACCTGCCTCACGCTCCTCAGCGGCTGCCACGGCTCCCGGGAACGCTCGGCGTTTCAGGTCCCCGCGGAATTTGACACGAGCCGGGATTACGAGGTCACCTTCTGGGCCAAGAACGACACGAACAAGACCCAGACCCGCATCTATGAACAGGCCATCGAGGACTTTCAGGCCCTCTACCCCAACATCACCGTGAACCTGCGCCTGTATACGGACTACGCCAAAATTTACAACGACGTCATCACGAACCTCGCCACCAACACCACGCCCAACGTGTGCATCACCTACCCGGACCACATCGCCACCTACCTCACCGGCGAGAACACCGTCGTCCCGTTGGACGGGCTGTTCAGCGACCCGAAATACGGTCTCGGCGGCAGCGAGCTGCGGTTCGACGGGCCGACCGAGGAGGAGATCATCCCCCAGTTCCTCGGGGAATGCGCCTTCGCCGGGTATCACTACGCCATCCCCTATATGCGCTCCACCGAAGCCTGCTACATCAACAAGACCTTCGTGGAAAAGCTGGGCTACACCCTGCCGGAGGAGCTGACGTGGGACTTCGTGTGGGAGGTCAGCGAAGCGGCGACGAAGAAGGACGCCGACGGGAATTATCTGGTGAACGGCCAGAAGGTCATGATCCCCTTCATCTATAAGTCCACGGACAATATGATGATCCAGCTTCTGAAGCAGCAGGGCGCGGGCTATTCCGACCCCTTCGGTAGCATCCTGCTTTTCAATGACGACACGAAGGAAATTCTTTACACCGTGTCGCAGCACGTTGCTACCGGCGCCTTCTCCACCTTCAAGATCTCCAGCTACCCCGCCAACTTCCTGAACGCGGGCCAGTGCATCTTCGCCATCGACTCCACTGCGGGCGCCACGTGGATGGGCTCCGAAGCGCCCCTGTCCGACATCGCGCCGGACAAGGTGGTGAAGTTCGAGACGGCGGTCTACCCCATCCCGCAGGTCGACCCGGCACACCCGCAGATGATCTCGCAGGGCCCCAGCGTCTGCGTTTTCAACAAGGAAGATCCGCAGGAGGTGCTGGCCTCGTGGCTCTTCGCCCAGTATCTGCTCACCAATGATGTGCAGATCGCCTATGCGCAGACCGAGGGCTACGTGCCCGTGACCGGCAAAGCCCAGCAGTCGCCGGAATATCAGGATTACCTCAGCCGCGCGGGCGAGGATAGCAGTCTCTATTACGACGTGAAGCTGAAAGCCTCTCAGCTCCTGCTGGACAATACCGGCAATACCTTCGTGACCCCGGTGTGGAACGGCTCCGCCTCCCTGCGCGACGCCGCCGGTCAGCTCATCGAGAACGTGGCCAAGTCCACCCGCCGCAAGGAGACCGTCGACGAGGGGTATATCGCGAATCTCTATGCCGACGTGACGGCCCTCTACCGGCTGGATCAGCTGGAAGGCGGCTCCGGCCGGGCCGAGCTGGGTCCCCTGCCGAAGGCCAGCATCACCCTGCTCTGCGCGCTGGGCGCGGCGTGGGTGCTGATCGGCGCCTATGCGCTTTACGGCTATCTGAAACAGAAACGGCAGGAAAAGTGACTATCTGCATATTGATTTATGCGAAAACATAGTGTATATTCTGTGGTGTATACCCTTCGGGGCAAAATCGGGCCATCCGCTCTGCGGGGCCCAGAAAAAAAAGGAGAGAGACATGAAAAAGATCCTGGCTCTGGTTCTCGCGCTGATGCTGGTCTTCAGCCTCTGCGCCTGCACCAAGGACGGCGGCAATACTGCCACGCCCGGAAATGCCGACCCCACCAGCGCTCCCGCGCCCACCGAAGCGCCGAAGCCCACCGAAGCGCCCGCGCCCACTGAGGAGCCCGCTCCCACCGAGGAGCCCGCTCCCGAAGACACCGCTCCCGTTGAGGAAGGCGTCATGAGCTACGCGGAATTCTGCGCCGCCGCCATCGACGATCCCGTCGTCGTGGACGCCTACGTGCAGTCCTGCGCTTATGCTGAAGCCTATGGCAACGCTTCCCTGTTCCTGCAGGACGAAGAAGGCGGCTACTATGTGTACCGCATGAACGTCACCCCCGAAGAGGCTGCCAAGCTGGTCCCCGGCGCTCTGATCAAGGTCAGCGGCTACAAGGCCGAGTGGTCCGGCGAAGTCGAGATCGCCGACGCCACCTTCGAGTCCGCTGCCGGCGCTGCCGCGTGGATCGCCCCCGCCACCGACGTGACCGCCCTGCTCGGCACCGATGCTCTGGCTGAGAAGCTCAACCAGTTCGTCGCCTTCAAGGGCATGACCGTGGAGCCCAGCACCGATGCCGAAGGCAACGAGGCTGCGTTCCTGTACAACTGGGATGGCTCCGGTGCTCCCGGCGCCAACAGCGACCTGTACTTCAACGTTTCCGTCAACGGCGCGACCTACAACTTCACCGTTGAGTCCGACGAATGCCCCGAAGGCAGCGAAGTCTACTCCGCCGTCACCGCTCTGAACATCGGCGACGTCGTCGATCTGGAAGGCTTCCTGTACTGGTACGAGGGTGCCAACCCCCACATCACCAAGGTCACCGTCGCTGCCGCCGCCGGCGAAGAGCCTGCTGAGGAAGTGACCGAAGAGCCCGCTGAAGAAGTGACTGAAGAACCCGCCGAGGAAGTCACCGAGGAGCCTGCTGAGGAAGTCACCGAAGAGCCCGCCGAAGAAGTCGTCGCTCCTGTCGCTTCCGAAGGCCCCACCGCTTACGTGACCATCAACGCCAACGGCGTTCTCGAGCTGGAAGCTCAGCCCATCGCCCTGACCGACGGCATGACCCTTGAAGGCGTGCTGAAGGAAGCCCATCGCCAGTTCTACTCCGGCGGTGAATCCGGTTTCTCTGCCGGCATCGACTCCACCTACAATATGTACATGATCAGCCAGTGCTGGGGCGTTGCCACCACTCCCTACGTCATTCTGAACAACGCGCCTCTCGCCACCGGCGACAATGCTGCTTACACCACCGCTGACGCCACCCCCGTGAAGGACGGCGACAACATCATCATCGTTGCTGACACCACCTACATGGTGCCCGTCGTTTCTCTGACCGCTGAACCCAGCGGCGACAGCGTGAAGCTCACCGCCACCAGCTGGGCTCTGGATTTCTTCACCTTCACCTATAACGGCTCCGCCTTCGCCAATGCGCAGGTCAAGGACGCCTCCGGCGCTGTCATCGGCACCACCGATGCGAACGGCGTTGTGACCGTTCCCGCCACCGCTCTGGCCGTTATCCCCGGCGTCGCCGCGATCCCCGCTGACGGCAGCGCGACCGTCTGCTCCGCTCCCGCCACCACCGCTGCTCCTCCGGCCTTCACCATGCCCGCTGCTCCCACCGTGGAATCCGGCGCCCCCATCACCGTTTACGTGAGCATCTCCGCCAACGGTTCTCTGGAGCTGGCCGCGCAGCCCGTGCAGGTCTCCACCTACACCGTGGAAGAAGCCCTGAAGGAAGCCCATCGCCAGTATTACTCCGGCGGTGAATCCGGTTTCGCTGCCGGCATCGACTCCATGTACTTCATGTACATGATCAACACCTGCTGGGGCGTCACCACCACGCCTTACGTCCTGCTGAACTCCGCGCCTCTCGCCACCGGTGAGAATGCGGCCTACACCACCGCCGATACCGCCCCCGTGAAGGACGGCGACAACCTGATCGTCATCGCCGACACCACTTACATGGTGCCTGTCGTCTCCCTGACCGCCAACGGCCTGACCGTTACCGCGACTCAGTGGGTCCTCGACTTCATGACCTTCACCTACAACGGCAGCCCCTTCGCCGGCGCTGAGATCACCGATCCCACCACTGGCGATGTCCTCGGCACCACCGACGCTAACGGCAACTGCACTCTGAGCGCGGCTCCCGCCAGCGGCGTCGCCGCCATCGCGGGCGTGGGCGCTGTGAAGGTCGGCTGAGAATCGCCCCTTCCGTCCTGATTCGGCCCGGCAGTGAAACATCTGCCCCGATGAAGGGAACCACGTTTTGTTAAGAAAGAGACCGTCCGTGAAAGCGGGCGGTCTCTTTTCGTGATTTTGTCGTATTTTTGCGGTCCGCGTCTTCGTTCTTTTGTGAAATACTTGCTTTTTCATTTCGGATGTGTTATATTGTAGCCAGTTTCCGTAATACTTCGGAAACAAATACATCTCAGAAAAGGAGACGCTATGAAAAGGAAACTGGCACTGATCCTTGCCGTCCTGTTCGTGCTGGCGCTGTTCGCCGGCTGCGGCGGCAACACCAACTCCGGCGGCAGCTCCTCCGGTGGGAACACCTCCTCCGGCAGCAGCACCACCGGCGGGAACACTTCCTCCGGAAGCACCTCCACCACGCCCGACGCCGGCTCTGACGCCGGATCTGACGTTGGCGGCGAGACCGCTGACAGCCCCTATAATCTGGCTGCCGGCAAGTACGCCAAGGACGCTGAGGGCTGGCCGCTCGAAAAGTACGAGTATGAGCTGCCCCTCACCACCACGGACGAGGTCTTCACCAACATGACCCTGTCCTTCACCCCCCAGTACCTGCCTGAAGGCGGCATGGGCGACCTGCCCATGTACATGGGCATGGAAGAGCTGACCGGCGTTCACATTGAATACAACGTCCTCGCCTCCGCCAGCTTTTCCGAGACCCTCTCCGTAGCCGAAGCCAGCGACGACCTGGATGACATCCTCGCCGGTTTCTGGGCCTACCATTCCGGTTCTCCCCTGAGCCAGTGCATCGACGATGGCTTCATCATCAACGTGAAGGACTGGATGGAGTACTGCCCCAACTACTGCCGCTGGGCCAAGGACTTTGAATGGGTCGAGGCCATGTGGGGCAACGTGAACCTGCCCTCCACCGAAAAGTGGGCCGCTTTCATGGACTTCTATGACAAGCCCCAGCAGACCACCGGCTACTTCATGCGCGGCGACTGGCTGGATGAGCTGGGCATGAACGCCTATGCGGCCGACACCTTTGACGATTGGCACGATCAGCTGCTGGCCGTCAAGACCGCGGGCTACTGCGAATACCCCCTGCAGATCTATTCCAACATCGACGCTTACGCCAACGTCTGGAACGCCTTCAACACCACGCCCTATGCCGCTTCCGCCGCTTATACCCGCGTGATCGACGGCAAGGTCGAGTTCACCGGCACCACCGATGACGACAAGGTCCTGCTCCAGTACATCAAGGGCTGGTACGACGAAGGCCTCATCAGCCCCAACTTCCAGTCCGTCAGCACCATCGAAGACATCAACGCCGACCTGACCAACGATCTGGCCTGCTCCGTGTTCTTCAACCCCTCCGAAGTCGCCGGCTATGAGAGCATGAGCATCAACCCCAACTGCCGCTACGACTGCATGAAGAAGCTCCGCGTGACCACGGATGAGAACATCCACTGGCACCTTGACCCCGACGAGTTCGGCGGCTGCGGCAGCTCCGTCTCCGCCACCTGCGAGAACATCCCGCTGGTCGTCAGCTGGATCGACTGGGCCTACTCCCCCTTCGGCGCCGACTACCGCAACTGGGGTCCTCAGGGCGTGTACTGGGATTACAACGAAGAAGGCGAACGCCGCTGGAACGAGATCATGACCGGCTTTGAAATGGGCGTCGGCTGGGCTACCATGGCCTACCTGCAGAACCCCATGGACTCCGGCATCAACTCCACCGCCCGTAACTACGCTTACGACGGCGGCGACCGCCTCCTGAAGTTCTTCGACATCTGGAACGAGTGCATCGACTACTACGACGGCATCTACAACTTCCCCGCCGCCATCAAGATCTCCGACGATGACTCCGCCGAGGTCAACTCCCTCCGTTCCGACGCGGCCACCTACTTCTCCGAGAACTTCGTCATGTTCCTCACCGGTGAGAAGTCCTTCGCGGAATGGGATTCCTTCCAGACCCAGCTGGCTGATATGGGCATGGCCCGCATCACCGAGATCTATCAGGAAGCCTACGACGCCTACATGGCCGCGTAAGTTTTCCGAAGTCTAAAAAACAGCAAAATGCATAGCAAAAGCTCCCGGCGCTTCGGCGCCGGGAGCATTTCATATTTCGTTCGTTCAGCCGTCATCCCGGCCAAGAAACTCCATTTTGATGCAGCCCATCTGCACATAGTCATTGAAGCGGCTGGTAACGCCCACCTGCGCCCAGTCCTCCTCCGTGCCGTGGTAGCGGATGGTGATGGGGCATTTCTTCACGCCGTTGCCCATGGCTTCCTCGCCGTCCATGAACAGGTCGTAGAAATCGTTCTTCATGGCCCGGAGGCTGCGGGGCAGCTCCAGCACCTCCAGCCCGGCGCAGCCGAAGAAGGAATAGGTGAAGGCCTCCTGCACGCCGTTGGACACGATGATCTCTTTGATCTGCATATTCCGGGCGTAGGCGGCCGCCTGCTCCTTCGGGTCGATAAACTCATCGCCCACGCAGAAAAACTCATTCCAGATGCCGTAGATGGGCATCCCCTCCACCAGACCGGGCAGCACCAGCCGCGCCTTCGGCGGCTCGGCGGTATAACCCTTCAGGTTGTGGAACACGTAGCCGCCCCCGTCCTGATTGCCGCCCAGATAGATATGGAACACCCGCTCGGTGCTGTAGGGCATGAAGCACTTCATCCCCTCGGCCACCATCTCCGCCCGGGTCATATCCAGCCCCGGCGCCGTATCCCCGCCGCAGGCCGGACAGACCTTCTCCTGCGCACCGGCAGCCGCGCCGCAGTGGACGCAGACGCGGGTATATTTCGCGCCGCAATCCGGGCAGGTCAGCGTTTCCGGGTCCAGCGCCGCGCCGCAGATCTCACATTTCATATCCGTAACCTCTCCCGTGTTTTTTCTTCACCATAGCACATTCCGCCTTTTCTGTCAACGCAGACGCTTTATCATAGAATTGACTTTCCGCCGGGCTTATGGTATGCTTTTTTCAGAAAATCGACAGATCAGGAGGACCGGAATATGTTCTGTGTGAACTGCGGCAGTCCCATTCAGGACGGCCAGAAATTCTGCGAAAACTGCGGGACCCCCGTCCAGCAGGCCGCAAAGCCCGCGGCGCAGCCGGTGCAGGAAAGCCCATGGCAGGGCGGTGCAGCCGTGCAGGAAGCACCCGTGCAGGAAGCTGTTCCCCAGCTGCAGGAGCCGTGGCCGGAACCGCCCCATGCCCCGCAGGCGCCGACGGTGACCTTCGTGCCTCCGGCGCAGCAGACTCCCGGCAGCAGCTATACGACCGGCGACAAGCGCGCCCGCAGCGTTCTGAACTGCGGCTTGAAGCTGGCGATCACCCGCTTCTTCCAGAATTATGTGGAGTTCAGCGGCCGCGCCAGCCGCAGCGAATACTGGTGGGTATTTCTGATGAATTGGGCCATCGGCATCGTGGCAGGCTGGCTGGGGAAGGTCTCCTCTGTGATCCCCGTACTCGTGACGCTGGCGCTGCTGCTGCCCGGCATTGCCCTCTTCGTGCGCCGGGAACATGACATCGGCCACCGGTGGACACGGCTGTTATTCGGCCTGATCCCGATCGTGGGCGCCGTCATGCTCTTCATTGATATGCTCAAGCCCAGCGAGGGCGCCAACCGCTTCGGCCCCGCCCCCATCGACGCTTCTCAGCTCACGGATTGATCCCGCTTCCGAACCAAAAAGCTGCCGCATTCCGGCAGCTTTTTTCGTTATTTCCGCTTGACGGGGTAACCGCTTTTCGCTACAATGGTGTTAACAGGAAATAAAACCGAAAGGAAGTCTGAACATGATCACGAAAGATTTCAAGGGCGAACCCATCTCCCGCCTCGGCATGGGCAATATGCGCCTCCCCACCAAGGGCGAGGGCTTCGGCGCCTCCATCGACTACGAAAAGGCCGCCGAGATCATCGACTATGCCATGAAGAACGGCATCACCTACTTCGACACTGCCTACGTGTACAACGGCAGCGAAGCTTTCCTCGGCACCGTTCTGCCCAAGTATGAGCGCAGTAGCTTCAAGCTCGCCACCAAGTACATGGCCTCCGCCAACCCGGATTACAAGGCCGTGTTTGAGGAGCAGCTCAAGCGGCTGAACACCGATTACATCGACTTCTATCTGATGCACGGCATCATGAACGAGGACGGCATCAACAGCTACATCGGCCGCGGCTGCATCGAGTATTTCATGGAGCAGAAGGCGCAGGGCCGCATCAAGCAGCTGGGCTTCAGCTCCCATGCCTCCGTGCCCGTGCTGAAGGAAATGATCGGCAAGTACAAGTGGGACTTTGCGCAGATCCAGCTGAACTATTTGGACTGGGATATGCAGGACGCCAAGGGCCAGTATGAAGCGCTGACCGAGGCGGGCATCCCCGTCGTCGTCATGGAGCCTGTGCGCGGCGGCCGTCTGGCCTCCCTCTCCCCCGCGGCGGACGCGGTGCTGAAGGAAGCCCATCCCGATTGGTCCATCGCTTCCTGGGCCTTCCGCTGGCTGCTCCGTCTGGATAATGTGCAGGTCATCCTCAGCGGCATGAGCACCATGGATCAGATTGTCGACAACGTGGCGACCTTCAATACCGAGCCTCTCAGCGACGCGGACGCCGCGATCCTGCAGAAGGCCTGCGATATGTTCAAGGGCGAGATCAACGTGCCTTGCACCGGCTGCCGCTACTGCTGCGATGATTGCCCCATGAGCATCGACATTCCCAAGGTCATGCAGATCTACAACCAGTATAAGCTGGGCGGCGGCATGGCCCTCATGCAGCTGGGCGGCCTGAAGGCCGGTCCCAAGGACTGCGTGGGCTGCGGCAGCTGCGCGAGCCATTGCCCGCAGCACATCGACGTGCCGAAGGTCATGGCCGAGCTGGCGGACATTCTGAACAAGATGCCCGGACCCCGTCCGTAAGATATCCAAATAAAACGCATAACCGATTCCCCTGAAAGCTGTGCGTTTCGAGTTCACCGAAAAAAGGGCCTGTCGCAAAGCGAGATCATCGCTGCGGCAGGCCCTCATTTATGCAGGCATTTCGTCCATCACGGGTTGTACCGTCTGACCAAAATCATTCCCGCCAGAATCAGGACACAGGCAAGACTGTAGAGAATAACGGCAAGTACCTGCGGAATATGATGAATAAACTTCTCGAACAGGATCACAGCGGCTCCGAGAACCACACCTGCCACGATCAGAAGCCTCATGTTCACGATTTCTCTTCCCCCTCCTGTTTTCTGAGCAGCCGCATTTTCAGATTCCGGATTTTCACAGCATAGCGGCTCGTGAAGATCACACCGAGAAGCAGCATTCCGGAAGCGATTCCAAGCCCAAAGGCGGCGATACAGTCACCGGGAGACGTATCCCCCGCTCCGAAAAGGTGTATCGCAAGAAAGACCGCCATCCCCGCAAGACCGGCGATAAAGAAAATGTGCATTTTCTTTAACAGTCTGCTCTTTTCTTCGCTGCTGTACGCAGCA